>DATKQO010000109.1:0-15239 GCA_035532715.1 Gaiellaceae bacterium | reverse complement strand
ATGAGCCCGCCGAGAAGTTCGCGTCGGTCGATGCGCAGCGTGGGCGCCCGGAAAACGGTGGCCGAGCGCGTCTCCGGCGGCTGGAGCGAGAGCGAGCGATGTGGCCGGTGCCGGTTGAAGTGGTCGACGTAGTGCCGGAGTCGCCGTACGATCTGCGACGAGGACGGATCGTCTACCGCTATCCGTAGAGGGCCGACCACGTCCGTCCCGGCTGCGCCGTCGTGCTCGGCGTACATGACTCGCCCCACCGGAATCAGACGCGCAGGTAGAGGCGCTCGATCTCGTCACGGAAATGTTCCTCGCAGACGTGGCGGCGCACTTTCAGGGTCGGCGTGAGCTCGCTCGCCTCCTGCGACAGATCGCGGGTCAGGATCGCGAACCGGCGCACACGGTCTCGCCTGCCGAGAGCTTGGTTCACGCGGGCGAGCTCCCCCTCGACGAGCTCGCGCACCTCCTCGTCGCCGCGCGCAACCTGCTCGACCTCCGCCTGGTCGAGGACGAGGAGGGCGACGAGATACGGTCGGCGGTCGCCGATGACGACCGCCTCGGAGATGTAGCGCGAGGTCTTCAGTGCATCTTCGATGCGTTGCGGTGCGACGTTCTCCCCATTCGCGGTCACGATGATCTCCTTCTTGCGACCGGTGATCGTCAGGAAGCCGTCAGCGTCGAACGCGCCGAGGTCGCCGGTCGCGAGCCAGCCGTCCGGGCTCAGCACGGCGCGGGTCGCGTCCTCGTCGCGGTAGTAGCCCTGGAAGATGTTCGGGCCGCAGGCGAAGATCTCACCGTCCGGCGCCAACCTCAGCTCGACGCCGGGCAGCGGGAGCCCGACCGACCCGAGCCGGTATGCGTCCGGCCGGTTGAACGCAACGGCGGTCGTCGATTCCGTGAGCCCGTAGCCCTCGAGGATGACGATGCCCAAGCCGTGGAAGAACTCCGCGACCTCGACGGGCAGCGGTGCACCGCCGCAGACGGCAAAGCGCAGTTGGCCGCCGAGTCCCGCCCGCAGCCTGGAGAGGACGAGCCGGTCTGCGAGCACGCGCTCGAAGGCGAGCGAGGGGCCGAGCGGCTGCCCTGCCAATTGCAGGGCGCTCGCTCGCGCACCGACACCGATCGCCCACTGCGCGACGGCTCGTCGCGCGCGAGGGCTCTGTTCCACCTTTGCGTGGACGCCGGCCGCAATCTTCTCGTAGAGCCGCGGCACGCTCGGAAACAGCGTCGGCCTGACGGTGGTGAGCGCGTCCGTGAGGCCCGTCGAGTCGGGGCAGAACGCGATCGTGAGGCCCACGGCCGGCGCGAGGAACGAGATCAGTCGGGCGAAGGTGTGCGCAAGCGGCAGGTGCAGGAGGAGACGGTCGCCGGGCTCGACGAGGCCCTCGACGGCAAGCACCATCTCGACCATCGCCCGGTAGTTGCGCTGCGACAGCACGCAGCCTTTCGGCGGCCCCGTGGTACCCGACGTGTAGACGATCGTCAGCGGATCGTCTTCCCCGATCGCCGTCCGCGCCTGCTCGACGGCATCGGGCGCCTCTTCGAGGTACGCGCGGCCGCGTGCGCGCACGTCCTCGAGCGACAGCGATCCGGAGTCGGGTGCGTCCTCGATCAGCACGACTTGTTCGAGCGCCTCCAGCTCGCGCCGGACCGGCTCGAGCTTCTCCCGCAGGGCGTCGTCCTCGCAGACGAGGAAGCGGGCCCCTGAGTTGCCGAGGATGTACGCGCACTCGATGGCGGACGACGTCGGATAGATGGGAACGACGAGCGCGCCGATCGCGATGAGTGCCCAATCGCACAGCGCCCACTCGAGCCGAGTGCGGGCGATGATCGCGACCCGGTCGGGCGCGCGGATCCCGAGCGCGACGAACCCCGCAGCGAGCTCGTCGACCTCGCGCGCAGCCTCGTCCCAGCTGCGCTCTGCCCACGTGCGGTCCGCTGCCTGCGTCAGATACGCGGGCGCTGCCGGCGGGCGCGCCACGGCCGAGCTCCACAGGTCCGCGACCGTCGCTGCCACGAGGCCACGGTCGTCCCCGTCGTGCAGGCCACAATCGGGGAAGCGCCGGATTCACATGCGGCAAAGCCGCCTTTCGAGTCGACCCGGCGGAGGTGATTCTGCTCGCGAACGCGCGGGATGCTGCGAGGCGACGGCGATCGCTCCGATCATGATTCGTCTCTTTGCTTCCTCGGCAATCCCGAGCTGCCGAAGCTCGATGCTCGACTACGCACGCCCTGCGCGACGCCGTCCCGCGCTGAGGACGGACATCTTCGCCGCTCCGGGCTGACCTTCGGGCCTCGGCCCGGACTGCGTAGACCCGCCGAGCACGACGACGTTGAACGCCTCTATCCCCTTCCTTCCGGGACGCACCTCGAACTCGACCCGGCTTCCCTCGAGCAGGGTCCTGAAGCCGCCGTCGGCGATGCCCGTGTAATGCACGAAAAGATCAGGCCCTCCGTCGTCGGACGTGATGAAACCGTAGCCCTTCCCGTCGTTGAACCATTTGACCGTCCCTGTAGGCATCGTGAATCCTCTCCTTGGAGTTGCTCCATCGAGACATCTGCAGCGCTCGCGCCGCCGGCATCGGAGAGGCACCGATCACGACTGCGGAGCGTTACGGATGTCCCCGGCGCGGTGCGCTGGGACGATCGGGTCGGCATGCTGTTGCGAAAGCGTGGACACGCTGCGTCGCTGCCGCGAAACGCGGCTAAGGCCGCCGAGGATCGTCACATCGGCTTCCGCTGGCTCGCTCGGGAGGCTCGCCTTCCGGGAGAGCGGGATGCAGAGGAGGTCTTCCGCGGCGTCGCGGGCGAGCTCGGTGAGTGCATCGGCGCGAACGGAGCGCGGCACGTCGCAGCCCACCTGCCGCTCGGCCTGCGCGCGATCTGGGAAGAGGAGACGCATCGGAGCGGAAAGCCGTGCTCTGTCGAGCTCAACGAAGTGATCGCCCAGCTGCAGTCGCGCCTCGGGCTGGCGAATCCGACCGAGGCGGAGATCCTGCTCACGACCGTCTGTGCCTGGCTGAAGCACCTCGCGCCCGAGGAGCGCGATGACATCGCAGCCGTCCTCTCGCCAGGTTTAGCGAGCTCTGGGAGAAAGCGCAGCTGCCCGTCGTGCCACCCTGGCGCCGGCTCGTGATCCCCGCCTCGCCGACCTCGTAGGCGCGCGTCGAAGGGCCGACGGCGTCTCGGCCGGTCACGCAAGCGCCCGGCACCTCGTGCCACCGGGGCAGTCGGCGAAACCTCCCCGATGCGCGAGGGCGACGCGGACGAGCGCCGTCTCGAGATCGCGCAGGTCGAGACCGCCTGCAGCGGCGAGCGCGCTCACACGGAGAAGGCCCGCGTCAGAAGAACGCGCCGCACGCGTGAGGCCAAGGTGCTTCGCCGCCTCGAACGCGCGCGGATCGAGAGGCGGGCGCGCCCCGGGCCAGACGCCGCGAAGCTCCCGCAGGAAGAGCCGGATCGTGACCGCGCCCCACCCCGGAAGCTCGTCGAGGGCCGGCTCGAGCTCGTCCGGGCGGTCGAGACGCCGGCCGAGTGGAGCGACCCCGCCGGTGGCTTCCAGCGCGCCCGCGAGCGCGCGTAGCCGCGTCGCGGTGCGGAAGTCGTAGCGGGCGTAGCCGCCGGCGTCGAGGAGCGCGACGAGCTCATCCGAGTCGCGCGTGCCGGCATCGCCGAGCGTACGCACGCCCGCCCGCGCGAGCGTGCGGTAGGTATTCGCGGCGGTCGTCGCCGAGATCCGGTTCCCGAACAGCGTTGCAAGGAGCGCCCACCGCTCCACCTGATCGTCGCCGGCATCGACGTCGATCCCGAGCTCGCACGAGTAGCGGCCACCGAGTCGCTCGACCGCCTGCCGCGCCAGCCGGATCGCCCCACCAGCCGTGGCGGACGCCGCAGCAGACGCGTGTGAAGGTGGACTCATCGCTCTGGCTTCTCCGCGCCAGCGAGCGTTGCGTCCGAGCAAGCCGAAGACGAAGCCGGCGAGGGTGTGGAAGTAGTCCTCCGTCGGCAGTCGCTGCGCGAGCTGCTCGTTGAAGTCGTCGCAACTTCTCGCGGGCGCTCGGCAATGTGCACTACCGTCCCGCGCCGCGGGACGATCATCATCAGCGTGACCGCTGAACGTGCGTCCGGTGAACTACCGACCAAGCCGCACAACGCGCGTGGCAGGCCACTGCGTCCCTTGCCTCATGCGACGGCGACGGCCGATGGACGCTCGACTCACGTGCAGAGCCACGATCACGGACCGGGCTCGCGGGCCGCTTCTTCGCCGCACGAGGCGTGCCTTCGGTAGATGCCGCGACCGGCCGGCCATGGGAGGAACCCGTGCGCGCCCGGCGGGAGCGCCTCGTGTGCCCCGACGACGAGCGCACCGCCGGGCCGCAGCGCGCCGCCGAGCGTCGAGCACGCCTCGAGCTGAAGTTCCGCGTCGAAGTAGGTGAAGGCGAGGTTCCTGCACAGCACGAGGTCGAACGGTCCGTCCGGCGACCCGGTGCGCAGGTCGTGCTCTCTCAGGGTCACCGCTCGCCTCAGCTCCGCGCGTAGGTGGTAGGCGCCCTGCCGGGCTTCGAAGCCGAGCCGTCGCCATTCCTCCGGCAGCTCGCGGAGGCTCGACGGCCCGTAGCGGGCGGCGCGAGCACGGGCGAGCATCGCCCCGTCGACGTCCGTCGCAAGGATCTCAAGGCGGACATCCGGGAACCGGGTCACGAACAGCGCTTCCCAGACCAAGACGAGGGT
This sequence comes from Gaiellaceae bacterium, assembly GCA_035532715.1. Taxonomy (GTDB): domain Bacteria; phylum Actinomycetota; class Thermoleophilia; order Gaiellales; family Gaiellaceae; genus Palsa-739. The sequence continues at coordinate 10,520 of DATKQO010000109.1, read as the reverse complement.
ATACGGTTCTTCGCCCGACGCGCAGCCGGCGCTCCAAGCACGGAAGGGTCTGCGGGACTCGGCCGCTGCGCGAGCAAGCGCAGGCAGCACCTCCCGTGCGAGGAACTCGAAGACGGCCCGGTCGCGGGAGAACCGCGAGATCGTGACGTGGCAGAGGCCGTCGAGCACCCGCCACTCCGCGGGATGCGCCTCGAGATACACGCGGTAGGCGTCAAGGTCTGGAAGCTCGAGCGCGCGGCGCCGTCGCTCGATCCGCTTACAGACCTGTCGTCGGACTTTCCTGAAGCCCGCCCAGCTCAGCCGGAGGCGGGGCAGCGCCCATTGGAGGAACGACACGCACTCGGTATCCACCACCGCCGGGACGTTCACCGGCTCGATGCTCATGCCCGCGGCCCGTTGGCGTCAACTCGGAGCCGGGTCAGAACTCGCAGGCGCGTCCTGCGCAACCGCCCGCATACGCCTCGTCGGCGCGGACAGGCGGGCGTCCGTCCGCGGCGTCGGCGGGAAGCAGCGTCAGCACCTGAGCGGCGCGGCTGCCGTAGCGGTAGACGGTGATTCCCTTCGCACCGGCGCGCCACGCGTCCACGTAGATGCGTGCGACGTCGCGCGGCGTCGCAGCGGCAGGCAGGTTGACAGTCTTGGAGACTCCGCCGTCGACGTGGCGCTGCACGGCGGCCTGCATGCGCAGGTGCCACCCCGGCGCAATCTCAAGCGCGGTGACGAACGCCATCCGCACGTCGCGCGGGACGCGCGTGTTCGTGCGCACGGTTCCGGTCTCGGCGATCTCGGACAGGAGCTCGTCGGAGTAGAAGCCGCGCGTCCGCGCGACGCGCTCGAACAGAGCGTTGAACTCGAACAGCTGCGTGCCGAGCACGTTTCGCGCGTACGCGACGGCGAACGCGGCTCGATGCCCGAGGTCGTGCCGGCGATGATCGAGATCGTGCCGGTCGGGGCCACGGCCATCAGCTGCGCGTTGCGAAGCGGCACGCCGCGTCGGAGCGTGCTCTGTTCGAAGGCGGGAAAGGTTCCGCGCTCGCGCGCGAGCTCCGCGGAGGCGAACCGCGCGGAAGTCCGGACGCGCGCGGCGATGCGCGAAGCCAGCCGGAGGGCGTCCTCGCTGTCGTACGGGATGCCGAGCGAGGCGAGCAGCTCGGCGAGCCCCATGAAACCGAGCCTGACCTTGCGCGCCGCGCGCGACGCGCGCTCGAGCTCGAGGAAGGGGTAGCGATTCACGTCGATCACGTCGTCGAGGAAGCGGACCGCGAGCTGCACGGTCTCGTCGAGCCGCTGCCAGTCGACGCGCCCAGCGGCGACGAATCTGCTCAGGTTGAGCGAACCGAGGTTGCACGATTCGTAGGGCAGCAGCGGCACCTCGCCACACGGGTTCGTCGCTTCGATCCGTCCCAGCCCGCGGAGCGGATTCGCGCGGTTCACCCGGTCGAGGAAGAGCAGGCCCGGGTCGCCCGACTGCCAGGCTGCCTCCACGATCAGCTCGAACAGCTCGCGCGCGGGAACGTTCGCGACAGCGCGACCGGTGCGCGGGTTGACGAGACGGTGCGATCCGCCGGCCGCGGCGGCGCGCATGAAGCGGTCGTTCACTGCAACCGAGAGGTTGAAGTTCTCGAGGCTGCCCGGCTCGCGCTTTGCGGTGGCGAACTCACGGACGTCCGGGTGCGAGACGTCGAGGACGGCCATGTTCGCACCGCGGCGGCGGCCGCCCTGCTTCACCACTTCGGTCGCGACGTCGAAGATCCGCATGAACGACACCGGGCCGCTGGCGGCGCCGTGCGTGCTCGCGACCACGTCGCCGGCCGGCCGCAGTCGCGAGAACGAGAAGCCCGTGCCGCCGCCAGCCTGATGGACGAGCGCGGTCTGACCGATCGCCGCGAAGATCGACTCGAGCGAGTCCTCGACCGGGAGCACGACGCACCCCGACAGGAGGCCGAGCCGCGTGCCCGCGTTCATCAGCGTCGGCGAGTGCGGCAGGAAGTCGAGCCGCTTCAGCATCCCGGCGAACTCCTCGCTCCAGCGCTCGGCAGAGCCGGACACGAAGGCGTCCTCGGCCGCCGCGACGTGGTGGCCGACCCGCGCCATCATCTCCGCGGCGGACTCCGCAGGCCGCCCCCGCTCGTCGCGGAGGAGATAGCGCTCACGCAGGATCACCGCCGCGTTCAGCCCTAGCTTGAGCTCGTCGCGGACGCCGAGCATCCGCTTCGCGTCCCGGAGCCGCGCCCGCTGGCGGCGGTAGAGGACATACACGCGCGCCACCTCGTCGAGCCCACGCTCCATCAGCACATGCTCGACCGCGTCCTGGGTTTCCTCCACGGCGACCGGCCCGCGCCTCCGCCGCCGCGCAAGCGTCGCGACAACATCGCCGGTCACGTGCCGCCCAAGCTGCGCGTCCGCGCGTCCCGCCTCGCGGCAGGCCCCCAGCACGGCCTCGTCGATCCGCGCCCGATCGAACGGGACGACCTCGCCGTTGCGCCTGCGAACGAGCCCACTTCCGCGGTCGAGCGCGACCATGCCTCAGGCTCGCACCGGCGGTGGAACGTCGCATCCGTGGAGGCGCTGAGCGCGGATACGGGTGCAGGCCGATGGGCGGACGCTGCGGGCGGGCGACCGTGGGGCTCATGAGAGCTGCACGGACGGCCCCCGAATCGGAGTCGGAGCGATTCGAGATCTACGAGCTCGGGCCGCGCGGCGGCAGGGCGCACCCGCGGCTGCTGGCGACTGCCGGATCGCTTTCTGCCGTCTGGCTCGCAGTGCGGACGCTGCGCGAGGAGGCAGGCGACGACTCGGCCGCGCTTGCGATCAGGGATACGCGCAGCAGGCGCTGGCTCTCCTGACGAGGCGCGCTTCGAGCGCCTCGACTACCGAGGTGTCAGGCGCCTTTTGGCATGCTCGAGGCTCGATGCGTAAGCGGATTCTCGTTCCTCTGCCCGATCGGGACTTCGACCCCACCGAGGTCGCGGTGCCGTGGCGGCTGCTCAGAGACGCCGGGCACGAGCTCGTCTTCGCCACCGAGCGAGGCGGCGCCGCGCCGGCCTGCGACGAGCGCGCACTGCGGGGGATCGTCTTTGGGCGCTTCGGCGCGAGCGAAGAGGCGCGGAGGTACTACGCCGAGCTGGAGCAGGCACCCGAGTTCCGGAGTCCCGTTCCCTGGGCGGCCGCCGACCCGGAGTGCTTCGGCGGCCTCCTGCTGCCGGGCGGCCACGCGCCCGGCATGCGCCAGTACCTCGGCAGCCGCATCCTCCAGGAGGCGATCGGCGCGTTCTGGTCACTGCGGCGGCCGGTCGGCGCGATCTGCCACGGCGTGCTCCTGCTTGCTCGCGCCCGCGACCACGAGGGCCGAAGCCTGCTCGCCCGGCGGCGGACGACCTGCTTCCCGAGGTACCTCGAGCGGCTCGCACGCGTCGGGACCTTCTGGCTCGGCGAGTACGCGCGCACGTACCCGGTCTACGTCGAGGACGAGGTACGGGCGGCGCTCGACGATCCGAAGCAGTTCGAGGCAGGCCCACGCGTCCTGCTGGCCCGGGGGACGGCCGGCGACGACCGCGCCGCCTTCGTCGTCGTCGACGGCAACTACGTGTCCGCGCGCTGGCTCGGGGATGCCTATCTCTTCGCCCGCTCGTTCGAGCGGCTGCTCCAAGCAACGCACGGCGTATAGCAGCTCATGCTCGAAGCTTGAACTCTGCGCCTTGACAGCGGCCGCTCGCGCCGAGAGTCAGTCGTCGCGACCCTCGACCCAGGGCTACTCGAGCAGGATGCGGTCCACTTCGTCGCGGTCGCACCGGCGGATCGACCGGCCGTCAACGTCGCAAACGCCCGCCCCCGGCTCGGCCCTGCCGATCACAGCTGCTGCACGCCCGCTCTCGGCCAGAGCCCGAACAGCCTCTTCAACAGTCTCCGCCGGGAAGGTGGACAAGAGCGTGCCGGAGGCGAGCGTGGACCACGGGTCGGCGCCAAGCGCCCGGCACACGGCGACCCCCGGCTCGAACCACAGCACGGCCAGCCGGTCGATCCGGATGCGCACGCCCGAGACGTCGGCCAGCTCATGCAGGCCGGCAGCCAGGCCGCCCTCGGTTGGATCGTGCAGAGCAGTGGCTCCCAACCGGGCCGCGAGAAGAGCCGGCTCGACGACCGAGATCCCGGGGCGATCGAACGCCGCGCACGCGGCCGCCAGCACCGCGGCGTCCACCCCGCCCAGGCGACCGGCGGCCTCCTGCGCCAGAACCGCCGCACCTTCGATGGGAGCAGGGCCCACCTGGACGACAGCATTTCCGGGGACGACCCCGCCGGTAGCAACGAACCGGTCGCCCTCGGCCAGCCCAAGCATCTGACCGACCACGACCGGCCGGGTGACGACCGGGGTCACCTCGGTGTGGCCACCGACCAGGACTGCGCCGACCTCGACGAGCGCCCGTTGCGCCGCTGCGAAGAGGCTGCGGACGACCGACTCGTCGGTACCGGGAGGGACGAGGATGACCGCAAGGAACCAACGAGGGCGAGCGCCGGTCACGGCGAGGTCGTTGGCGTTGACAATCACCGCCAACCGCCCGATCTCCGCGCTGCTGAGCGTGATCGGATCGGTCGCAGCGACCAAGATGCCGCCGGGGATCTCGATCGCGCAGGCATCCTCGCCGACGTGAGGGCTCAGCCGGACCTCCGGGGGCGCGGCTGGAAGCCCGGACAGCAGATCGGCCAGGAGATCGACCGGGATCTTCCCGCTTCGGAGCGGCCGCCCAGCGTCTATCGGAGCTGTCACTGCGGAAGAGACTAGACGGCAACGCTCCTGCCAACCTCCAGCCCCGTCCGCCAGACGACCTGGTGAAGTCCGCCGATATTTCCGTCGAACAGATCGGTGAGCGCCCCGATGTGGAGTTGCGGACGTCGCTGGACATCCGTCAGGGAGGTCAAGGAGAGGCCGGTTGAACGCAAAGACATTCGAGCGAGATGCTCCGCCCTTCTCGACCGAACCATCGGAGCGGCTCCGGATCGCGGTGATTAGCCCAGTCTGGTTCCCGGTTCCGCCGCCGCGCTACGGTGGCATCGAGGCAGTCGTCGCGCTTCTCGCCGACGGCTTGATAGACGCGGGTCACGATGTCACCCTGTTTGCGTCCGGCGATTCGCTGACGCGGGCCAGACTTGCCTACGTCTACGAGCAGGCGCCGAGCGAGCGGATCGGGCAGTCGCTGCCGGAGCTCCGCCACTGCCTGGCCTGCTACCGGCGCAGCGACGAGTTCGACGTGATCAGCGACCACTCAGGGCCCCCGGCCGCCGCAATCGGCGGCCTCCTCGGAACGCCCGTCCTGCACACCGTGCATGGGGCGCTGGACGGTGAAGGTGGCGAGATCTACGAGCAGATCGCAGCCATCGCGCCCCGGCTGGGGCTCATCTCGCTCTCACTCAGCCAGCGCCGCCCCAGACCGCATCTTCCCTGGGTCGCGACTGCCCCAACGCGATCGATCCCGCGCGTCACCCGCAGCGGCGCCGGCCGGGCAACTACCTCCTCTTTCTCGGGCGCATGGGCCGCGACAAGGGCGCGCATCGCGCGATCGCCGTCGCGATGGAGGCGCGGATTCCACTCGGGCTCGCGGCAAAATGCCGCGAGCCCGAGGAGATCGCGTATTTCCGCGAGTTCGTCGAGCCGCACCTCGGCGCGGAGATCGAGTATCTCGGCGAGGTCACACAAGAGGAGAAGGTGGAGCTCCTCAAGGGAGCCCGCGCCACACTCTTTCCAATCGCCTGGGGCGAGCCGTTCGGCCTGGTCATGATCGAATCGATGGCCTGCGGCACACCCGTGATCGCGACCCGCTACGGCGCCGTCCCCGAGGTCATCGAGCATGGGCGCACCGGGATCATCGTCGACGACTACTGACAGATGGCCGCGGCGATCGAGCAGGCCGACGCCCTCGATCCGCTCGAGCTGCGGCGCGCAGCCGAAACCCGCTTTTCGCCGCAGCGCTTGGTCCGCGACGACCTGCGCGCGTTCGAGCTCACGGTCTCCGTGCGCGCGATGTCACGTGCCTCGAGCCGCCACGACGCCTAGGTTCGCGTTGCGCGGCTCGGCGTTGCCGCTGGGCCTGGAGGCGGCGGCTGACCAGCAGGTGCGGGTCGACGACAATCCGCTCGGCTCCGGGCGAGAAATCGCGGATCTGGCGCACCGATACGAAGACGACCCCTTCCGCCTCGCGGACGAGGAAGCCGATCGTCCGACTCTCGTCGGGCAAGAGGACAATCTCCTCGACGTAGCCGAGATGCCCGCCCGGAGAGTCGACCCGGTAGCCCACGCAGTCCCGAAGCAAGTGATCGTGCGTCCAACAGGACTCGTCTTCGTGCTTTAGGTACGTGCCGGGCGCGGCGGACATTCTATCTTCTCCCGATCTCGGAATATATGGTCCGCTCACGGCTGGCCTCCGGCATCGGGGATCGGACGCGGTCAGGTGCGGGTTTCCCCGCAACCTCGACGCAAGGGGCCCCGAGGCGGCGCACACGATCGACGGCGATCATCTTCGCCGTGGGAGCGCGACCGCCCGCCCTTCGTCGTGTCACGCGGCCGTCGACGCCGTCAGTGCCGCCGTTCTTGCTTTCGGCTGCACTCGACCGCCGCTTCGAGGCTGCGGTGTTCGATTGGGACGGGACGGCGGTGCCGGATCGGCGGGCCGACGCGGGTCGTGTCCGGACGCTCGTCGAGGCGTTGTGCGCCTGGGGTTTCGACGTCGCGATCGTCAGCGGCACCCACCTCGGGAACGTCGACGCCCAGCTCGGTGCGCGGCCGGCCGGACCCGGACACTTGTATCTCTGCCTCAATCGCGGCTCCGAGGTGTTCGCGGTCGGCCCGACCGGCCCGCAACTCATCGAGCGGCGCACGGCGACGGATGCAGAAGAGGCGGCGCTCACGGCTGCTGCGGCGCTCGTCGTCGGCCGGCTGCGCGCGCGTGGGCTGGACGTGGCGCTCGTGGCGGAGCGCCTGAACCGGCGCAAGATCGACCTCATCCCCGCGCAGGTCTGGGCGGATCCTCCCAAGGCGCGGATCGCGGAGTTGCTCGCGGCGGTCGAAGAGCGCCTGTCGGCGAGCGGCTTCTCGGGATTGGCTGAGGTCGCCGAGGTGGTGCGGGTGGCAGCCCTCGAGGCCGGTGTTCCCGACCCGCGCGTAACGAGCGACGTCAAGCACATCGAGCTCGGCCTCACGGACAAGTCGGACTCGGCGCGGTGGCTGTTCGCCGAGCTCCGCCGCCGCGGCCTCGCCGCATCGGCGGTCTTGCTCGGAGGCGACGAGTTCGGAGCGATCGGCGGGGTCCCGGGCAGCGACTCGCTGCTGCTCGTCCCGGAGGGCGCGGCGGCGACGGCGCTCTCCGTCGGTGTCGAGCCGAACGGCACGCCGAAGGGCGTCGTCGCGCTCGGCGGCGGGCCGGACGCGTTCGCCGGAATCCTCGAGGATCAGGTGCGACGGCGCGAGACCGGAGAGCTTCCCTCGTTCGATCCCGATTCGGAATGGACTCTCGCCGTCCACGGGCTCGACCACCACCTCGAACGTGTGCACGAGACCCTGCTCACGCTCGCCGACGGCCGCATCGGCACGAGCGGCGCCCCGCTCCTGGCGCATCGGGCCAGCAACCCCCGCGTCCTCGCGGGCGGGATCTACGAGGATGAAGGTGCAGAGAGCCATCTCCTGGAGGCACCCGCCTGGGCCCAGGTCGCCGGATCGCTCGAACATCCCGGCGGACTCCGGCGCGTCCTCGATCTGCGGAGCGGGCTGCTCTTCGAAGAACTCAACGGCCCGGACGGCCGAGAGCTCCAGTCGGTGCGCTTCTCGTCGGTCGCACGGCCGGGCAGCGTCGCGCTCCGCGTCGAGGGTGCCGAGGCCGGCCTCGTGGACAGCCGTTCCTTGCTGCCGCCGTCCAGACACCGCCGCTGGCGACGGGGACGGGTAGACGGATGTGACTGGCTGCAAGTACGGGCGGCGCACGGCGGCGTCACCGCAGCCACCGCGAACACGAGCCACGGCGACGCGGAGCGGCGCCGACTCGACCGCCTAGGCGTCTACCTCCTCGACGCCGACTCCGTTCCGCGACCCGCGGAGGCCGTCGCTCAGCTCCACGTCGTGCAAGAGGCCGGATTCGAGCGCTTGCTGACCGAGCAGCGGACGACCTGGGGCGAGCGCTGGGAGCACGCAGACGTGCAGATCGACGGCGCCGCGGAGCTCCAGCGGGCCATCCGCTTCGCCCTCTTCCAACTGATGGCCTCCGTCGCCGACTCGGGCGAGACGGCGCTCGGCGCGCGCGGACTGACGGGGCCGGGCTATCGCGGCCACGTCTTCTGGGACACAGACGTGTTCGTGCTGCCGTTCCTCGCCGCGACACGACCGGAGGCCGCCCGCAGCCTGCTCGAGTATCGAATCCGGCGTCTGCCCGCAGCGCGCACGGAGGCCCGGGCGCTCGGCCGCGCCGGCGCGCGCTTCCCCTGGGAGTCCGCGCGCACCGGCAGAGACGCCACCCCCGCGCACGCGACCACGCGCAGCGGCGAGCTGATCCCGATCCGCACCGGCGACCAAGAAGAGCACATCGTCGCCGACGTAGCCTGGGCCGCGGCCTGCTACCTCGACTGGACCGGAGACGAGGCGTTTCGCCGCGGCCCTGCTCTCGCCCTGTTCGTCGAGACGGCCCGCTACTGGGCCTCGCGGATCCGCCTCGATCGGAACGGCCGCGGCCACATCGATGGCGTGATCGGCCCCGACGAGTATCACGAGCAGATCGACGACAACGCCTTCACCAACGTGATGGCACGCTGGAATCTCCGCCACGCCGCGGAGGCGGTGGCCGTCGAGGGCAGCGGTTCGGTATCGGCGGCCGAGGGGGAGCGCTGGCTCGAGCTCGCCGACGCCCTCGTCGACGGTTACGACCCGACAAGCGGGATCTACGAGCAGTTCTCCGGCTTCTTCGAGCTCGAGCCGCTCGTAATCGAGGAGCTCGCGCCACGCCCGGTCGCGGCCGAGCTTCTTCTGGGCGGCGAGCGATTGCAGGCCGCCCAGGTCGTCAAACAAGCCGACGTGCTCATGCTTCACCACCTCGCACCCGGCGAGGTCGCCCCGGACTCGCTGCGGCCGAATCTCCTCTACTACGAGCCGCGCACCGCGCACGCGAGCTCGCTCTCCTCAGGCATCCATGCCTCGCTGTTCGCCCGGGCGGGAATGCTCGAGAAGGCGCTGGCCGCGCTCGAGCTGACGAGCCGGATCGATCTCGACGACCTGACGCAGACGACCGCCGCCGGCCTCCATCTCGCCACGATGGGAAGCCTCTGGCAGGCGCTCGCATTCGGCTTCGCCGGACTCCGCCCCGAAGGGTCCTGCCTGCGGGTCGACCCCCAGCTCCCGGATCGCTGGCACGCGCTCGAGCTCGACGTCTGCTTCCGCGGCGCACATGTGACCGTACGCGCCGACGGCCGGAACTTGACGCTCACCGCCGACTCCCCCGTCAGCTTCCTCGTCGGCGATCGCAAGCGCCCTCTGACCGCCACGCCCTCCGGTCTCCGACTCAAGCGCCGGGGCCACTCCTGGATCGAGGTGAAGACGCCATGAACAAAGTGCTCGCCGCGCTCGACAACAGTGCGGCCGCTCGCCCCGTGCTCGTCTCGGCTGCCGCGCTCGCTCGACTGCTCGGCGCGGAGGTCGAGGCGGTCCACATCCGGGAGGACGGCCACCAAACCGCCGAGGCCGCAGCCCGCGCGGCCGGACTGCCGTTGCGCTTGACGGCCGGGCCAGTCGTCCAGACTCTCCAGGCGGCCGGACAGAACCCCGACGTCATCGCGCTCGCACTCGGAGTCAGAGCACTCAGCGCCGGCCGCCGCCCAGCGGGGCACGTCGCGCTTCAGCTTGCCGTCACGCTCCCGAAGCCACTCCTCGTCGTACCACCGCAGGCAACCCCGACGACGACGCTGAAGCGCGTCCTCGTCCCGCTCGATGCAGAGCCGGCGACAGCGGCCGCACTCGCCGAGACGCTCGAGCTCGCCGGACGGCATCAACTCGAAGTGGTTGTTCTGCACGTCCACAACCATGCCTCGATCCCCCCGTTCACCGAGCAACCCCAACACGAGCTCGCGGCCTGGGGCGAAGAGTTCCTGCGCCGGCACTGCCCCAACCCCGACCTCGTGCGCCTCGAGGTACGAGTCGGCATACCCGGACAGCACGTGCTCGGCGTCGCAGAAGAGATGCGCGCCGACATGATCGCGCTCGGCTGGGCACAGGAGCTCGACGAAGGACACGCCGCGGTCATCCGCGAGGCACTCGAGCACAGCAGCATCCCGCTGCTACTCATACCCGTCCCCCGCTGACGAGAAGGAGTGATGCCGACCCCTTCTCGAGGTCGGCTCGTCAATGACCGGCGAGGAGATCAAGACGACGGTGCTGCGCATGCTGGGCGAGATCGCCCCCGAGGCCGATCTTGCCGGGATCAAGCCGGACGTCGACTTCCGCGAGCAGCTCGACCTCGACTCGATGGACCTGCTCAACTTCGTCATCGCCG
>DATKQO010000108.1:0-28181 GCA_035532715.1 Gaiellaceae bacterium | reverse complement strand
GAAGGTGGAAGCCGCGCCGAAGGCGGAAGCTGCGCCGAGAAAGCCCGCGGCCGCGGCCGCTCCTGCGCGCACCGCGCACCCGCCGAAGGACTACGACGAGCTGACGGTCGCGCAGATCGCCGAGGCGGCGCCCGGCTGGCGGCGCCCGAACCTCGAGGCCGCACTCGAGCACGAGCGCGCGAACGCGAACCGCAAGGGTGCGATCGCCGCGCTCGAGTCCGCGCTCGCCGCCAAGGAAGAGAGCCACTAATGGCGCACAAGAAAGGCCTTGGCTCGTCGCGGAACGGCCGCGATTCGAACCCGAAGATGCTCGGCGTCAAGCTCTTCGCCGGGCAGGACGTCACCTCGGGGATGATCCTCGTCCGTCAGCGCGGCACGCGCTTCCGCCCGGGGCCCGGCACCGGCATCGGCAAGGACGACACGATCTTCGCGAAGCGTGACGGCGTCGTCGCCTTCCGGACGAGTGGCGAGCGCCGCTTCATCTCGGTTGTCGGCGAGCCGACGACCGAGGGCTGAGCCCGGCCATCGCTGACGCTTCGCGTCAGCTCCGTCCTCGGGACCGCGGTGCTCGGCGGGGCGGCCCTAGAGTCTCCTCATGTTCCACGATCGCGCAACGTTCCACGTCGCGGCCGGCCGCGGCGGCGACGGGTCGATTCACTTCCGCCGCGAGAAGTTCGTGCCGAAGGGCGGGCCGGACGGGGGAGACGGCGGCGCCGGCGGTGACGTCGTGCTCGTCGCGAACCCGCGCAAGCGGGACCTCTCCGGGTTCCGCCCGAACCAGAAGATCAAGGCGCAGCGCGGCGGCGCCGGCAGCGGGCAGCTGTCGAGCGGCGAGGACGGAGACGATGTGGTGCTCGAGGTTCCCGTCGGCACCCAGGTGCTCGACGAGGAGGAGCGGCTCGTCGCCGATCTCGCGCATCCCGGCGCGCGGGTCGTCGTCGCGCGCGGCGGCGACGGCGGCCGCGGCAACAAGCACTTCGCTTCGCCGACGCGGCAGACGCCGCGCTTCGCCGAGGTCGGCATGCCGGGCGAGGAGGGCACGATCGAGCTGCGGCTCAAGCTGCTCGCGGATGCGGCGTTCGTCGGCCTCCCGAACGCCGGCAAGTCGTCGCTCCTGACGCGGATCTCGAACGCGCGCCCGAAGGTCGCCGAATACCCGTTCACCACGCTCTCGCCCGTGCTCGGCACGGTGCAGGCGGCAGACGGACGCCAGCTCGTCGTCGCCGACGTGCCGGGACTCATCGAAGGCGCGAGCGAGGGGATCGGCCTCGGACACGAGTTCCTCGCGCACCTCGAGCGCGCGAAGCTGCTGCTGCACGTGATCGATTCGTCCGAGGACGACGCGGACGACCGCTGGCGCACGATCGATGCCGAGCTCGCCGCGTACGGCGCGGGGCTCGACGAGCGCCGCCAGGTGATCGTCCTCAACAAGATCGACCTCAGTCCCGAGCCGCCGGCGTTCGGGATCGAGGACGAGCGGATCGTGCGTGTCTTCCGCGTGTCCGCGGCGACGGGTGCAGGCGTCGAAGAGCTCCGCCGCGCGCTCTTCGAGCTCGTGCCCCAGGAGGAGGTCGTGCCGGAGATCGAGGCGACCGAGCTCGTCGACTTTCTCGTCTACCGGCCGCAGCCGGCGCGCCGCTCGTACCGCGTCTTCCGAACCGAGAGCGGGTTCCGCGTCACGGGCCGGCCGCCTGCGCCGGCGCAGCTCGAGAAGATCCTCAAGGCCGCGGGCGCCCGCGAGGGCGACGAGGTGCAGGTCGGCGAGGAGACGCTCGAGTGGCAATAGGGCTCTTCGGCGGCGCGTTCGACCCGCCGCACGTCGGGCACGTGGCCGTCGCGCGTGCGGCGCGGGCTCATTTCGGGCTGTCGCGGCTCGTCGTGCTCGTGGCCGCGGCACCCGGCCACAAGGGCGTCCACGCCGGTGCCGGCGACCGGGTCGAGCTCGCGCGCGCGGCGTTCCCGGACGACGACGTGCGGCTCGACCCGTACCCGCGGACGATCGACCTGCTCCGGGCAGAGGCCTTCGACGATCCACTCTTCGTGATCGGAGCCGACCAGTTCTGCAGCTTCGACTCATGGCAGGAGCCGGACGCCGTCCTCGACCTCACGCGGCTCGCCGTCGCGACGCGGCCGGGTTTCCCGCAGGAGCAGCTCGACGCCGTCCTGCGCGACCTGAGGCGGCCCGAGCGCGTCCTCTTCTTCGAGCTCGAGCCGAATCCGGCCGCTTCGACCGACATCCGGGCCCTCGCAGAGGCCGGCCTGCCGCTCGACGGGCTCGTCCCCGAGGCGGTTGCGGCCCTGATCGAGAGCCGCGGCCTGTACCGCGCGGATTGACGTCCGCAAGCCGTGGCTACACTGCCCGCGACGGAACGAAGGACCCTGATCCAGCCCTGACCTCACTCGAACAAGCCCGCCGTATCGCCGCTCTCGCGCAGGAGAAGCTGGCGGAGGACGTCGTCATCCTCGACATGCGCCCGGTGTGCTCGTTCACGGACTTCTTCGTCATCTGCACCGGCCGCAACCCGCGGCAGACGGCTGCGATCTGGGACGAGGTGCACGAGAGGCTGAAGCAGGAGGAGGGTCTCGTGCCGCGCAGCGCCGACGGCGCGCTCGAGGGCACCTGGGTGCTTGCCGACTACCTCGACGTTGTCCTCCACGTCTTCACGCCCGAGGCGCGCGCGTTCTACAAGCTCGAGGAGCTGTGGAACGACGTGCCTGCGGTCGAGCTCGCCGAAGCCGCGGCCGGCTGAGCGCTACGCGGCTTCCGGGCCGTTCCGCGTGAGCAGGACGTTCCCGGGCGAGGCGGGGAGCCCCGTCACCCTCTGGCGGCCGATGGTGATGTCGACGGCCTGGGGCCGCCCGAGGCGAACCCAGAGATTCTTCGCGAGACCGTAGTGGAGCGCCTGGCCCTGCTCGAGGTTGCGCTGGAAGAGGATCTTCCCGGCCGGGCCGCCGACGCGGACCGAGACCCAGCAGCGGCCACGGGTCGCCCTGATCGTCGTTCGGGCGGCCGGCGCGGGTGTGGGTGCGCTGGGGGTGGCGGCGGGCGCGGGCGTCCCGGCGGAGCCGGCTGCGGCCACGGCGCTCGCGTCGGCGACGGACTGCGCCTGCGCGCCGTGCGCGGGCGTGCGTGCAGATCCGCCGAGACGCCACGCAACGAGGCCGGCGACGAGAGCGCCGACCACGAGGATTGCGACGAGCGCCCGGAGCACGCTCGTCCGCGTGCCGTGGTGCACGGCGAGCGATTCGGGTACGAGCGACGGCTCGTCCTCGCGGTGGGTGACCCGCGCGTTGTACTCGTCGATGTAGAGGTTGCCGTCCAGGCCGAGGAACTCGGCATACGTCCGCAGGAAGCCCTTCGTGTACGCCTCGCCCGGGAGCATCTCCCAGCGCTCCTCCTCGAGCGCCGTCAGGTAGCGCTCGCGGATCCGGATGCCCTTCTGCACGTCCGCAGCCGAAAGCCCGCGTCGGGTGCGGGCGTCGCGCAGGCTGTCACCGATTGCGAACATGGCGGCGGGTCCCTGGATTGTGCAACACGGTGTGGAAAAGCGCGATCCCCGGTGGGGACCACGGGGTATTCGGTGGATAACCGGCTTGTTCCTCTACGCACAAGCGAGAGGCGCCCGCGCCGCGGACGCCTCTCGATGGAGCCGAGGGGGCTCGAACCCCTGACCTTCTGGCTGCCAGCCAGACGCTCTCCCAGCTGAGCTACGGCCCCGAGCGGCCCAAGTGTACCGGGCGTCTAGCCGCCCCAGACCTCGTCCGCGAGCTCGACGACGAGGCGCAACTTGGCGATCTCCTCGTCGACGGAGAGCACGTTTCCCTCCACGGTCGAGGAGAAGCCGCACTGCGGCGAGATGCAGAGCTGGTCGAGGTCGACGTAGCGGGCGGCCTCCTCGATCCTGCGCTTCAGGTCGTCCTTGCGCTCCAGCTCGCCGTGCTTCGTCGTCACGAGTCCGAGCACGACCTGCTTCCCCTTGGGGACGAACCGGAGCGGCGCGAAGCCGCCCGAGCGCTCGTCGTCCCACTCCATGAAGAAGCCGTCCACCTCGAGCTCGCTGAAGAGCGCCTCGGCGACGAATTCGTAGTCGCCCTCCGCCGCCCAGGACGAGCGGAAGTTGCCGCGGCACATGTGCGTCGTCACTGACATCCCCTCGGGGCGGTCTGCGAGCGACTCGTTGATGTGGTGGATGTACTCGACGTGCTGGCGCTCGGCGTCGCCGCCGATCGAGGCGATGTACGCGCGCTGATGCGGGTCGTTCATGTACGCGAGGCTCGTGTCGTCGAACTGGAGATACGTGCAGCCGAGCTCCCCGAGCCGGCGCACCTCGTCGCGGTACGCGGCGGTCAGATCGGCCCAGAACGAGTCGAGATCCGGATACACCGCCGGATCGATCGCCGCCTTGCCGCCGCGGTAGTGAACCATGCTCGGCGACGGGACCGTCAGCTTCGGGACGGCCGTCGTCACGGCCTGCTGCAGGAACGCGAAGTCGTCGCCGAAGATCGTCTTCGAGACGCCGAGCTTGCCGTCGATGTGGAGCGCCGCCGGCGTGAACTCGATCTCGCCGTCTTCGTTGAAGAACGTCACCGCGATCTCGCCGGCCTCTTTCGTGATGCCGTCGAGCTGGTAGATGAAGTCCATGTGCCACGACGCGCGCCGGAACTCGCCGTCCGTCGCCGCCTGCAGCCCGGCGTCCTCCTGCATCTTCACGGCTTCGCGAATGGCGTCGTCCTCGAGCGCGCGAAGCTCTGCCGCGTCGATCTTCCCGGAGGAGAAGTCGTCTCGCGCCTTCAGCAGCGGCGCGGGCCGGAGCAGGCTGCCGACGTGATCGGCTCGAAACGGTGGCGACGTGCGGCGCGACATTTCAGCGCGATGTATAACGCATTCCCCGTGCGCGCCTCCCTGTGACCGATCCGGCGGATCTCGGCGTCCTCGAGGCGGGCTCTCTGCTGCAGCGCGGCGGGCTGTCGTCGCGCGAGCTCGTCGACGCGTGCCTCGACCGCATCCGCGACCGCGACGGCGTGCGGAGCCGCGACGGCGACAAGGCCTCGATCAACGCGTGGGTGCGGGTGTACGAGGACGACGCGCGCGCCGCCGCCGACCGCGCCGACGCGCGGCTCGCGGCGGGAGATGCCTCGCCGCTCTGCGGCGTCCCGATCGGCCTCAAGGATCTGTACGCCGTCGCCGGCAAGCCGCTCACCGCCTCGAGCCTCGTGCTCGCCGACGTGCCCGAGCGCTCGAGCGACGCGTGGGCGCGACTCGAGGCGGCCGGCATGGTCCTCCTCGGTCACCTGCACACGCACGAGTTCGCAGCGGGAGGGACGACGGACCAGGTCGGCAACCCGTGGGCACTCGAACGCTCGGCAGGCGGTTCGAGCGGCGGCTCGGCCGCGGCCCTCGCCGCGCGCATGACGCCGGCTGCGACGGGCACGGACACGGCGGGATCGCTGCGCATCCCGTCGGCCTTCTGCGGCACGTCGACGCTCAAGCCGACGCGCGGGCTCGTATCGATCCGCGGGATCGTCCCGCTCGGGTGGACGTTCGACCACCCGGGCCCGATGGCCCGGAGCGTGGAGGATTGCGAGCCGCTGCTCTCGGCGCTCGCGGGCGCCCGCTCGCCGGCCGAGCGGGCACCGCTGCGTCGCGTCGCGGTGTCGCCCCGGCTCGGGCTCGTCGAGCTCGACGCCGACGTCGCCGACGGCTTCGACGCTGCGCTCGACGCATGCCGGAGCGTCGGCGCGGAGCTCGTCGAGCGCCCTCCGCCCGGCGTCGAGCTCGACCTGGGGCTCACATTCCTCGACCTCGTCTGCACCGAGATGCTCGCGTACCACCGCCGCTTCGACGACCGGCGCGATCTGTACCGCCCGTCGATTCGCGGCTTCCTCGAGTACGCCGAGCAGCGCGCGCTCCCCGCCGAGGAGTACGTCGCAGCCCAGGAGCGCCGCGCCGAGGCGACCGCGACCTGGCTCGACTGGTTCGCCCTGAATCGCATCGACGCATTGATCGAGCCCACCGTGCCGCTCGTCGCGCGTCTGCGCGGCGCCGGGTACGACGAGGCGTTCACCGACGTCGACGAGATCTCGCTGACGCACTACTGGGACTGGACGGGGTTTCCCGTCGCGGCGTTTCCCTCCGGCGTCGGCCGTCGAAGCGGCCTTCCCGTCGGTGTGTCGCTCGTCGGCCCGGCGGGTTCCGACTGGGACGTCCTTGCTGCGGGCGTCACGCTGCAGGCCCGGCTCGGTACGGTTGCGCCGTGATCGACGTCGACAAGGTGGTCGCGATCGACGTGCACGTGCACGCGGAGATCGCCCGCAGCGGTACCGACGGCATGTCGCCCGAGCTTCGCGCCGCCGCCGCCGCGTACTTCGGGAGCAACGAGGCGTTGCCGACGGTGGACGACGTCGCCGCGTACTACCGCGAGCGGCAGATCGCGGCCGTGGTCTTTACCGTCGATTGGGAGGCCCGCAGCGGGCGGCCGGCGATCCCGAACGAGGAGATCGCGGAAGCGGCGGCCGCGAACGACGACGTGCTCATCCCCTTCGCGAGCATCGACCCGGCGCGCGGTGCCGAGGGCGTGCGGCAGGCGCGGCGCCTCATCGACGAGCACGGCGTGAAGGGCTTCAAGTTCCACCCGAACCTGCAGGCGTTCTTCCCGAACGACGAGAGCGCCTACCCGCTCTACGAGGTAATCGCCGAGGCGGGCCTGCCCGCGCTCTTCCACAGCGGGCACAGCGGCATCGGCACGGGGCTGCCCGGCGGCGGCGGGCTGCGGCTGAAGTACTCGAACCCGATGTGCCTCGACGACGTCGCCGCCGACTTCCCGGAGCTGAAGATCGTGATCGCGCACCCGTCGTTTCCGTGGCAGGAAGAGGCGATCTCGATCTGCCTTCACAAGGCGAACGTCTGGATCGACCTCTCCGGCTGGTCGCCGAAGTACTTCCCGCCGGTGCTCGTGCAGTACGCGAACTCCCAGCTGCGCACGAAGGTGCTGTTCGGCTCGGACTACCCGCTGATCACGCCCGACCGCTGGCTCACGGACTTCGAGCAGCTGCCGCTGAAGGACGAGGTGCGGCCGCTGATCCTCAAGGAGAACGCCGCCGCACTGCTCGGCCTGCGCTAGACGCCCGCCTTCGCAACGTACACGCCGTCGGTGCGCTCTTCGCAGAGCTCGCTTCGCGCACGGGTACGGCGATCGTCTGCGCGACTCACGACCCGGTGCTGATCGAGCACGCTGCGGCGGAGGTCGTACTCGCTACGGTGGCCGCATGAGCCAGGTGAGCGTCGACCTGCTGCTGGGGGGCTACCGCGCATTCGTCGCGGGCGACCTCGCCGCGATCGAGAGCATGCTCGACCCCGAGGTCGAGTGGGTCGGCATCGGCGCCGTCGCGGGGACAGCCGATCGTGCCGACGTGCTCGAGATCCTGCGCGACCGGCTGGCGGAGCAGTACTCCGTCACGCTCGATCGCTGCATCGGGATCGGCGACAGGGTCGTCGTCAGCATGCGCTTCTCGCGCACGGAGGCGGACCCGACGGACGACCGGCCGCTCCAGTCGCGCAGGACGTACCACGTCGGCCGCTACGCCGCGATCGTGACGACGCGCGACGGTCGCGTGGTGCGCGTCGACGAGCATCCGAGCCTCGCGGCCGCGCTCGAGGCGGCGGGCGTCGAGGACGAGGTCGCGTGACGCGCGTGCTCGTCACCGGCTTCGAGCCGTTCGCCGGCGCGGCCGTCAACCCGTCGCAGCGCCTCGTCGAAGCGCTCGCCGCAGAGCTTCTGCCCGGTGTCGAGCTCGCGACGGCCGTGCTCCCCGTCGCCTATGCCCGGGCGGCGGCTGCGTTGCGCGCAGCGGTGCGCGACGCCGCGCCCGGCGTCGTCATCTGCTTCGGCCAGGCCGACGGGCGCACCGGCATCTCGGTCGAGCGCTTCGCGCACAATCTCGACTCGGCCGTGCCGGTGGACAACGACGGCGCCGTCTCAGGCGCCGAAATCGACCCTGCGGGACCCGTGGCGTACCGCTCGACCCTTCCCGTCGACGCGATCGTCGCAGCGCTGCGCGCGGAGGGCGTTCCGGCCGCCGAGTCGCGGGACGCCGGCGGCTTTCTCTGCAACCACGTCTTCTACGTCCTGATGCGGCTGCTCGAGCAGGAGCGGCCCGAGACGAGCGGAGGGTTCGTGCACGTGCCGCTCCTGCCCGAGCAGGCGCTCGAGCGGGCGGCTGCCAGCATGCCCGTCGAGCTGCTCGTGCACGCCGCGCGCATCGTCGTGCGCACCGCCGTCTAGTACGCTCCGGCCTGTGCGTGCGGCGCAGATCGTAGAGCTCGGCGCACCGCCGGAGCCCGTAGAGATCGGTGAGCCCGAGGAGGGCGCCGGCGAGACGGTCGTGCACGTCACGGCGGTCGCGCTCAACCCGCTCGACATCTCCGTCGGGGCCGGCCGCTTCTACGGCGGGCACCCGCCGTTGCCCTACACGCCGGGCTGCGAGGCCGTCGGAGAGACAGAGGACGGTGCGCTCGTCTATCTCTTCGGCGGCGGAAGAGGCGTGGGGAAGCCGGGCTTCCTCGCCGAGCGCGTCACGGTGCCGGACGACCTGCCGTTGCGCCTCCCCGACGGGACGGACGCCGCCCTCGCCGCGGCCTGCGGGATCGCGGGCATCGCGGCATGGGTTCCCGTCGCCTGGAAAGCGGCGGTCGGCCCCGGCGACCGCGTGCTCGTGCTCGGCGCGAGCGGCGCCGTCGGCCTCACCGCGATCCAGGCAGCGAAGCTGCTCGGTGCCGATCGGGTCGTCGCCGCCGGACGCGACCTCGCGAGGCTCGACCGCGCCCGTGAGCTCGGAGCCGACGAGCTCGTCGAGCTCGGCGACGCGGACGCGCTCGCGGCCGCCTTCGGCGGCGACGGCTTCACGGTCTGCATCGACCCGCTCTGGGGCGAGCCGCTCGCACAGGCGCTCGGCGCGGCGGCGCTGCACGCGCGCGTCGTGCACATCGGGCAGTCCGCCGGGCCCGAGTCGCCGCTCCGCTCGGCCGACGTGCGCGGCAAGGAGCTGCGGATCCTCGGCCACTCGAACTTCGCGCTCACGCCTGAAGAGCGCGGCCGTGCGCAGCTCGAGCTGCTCGAGCACGTCGCCGCCGGACGGATCGCGCTCGACGTCGAGCGCTTCCCGCTCGAACGGGTCGGCGAGGCGTGGGAACGCCAGCGCGCCGGCGGCAAGGCTGTCGTGGAGCTGAAGGAGTCCTGAGCGAGCGGCGGGCCCGTCGCCGGGCCCGCCGCCGGTCGTTCGAGCTAGATCTTGCCGCGAGCCTTCCACTTGGCGAAGATGTCCTTCACCGCCGACGCCGTCGACTTGACGGAGTCGGCGGCGCTCATCTTGCCCTGCGACACCTGGGCGAACATCTGCGGGATGAGGTACTTCGAGAACATCTCGTCGATCGCAGCGTTCGTCGTGCCCGGGTAGCCGATGTTGTGGGTGTACTTCTCGGCGATCGTCGTGAGGATCGTGTACTTGCCGTGCGGCTTGTGCGGGTCGGCCGCAGCGGTCTTGCGGATCGCCTTGAACGGGTACGCGCCCGGGAAGCCCGGGAAGTTGTAGAGCTGGGACGCATCCGTCGCCGCCTTGCCGTCGACGCACAGGTCGGCGAGGAACTGCATGGCGTTGGTCTTGTTCTGTGCGAAGTTCCAGATCGAGTAGCAGCTCATCACGTGCTCGAGCCCGAGCCGTCCGTGCGGCCCGTACGGGATCGGCCAGATCCAGAGGTCGTCGGAGAACGGAAGGTGCTGCGCCTCCGGCGTGCGCGTCGCCGAGATCGCGTTGAGGATCATCGATGCCGTGCCGGAGTAGAGGTAGTTGTTGTTCGACGCGGGATTCCAACCGAAGATCGCCGAGTCCTCGCCGCTCGTGTACAGGTCGGCCATGAACTTCACGGCTTCGACGGTGTTCTTCGAGTTGAGCGTCGGCTTGTTGGTCTCGTCCTGGACGAACGACCCGAAGCACATCATGAACGCGAGCAGCGCCATGTTCGAGTCGAGTTCCTGCGACTGCCCGATCCCGATCGGGTGGCCGATCGCCTTCAGCTTCGGCGCCGCCCTCCGTACGTGATCCCAGGTGTACGGCGCCTCCCCGATGCCGTTCCAGAGGTCGTGACGCCAGACGACGGGGTCGGGCACGTAGTTGTCGGAGACGGCGAAGTACTTCTTCGTCTTCGGGTTGTACGTCGACGCGTATCCCAGCGGCCCGTACTTGCCGACCTTCCGCTGGATCTCCTGGATGATCGGCGCGTGGTTGATCACCTGATCCTCGTAGGAGGCCATCGGGTGGAGGTTCATGAACAGGTCGTGCCCGCTCTGGGCGGCCACCTCGGCCGCCGCCCGGGTGTCGAGCAACGTGTTGTTGATGTGCTCGACGTTCACCTGCACGTCGTTCTTCTCGCCCCACTGCTTGACGAACGTGTTGTCGAACCAGTCGTCGTAGCTCGGGACGAAGTGCACCCACTGGATGATCGAGAGATTGCCCTTCAGCCAGCGGCCCTTGTAGCGCATCGGCCCGGCGAACGAGAACGGCGCCGTCGCCCCGGACACCCCGACCGCGGCCGCCCCGACACCTGCTTTCTTGAGGAGATCGCGCCTGGTCAGGCGCTTGCCATCGATCCCCGAGTCGTCCTTCCCTTCCGGCATACATCCTCCCTTCGAGGTCAGCGGAATGCTCCGCCTGTGAACCCGGCGATGAAACGGTTGAGGAACGCGTTGTAGACGAGTGCGAGCGGAATGCTCGGGATCAGGATCGCGCCCATGATCCCGGGCCAGTTGTAGAGATCGCCGCGAATCAGGTCGGTCGGGACCCCGACGGTGAGCGTGCGGTTCGTGGCGCTCGAGATGAACGTGATCGCGTAGACGAACTCGTTCACGACGAGCGAGAACGTGAAGATCACGACGGTCAGGATCCCGGGAATCGAGATCGGAAAGACGACCCGTACGAGCGAGCCGAGGCGGGAGCAGCCGTCGATGAGCGCGGCGTCCTCGAGCTCCTGGGGAATCGTCTTGAAGAACCCCATCAGGAGCCAGATCGCGAACGGGATCGTGAACGACGGGTACACGACGACGAGAGCCCAGAGGCGGTCGCTGAGGTGGAGATACTGCGCGATCACACGTGACAGCGGGAGAAACAGGAGCGTCGGGGGCACGAGGTAGGTGAGGAAGATCCCGACGCCCATGCTGCGCCCGAAGCCGCCGGAGAGCCGGGCGAGCGCGTAGCCCGCGGGCATGGAGACGGCGAGCGTGATCAGCACGACCATCACGCCGACGAAGCTCGAGTTGCCGATCCAGCGCAGGTAGTCGGTGTGGTGAAACAGGTAGCCGTAGCTTGCGAGCGTGGGGTGGAAGCTCCAGACCTTCGTCGGGTCGTAGACCTGCGACTCGGGTTTGAGCGAGGTGACCGCCATCCAGAAGAACGGGAACGCGAGCACGATCGCGAACGGGACGACGATCCCGTAGGAGAACGCCTTGTGCCGCCGGCCATCCGTCACGTCAGGTGACCTCCGCGCGGCGCGCGAACACGAGCATCCCGATCACGACGAGCGCGAGCAGCGGCAGCATGAAGAGCGCGATCGCGGCCCCTTCGCCGATGTTGCCCGCGTTGATGCCTGTCTGGAACGCGTAGGTCGTCAGCACCTGCGTCGAGTTGAACGGGCCGCCGTTCGTGAGGATGTACGGGACGATCATGTCGGTCGCGGTGAAGATGATCCCGAACAGGATCGCGACGATGGCGATCGGCAACTGCAGCGGGAGCGAGACGTACCAGAACTTCTTCAGACCGGTCGCCGCGTCGATCGCGGCCGCGTCGTCCACCTCCTGCGGAATCGACGAGATGCCGGCGATGAAGATGACGGTGGCGAATGGGATCGTCCGCCACGCCTGGACGGTGATGATCGACGACATCGCGGCCTTCGGCGTCCCGAGCCAGTTGGGCAGATTCCGCGGATCGACGAGGTGGAGCTGGATGAGGAACCAGTTGAAGATGCTCGCCTGCGGGTCGTAGAACCAGAGGAACCCGATTGAGGTGAGCGCGATCGGCGCCGCCCACGGGAGCAGGATCAGGAAGCGGAGGAACCAGCGGCCACGGAACGGCCGCACGAGCGCGTGCGCGAGGAGCCCGGCGCACACGACCACGATCGCCTGCGAGATGAAAGTGAACGTGAGCGTGTGCCAGAGCGCGCCGCGGAAGATCGGATCGTGGATCGCGCTCTCGAAATTGCGCAGGCCGACCCACTTGCCGGTGAGCGAGCCCGCCGTCGCATCGGTGAAGCTGAGATAGATCGCGAGGACGAGCGGCACCCCGACGAGTGCCGCGATGAACAGGACGGCAGGCGAGATGAGGAGTGTCGCGAGAAACCCGCGACGCTCGGTGATATGGCGGAACCGCCGTCGACGGTTCCCCCCCGCGGCCGCCAGCGCTGCCATGGCTTGCGACTCTAGATCCCACGGCAATCCATTGCAAGATGCGCGAGCGGCCCGTAAGGTTCCGCTCCGTGGCTGCCATCGCGCTCGAGGGTCTGACGAAGGTCTACGGCGACGGAACGCGCGCCGTCCACGAGCTCGACCTCGAGATCGCCGACGGGGAGTTCGTGGTCTTCGTCGGCCCGTCCGGGTGCGGGAAGACGAGCGCCCTGCGGATGATCGCCGGTCTCGAGGAGATCAGCGGCGGCACGGTGCGCGTCGGAGGCGAGGTCGTCAACGACCTCCCGCCGAAGAACCGCGATATCGCGATGATCTTCCAGAACTACGCGCTCTACCCGCACATGGACGTCTACGACAACATGGGGTTCGGGCTGAAGATGCGCGGGATCGACCGGGGGGAGATCCGGCGCAGGGTCGAGGGCGCCGCGCGCGTGCTCGGGCTCTCCGAGGTGCTTCGCAAGCGGCCCCGGCACCTGTCGGGCGGCCAGCGGCAACGCGTCGCGATGGGCCGCGCGATCGTGCGTGAGCCCCAGGCGTTCCTCATGGACGAGCCGCTCTCGAACCTCGACGCGAAGCTGCGCGTCCACATGCGCGCCGAGATCGCCCGGATCCAGCGCGACCTGCGGGTCACGACCATCTACGTCACGCACGACCAGAGCGAGGCGATGACGCTGGGCGACCGCGTCTGCGTGATGCGAGGCGGGATCCTCCAGCAGGTCGACCGGCCGCAGGTGCTCTACGACCGGCCGGCGAACCTCTTCGTCGCGGGCTTCATCGGCTCGCCGGCGATGAATCTCGTCGAGGCGGAGCTCGTCGAGCGCGACGGCGGGCTCGCCGCGGTCTTCGGGCCGCACACGCTTCAGGTGCCCGCCGCGCTCGTGGCGGAGCGGCCCGGGCTCCGCGGCTATGCGGGCCGGAGCATCGCACTCGGCATCCGGCCGGAGGACCTCGAGGATCCGCTCGACCTCGGCCCTGCCGCGGAGGGGCGCCGGCTCGACGCCACCGTCGACATCAAGGAGGACATGGGCTCTGAGGTGTATCTCCACTTCACGGTCCACGCGCCGCCCGTTCTCGCCGACGAGCTGCAGGAGATCGTCGGCCACGAGGCGCTCGAGGCCGCCGACGAGCAGACGCAGCACGGGAACGCGTTCATCGCGAGGGTCGTGCGCGGCACGCAGGCGCGAGAGGGAGAGCCGATCCAGCTCGCCGTCGTCACCGAGCGCCTGCATTTCTTCGATCTCGAGACGGGCGACGGCATCTACGGCGGCGACGACGTCGCGGCCGGTCCACGCGAGCGCGGGCTCGCGGACGCTTAGCGCAATGCCGCAGCGGCGTACGTGAGCGCGGAAGGCATCGTGGCGCTCCAGTAGTGGCGGCGCAGCGCTACCGGAGAGACCCAGAGGTCGTGGGGTAGGCGCAGTGTTCGCAGCTCGTGTGCGAAAGCGAATGACCATCGCGAAGGGATGTTCCCGTGGTTGCCGCCGACCGAGACGTAGAAGCGGACGCGAAGGCGGCTGAGCGACCGGGCGTCGCGCCGTACGAGCAGCGCCGGATCGTGCGCGGCGAGATACGCGCTCGTCGCGTGGAGGAAGGGACCGTCGCGGAAGACCGGCGCGAAGTAGCCGGCCCACGAGCCGAGCGTTCCGAACAGCCCCGGATGGCGGAGGCCGATGTCGATCGCGCCGAAGCCTCCCGCGGAAAGCCCTTCGAGCGCCCGCCACTGCGGGCTCGGCTCGGTCGAGAGATGACCGTCGACCCACGGCACGACGTCGTTGACGACGTAGTTCTCCCAGACGCCCGCCCATTCGCCGGTGTCCGGGTTCACCGTCGGACCGGCGACCGGCATCACGGCGATGAAGGCGCGTGTGCGGCCGGTGGCGATCAACCGGTCGGCGACCGACGCGAGGCGGAGGCTGTCCCAGAACGAGGAAGGGCTTCCCCGCATCCCGTGCAGGAGGTACACGACCGGGTACCGCTGCTTCGGGTCGTAGCCCGGTGGGAGGTAGACCGCGCTGCGGCGGTGATCCGAGGGGACGAACGTGTTCGGGATCCGCCCCTGCCAGACAACGCCGCCCGCGGGACCGGTGCTCACCGTCGTCCAGCCGGGCGCAGGCGCCCCGAGGGCCAGCGCGGCGGCGGCGATTGCGGCGGCGAGGCTCACGGCTCCATGGAAGCACGCGGTCTGTTTGCTGCGCGTAAAACCGGGGCGACCTTGCCCCGTCGACGTTCCCTCCCAGGTATACTCCGGATACCTAGTTCACAGTTAGGAGAGTGAGACGATCTTGAGCGACCTGTTGCTCGTCCCGCTCGAGGACACCGTCGTGTTCCCGGGCATGACCGTCACGCTGACGGTCGACGTCGGTGACGAGGCGCGCGTCCTGCTGGTGCCGCAGCACGAGCAGGAGTACGCGAAGGTCGGCACCGTAGCCGAGGTGACCGACACCGTCAGCCTGCCCGGCGGCGCCCGCGCCGTCGCACTCACCGGCCTGCATCGCGGCGTCATCGGCGCCGCACACACCGACCCCCAGGGACGGCTCCGGGCCGAGGTGGACGAGACCCCCGACGAGAATCCGCCGCCCGTCGCGACGCGTGAGCTCGAGCGCGAGTACCGCGCTGTCGTCGAGGAGATCCTCGAGCTGCGCGACGCGGACGACCGCATCCGCGCGTTCGTGCGCTCGATCACCGACGCAGGAACGCTCGCCGACACGTGCGCGTACGCGCCCGACATCAGCTTCAAGCAGCGCGTCGAGCTGCTCGAGCGGGTCGACATCGTCGAGCGGCTCAAGCTCGCGCTCGAGCTGCAGCGCGAACGGCTCGCCGAGTACCAGGTTCGGCGACGCATCCGCGAGGACGTCGAGACCGGCGCTGCGAAGCAGCAGCGCGAGTACGTCCTGCGCAAGCAGATGGAGTCGATCCGCAAGGAGCTCGGCGAGGACGAGGGCTCGGTCGTAGACGAGTACCGCACGAAGATCGAGGAGGCCGGCATGCCGGAGGACGTCCGGTCGCAGGCCGACCGCGAGCTGCGGCGACTCGAGACGATGGGCGACTCCTCGGGTGAGGCGTCGATGATCCGCACGTATCTCGACTGGCTCGTGTCGGTGCCCTGGTCGAAGCGCTCCGACGAGCGGCTCGATCCCGCGGCCGCCCGCGAGCAGCTCGACTCGGATCACGCCGGCCTCGACGACGTGAAGGAGCGCATCGTCGAATACCTCGCCGTGCGCAAGCT
Organism: Gaiellaceae bacterium; assembly: GCA_035532715.1. Classification (GTDB taxonomy): domain Bacteria; phylum Actinomycetota; class Thermoleophilia; order Gaiellales; family Gaiellaceae; genus Palsa-739. The sequence goes on along the minus strand of DATKQO010000108.1, from coordinate 12,506 downwards.
GCGCCAGGAGCGCGGGATCCCGAACGACAGGCGGAGCGGCGCGATCCTCACGCTGATCGGCCCTCCCGGCACCGGCAAGACCTCGATCGGCGAGTCGGTGGCGAAGGCCCTGAACCGCGAGTTCGTGCGCATGTCGCTCGGCGGCATCCGCGACGAGGCGGAGATCCGCGGCCATCGCCGCACGTACATCGGCTCGCTGCCCGGCCGGCTCGTCCGGGCGCTCCGCGACGCGAAGACGATGAACCCGGTCATCCTGCTCGACGAGGTCGACAAGGTCGGCGCCGACTGGCGCGGCGATCCGTCGGCCGCGCTGCTCGAGGTGCTCGACCCGGCGCAGAATCACTCGTTCCGCGACCACTACCTCGACGTCGAGCTCGACCTCTCGGACGTCTTCTTCATCGCGACCGCGAACGTCGCGGAGACGATCCCTGGCCCGCTGCTCGACCGGATGGAGGTCATCCGCTTCGACGGCTACACGACCGACGAGAAGACCGCGATCGGCCGCGACTATCTGTGGCCGCGTCAGCGCGAGCGCAATGGCCTGAACGAGGACGAGATCTCGGTCGGAGACGACGTCCTCCATGTCGTCATCGCCGAGTACACGCGTGAAGCCGGCGTCCGCCAGCTCGAGCGCGAGCTCGGGAAGATCCTGCGCAAGACCGCGACGAAGATCGCGTCGGGAAGCATCGAGAAGACGCCCGTCGTCGTCGACGTCGAGGTCGTGCGCGACGCGCTCGGCCGCCAGAAGTTCTTCCAGGAGGCGGCGGAGCGGACGGCCGTGCCCGGCGTCGCGACCGGTCTCGCGGTGACGGGAACCGGTGGCGACGTGCTCTTCGTCGAGGCGACGACCATGGAGGGCGGGCGGGATCTCGTGCTCACCGGCCAGCTCGGCGACGTGATGAAGGAGTCGGCGCGCATCGCGCTCTCCTATGTGCACTCTCATGCGGAGGAGCTCGGCGTCGACGCGAAGGCGTTCGAGGATCACTCGTTCCACGTGCACGTTCCGGCGGGCGCGATCCCGAAGGACGGCCCGAGCGCCGGAATCACGATGGCGACCGCGCTCGCGTCGCTCCTCTCGGAGCGGCCCGTGAAGCACACGGTCGGCATGACCGGCGAGGTGACGCTCCAGGGCCGCGTCCTGCCGATCGGCGGGCTGAAGCAGAAGGTGCTCGCAGCGCACGCGGCGGGGCTCACCGACGTGATCATCCCGGAGCGCAACCGTGCGGACCTCGACGACGTCCCGGCGGACGTGCGCGACGCGATGCGGTTTCACCCGGTGATGACGGTCGGCGAGGTGCTCGAGCTCGCACTCGAGCCGAAGCCGCAGCCGAACCTGCAGATCGTCAACTGATGCGCTGTCGCACCTGTCAGCCGCTGCCCGAGGAGGTCGCCCGGGCGGCCGACCTCCTCGGGCGCCGCTGGGTGCTCGCGATCCTGTGGGCGGCGGCGGAGGCCGGGGCGGTGCGCTTCAACGAGTTCAAGCAGGCGCTCGAGGGCATCCCGCCGCGCACGCTCGCGGCGCGACTCTCCGAGCTCGAGGACGCCGGCGTGCTCGAGCGCCGCGTCCTCGACACGCGCCCGCCGCGGGTCGAGTACACGCTCACGCCGGCAGGCCGCCGGCTCGGGGCGCTCGTCGACGCGATGCGCGCGTACGCGGCGCACGCGTAGCGCTACGCAGCCGAGCTCAACGCTGCGATCTCGCGCTGCTGCGCGAGGCGTCCGAGCGCCTGCATCTCGATCTGGCGCACGCGCTCGCGTGTGATTCCCATCTCGCGCCCGATGTGCTCGAGCGACATCGGCTCCTGGTCGCCGGCGAATCCGTACCGGAGCTTGATCACGAGCTTCTCGCGCTCGGGCAGCGTCTCGATCGCCCGGTGGAGCGCGTCCTCGCCCAGGCCGACGACGACCTCCTCCGCGATGTCGGTCGTCCCCTGGGCGACGAGATCGCCGTACGACGTGTCGCCGTCGTCGCCGAGCGGCTTGTCGAGGCTCGCCACGGTCCGCGCGGCATCGCGGACCTCGCGCACATGCTTCACCTTCAACTCGGTCTTGTCTGCGATCTCCTCGTCCGTGGGCTGCCGGTCGAGTTGCGCGGTCAACTCGCGCTCGGCGCGCGCGATCTTCTGCTCGCGTTCGGCGATGTGTACGGGGATGCGGATCGTGCGAGCCTTGTTCGCGACCCCGCGCTGCACGGCCTGGCGGATCCACCACGTCGCGTACGTCGAGAACTTGTAGCCGCGCCGCCAGTCGAACTTCTCGACCGCACGGATCAGCCCGATGATCCCCTCCTGGATCAGGTCGAGCAGCGAGAGGCCGTGGCCCTGGTAGCGCTTCGCGATCGAGACGACGAGGCGGAGATTCGAGTTCACCATCCGGTCCTTCGCCGCCTTGTCGCCGAGCTCGACGAGCTTTGCCAGCTCCACCTCCTCGGCAGCCGTGAGCAGCGGGTAGCGCCCCGCCTCGTTGAGGAAGAGCTGGAGCGAGTCGCTCGTCATCGCAGCGACCTGAGGGTTCGCGTACGTCGTGGCGTCGAGGTCGGGCAGGCCGCAGTCGTCGGAGAGCTCGATCCCGTGCTCGTCGAGGCGCTCGTAGAGCGCAGCGACGTCGTCCTCTTCGAGCTCGAGGTCTTGCACGAGCGTCGTGAACGCCGTCATGTTCACGCAGCCGACCTCTTCGCCGTGCTCCAGCAGCGCACGTAGTTGCTCATGGCTCATGGTCTTGTTCTCCCCGCCCGAGGCGACCTCGTAACCCGACCGCCGGGCGGAGAGCATGAAGTCCAGGTCGAGGGTTCGCGGGGCGGGTAGACTCCTGCGATGCCCCGGCACGCGGTCTGGGAAATCGTGTTCCTCATGCTGATCCTCAAGATTCCGATCGTCTATCTCGGCCTGGTCGTGTACTACGCGATCAAGGCGGAGCCGCGGCCCGAGGAAGGGGCGGCGGTCACCGCGCAGCACGGGGACGACGATCCGCGTTCAGGCTGGGGCAGGCGGCTGCACCCGCGCCGCTTCCGGCCGCGGCCCCACGGCGGACCGTCGCGCACGTATCCGCGGACCCCGCGCACCGCCGGCGCGCGCGCGGAGACGAAGCGCTCGTGAGCCAGCTCGACTTCGACCCGGTCGTCGACGAGTCGCGCCCGTCCGAGACGGTCGCCGGCCTCCTCGCGTCGCTCGCCATCTTCACGAGTCTCATCGCGCTCGCATGGCACCCGCTGCGGCTGATCCCGGTGGCGGTCATCCTCGCGCTGATCGCCGCTGCGATGGGCGGCCGCCATCGCAGGCTCTCCTACTGGGCCGTGATGATCTGCGCCGTGTGCTTCTTCCTCGGCATGACGATCGCCGTCGTGACGAGCAGAGCGCTCTGGTAGCCGGCCCGCCGCTGCTACAAAGGTTCTCGGATGTCACGCCCTGACGTCGACGGACTCAACGCGGGCTATGCGGCGCTCGTTCTCGAGCAGTACCTCGACAACCCCGCTGCCGTCCCCGCGGAGTGGCGGGCGCTCTTCGAGAGCGCACCCGCCGACGAGCTGCTCGCGATCCAACCCGGGCTCGCGCGGATCCTCGAGCGGCTCGAGCACGACGACGGCGCCGGCAACGGGCACGCCCCTGCGCCGCCGCCGCCCGCGGCCGTCCCTGCCCAGGTCGACGACGAGCTCGTCGGCGGCGTCGCCGCAGCGATGGCGCTCGTCAAGGCGTTTCGCATGTTCGGCCACCTCGCGGCGCACCTCGATCCGCTCGGATCGGAGCCGTCCGGCGACCCGACGCTCGAGCCCGAGCGCCTCGTCCCGAAGCTCACGCCCGAGCTGCAGGCGCGCATCCCGTCCTCCGTCCTCCGTCTCTCCGTCGAAGGCCCCACGCTCGCCGACGCATTGCCACGGCTCCGCGAGACGTACTGCGGGACGATCGCCTACGAGATCGAGCACATCTCCGACCACGAGGAGCGTGTCTGGCTGCGACAGGCGATCGAGTCCGGCCGCTACCGGGACCATCTCTCCGACGACGAGCGGGTCGCCGTGCTCGGACGGCTCAGCCAGGTCGAGGGAATGGAGCAATACCTCCGCAGGGTGTTCCTCGGGCAGAAGCAGTTCTCCATCGAAGGCCTGGACGTGATGGTGCCGATGCTCGACGAGTCGATCGCGCTCGCGGCGGACGACGGCGCGCACGAGGTCGTGATCGGGATGGCGCACCGCGGCCGTCTCAACGTGCTCGCGCACGTCGTCGGGCGTCCGTACGACGTCGTGCTCCGGGAGTTCGAAGGCGAGCGCACGATCGACGCCGTCGTCACGAACGACGAGGGCGGCACCGGCGACGTGAAGTACCACATCGGCGCCGAGGGAACGCGCGCGACGCACGCCGGCGAGATCACGGTCACCCTCGCGTCGAACCCGAGCCATCTCGAGGCCGTCGACCCGGTCGTGGAGGGTCGCGCCCGCGCCGAGCAGACCGACCGCTCGACGCGCGAGGGCTACCACGATCCGGCGATCGCGCTCCCGGTCCTCATCCACGGCGACGCGTCGTTCGCCGGACAGGGCGAGGTCGCCGAGACGCTCAATCTGCAGGGCCTCGCCGGTTACTCGACCGGCGGCACGCTGCACATCATCGCGAACAACCAGGTGGGGTTCACGACCGACCCTGCGGACGGGCGCTCGACGCGCTACTCGAGCGACCTCGCAAAGGGCTTCGACATCCCGATCATCCACGTGAACGCGGACGACCCGGAAGCGGCGATCTCGTCGATCCGGCTCGCTCTCGCGTACCGTCGCCGCTTCGGTCACGACGTCGTGGTCGACCTCGTCGGCTACCGGCGCCATGGGCACAACGAGCAGGACGAGGCGGCGTATACGCAGCCTCTTCTTGCCGCCGCGATCGCCGCGCACCCGACCGTGCGCGAGCGCTTCGCCGCCAGGCTCGTCGAGGAGGGCGTTGCCACGCAGGCGCAGGCTGACGACCTCGTCAGGCAGGTCCAGACCGAGTTGCGCGCAGCGCACGAGGCGTTGAAGGAGTCGTTTCGCGCCGTGTCGCAGCCGCCCCGGCCGGACGGGCGGATCCCCCTCGGCACCGCCGACACCGTCGTGACCGCCGTTGCGGCCGACCGGTTGCGGGATCTGAACGACGAGCTCCTGCGAGTCCCGGACTGGTTCACGCCGCACCCGAAGCTGATGAAGCAGCTCGAGCGCCGCCGCGAGGCGATCGAGCACGGCGGCATCGACTGGGGCCAGGCCGAGGCGCTCGCGTTCGCGTCGCTCCTCGTCGACGGCATCCCGATTCGCATCACGGGCCAGGACACGGAGCGCGGCACGTTCTCGCATCGCCACGCGGTCCTGCACGACGTCAATACGGGTGCGACGTTCACGCCGATGCAGCATCTCGACGAGGCGGCGGCGGCGTTCGAGATCCACAACTCGCCGCTCTCCGAGTACGCCTGCGTGGGCTTCGAGTACGGCTACTCGGCCGCCGCGCCCGAGGCGCTCGTCCTCTGGGAGGCGCAGTTCGGCGATTTCGTGAACGGCGCGCAGATCATCATCGACCAGTTCATCTCCGCCGGGCTCTCGAAGTGGCGGGAGACCTCACGTCTGACGCTGCTGCTGCCCCACGGCTACGAGGGCAACGGGCCAGAGCATTCGAGCGCCCGGCTCGAGCGGTTCCTCCAGCTCGCTGCGCAGGAGAACATCCGGATCGCGAACTGCACGACGTCGGCGCAATACTTCCATCTGCTCCGCCGGCAGGCGCTCGACGCGACCGCGCGGCCGCTCGTCGTGATGACGCCGAAGGGCCTGCTGCGCCTGAAGCAGGCCGGCTCGACGCTCGCCGATCTCGCCGACGGCGAGTTTCAGCCGCTGCTCGACGACCTGACGGCCGACCGCGAGCAGGTGACACGGCTCGTGCTCTGCCAGGGCAAGGTCTACTACGACATCGTCGGCCACGAGGAGCACGCGTCCGCGCCGCACGTCGCGCTCGCGCGCCTCGAACAGCTCTATCCCTTCCCCATCGAGCAGGCTGCGGCGCTCGTGCGCGGCTACCCCAACCTACGCGAGGTCGTGTGGGCGCAGGAGGAGCCGCAGAACATGGGCGCGTGGCGCGCGATCCGCCACCGGCTCGAAGAGGCGAAGCCCGGCGGCGTGCCGTTGCTCTACGTCGGCCGGCCGTGGCGCGCGAGCCCGAGCGAGGGCTATCCGACTTCGCATCTGCGCGAGCAGGACCGGATCGTGCGGGCTGTGCTTGCCCCGCCTGGACCGTAGGGCCGGTCTAGCCGCGGCCGCGGAACGTCCGCCGCGCCTTCATGAGCTTTGCGGCGGCCTGCGGCCCGTGCTTCCGTGCGAGCGCCAGCAGCTGCTTGCGCTGCTTGCGGGGCAGCCGCCGCCACACGTCGTAGAGGGCGACTGCAAGTCCGACGGGGCCGGGCCGAAGCTTGCCGAGGCGTGCCACGGCCGCATCCTAATGGTCGCCGCCGTCTCCCTGCCAGCCGCCGTCTCCCTGCCAGCCCCCGTTTCCCTGCTGCCAACCGCCGTCTCCCCGCCGGCCGCCCTGGCCGTTCCCGGAGCCGTTGCAGCCGTCCGTCCCGCCGTCCCCGGACCCCGCGGGATCGCCGGACGGCGCCGGGACGTCGGCCGCGGGCGGCGCCGAATCCGAAGTCGAAGCCGGGGCGGCAGAGGGCGACGGCAGCGCGGCGAGGACGAGCTGTTGCCCGTCGGGGAGGCCGGCCCAACGTCCGTGGCCGTTCCGGTGGTGGTCGCGTCCCGTCGCTCTCCCGGAGCCGTCGTCGGCGGCCGGCGGAACGGGCACGGCCGGCGGAGCGGGTGCGGCCGGCGGAGCGGGTGCGGCCGGCGGAGCGGGTGCGGCCGACAAGAGGCTCCGGTCGTCGGCGCTCGAGACGACCGGAGCGGGCGTCGGCGCGGGCGCGGCTACCACAACGGTGTTCGCCGGCGGCGCCGGCTCGGCCGGCGCGGCAACGGGCGCGGCAACGGGTGCGGCAACGGGCGCGGCAACGGGTGCGGGAGCCGGTGTCGCCGGCGGGGAGGTGTCGGGCTTCGCGGGCTTCGGGCGAGCGGGTGCAAGGGACGGCGGGGCCGGCGCGGCCGGTGACGCGGGCCGCGGCGTGCCGGCCGGCCGGAGCGGGACCGGGCGAAGCAGGACAGGCCGGATCGGCACCGGCCGAAGCGGGATCGGCCGGAGCAGGACCGGCCGGGCAGCGGTGTGCGGCAGCGCGAGCGACGGCGCCGGCGCGGCGAGGACGGTGAGCGGCGTGGCGAGACGGCCGGCCGGCATCCCGGCGCTGCGAATCGGCGCCGGGGCGGCCTCGTTGCCAAGCTGCCGGGCGAATGCCGCAGCGCCCGCCACCGCACCGGCGAGCAGAAGCGTTGCGACAATCCTCCCGATACAACTCATGATTCCCCCCCGAGTTGCCGAAAACATCACTCGAACGGGGTATCGGCAGGGGAAGTCGGTTGCTTGAACGTTCAGGAGGTGAGGGGACTCCCCGTGGGTAGCTTCAAGGTCAAGCTCGTCGCGTACTTCCTGCTCCTGGCGGTGTTTCCGATGGCTGCCGCTTTCTGGGGGTTCACCTCGGTCGCCGGGCAGAGCGAGACGCGGCGGGTCGACGCGCGGCTGCAGGCCGGCCTGCACGCCGCGCTCACCGGCTACCAGGAGCAGCTCGACGCGGCCCAGAGCTCCGCGGCCGCGCTCGCGCACAGCAGGCCTTTCCAGATCGAGCTCGAGCGTCGTGACCGTCCGGGGCTCACGCAGATGCTCCGCGACGTCTCGAACATCTACGTCGTCGCCGGTGCCGGCTTCCATGTCGGGCGAAGCCCGGGCTTCTCGGCGCAGCGGCAGGTCTCCGTCGTGACGCGGTCGGGCCTCGTCGGCAAGGTCATCTGCTTCGTCCCCTTCGACTCGTCGCTCGTCGATGCGGTCCGGCCCCGCTCGGGTCTCGCGCCGGCGGATGCGCTCGCGCTCGTGGTCGACAACCGGATCGTCGCGTCGCTGCCGGAGATCGAAGGCTCGCTCGGCCTCGCGGCCGGCCGGACGGCAACCGTGAGCGTCGGCGGCGTGCGCTATCGCGCGCTGGTTGCGCCGTCGCTCGGTGGCACACGCGCTATTCACTTCGCAGCGCTCAGCCCGCAGGCGCTGATCGACTCAGCGAACTCCGCGTCTCGTAATCGCCTGCTGCTCGGCCTGCTCGCGTCGCTCGCGCTCGTCTCGATCGTCGCGTATCTCGAGGGCCGGTCGATCGTCCGCAACCTGCGCGGGCTTGCGCAAACCGCGAACGCGATCGCGCACGGCAGGCTCGGAGAGCGCGTGACGGTGCGCGGGCGCGACGAGTTCGCAGCCCTCGGGAACGCATTCAACGCGATGGCGAGTCAGCTGCAGGCACGACTGGACGAGCTCGACGCCGAGCGCGCCCGCCTGCGCGACGCGATCACGCGCTTCGGCGAGGCGCTGGCCGCCACGCACGACGTCGGACAACTCCTGCGGGTGATCGTCGAAGCAGCCGTCGAGGCGGCCGGGGCGACCGGCGCTCGGCTCACCGCGGAGGGCGGCGAGGTGGTCGAGACCGGCGACCCCGACGGCGGCGGCGAGCGGCTCGAGCTGCCGATCACGGCCGGGCGGGAGACCTTCGGGATGCTCGTGCTCGTCGGTCCGGCCTTCGACGCGGAGCAGCGGATGACGGCGGCCTCGCTCGCGTCGCATGCGGCGATCGCCCTCGAGAACGCGCGGCTCCACCGGATCGTCGAGCGGCAGGCGATGGTCGACGGCCTCACGGGCATCGCGAACCGGCGTGCCTGCGAGGAGGCGCTCGCGTCGGAGATCTCGAGGGCAGACCGGCTCGGCACGACGCTGACGCTCGTGCTCGCCGACCTCGACGACTTCAAGCGCATCAACGACGAGCACGGCCACGCGGCGGGCGACGACGTGCTGCGCGCGTTCGCCCTCGTCCTCCGCGCGACCGTGCGCGACTCCGACCTCGCAGGCCGGTGGGGCGGCGAGGAGTTCCTCCTCCTGCTGCCCGGGGCCGACGCCGCCGGCGGAGCCCAGCTCGCCGAGCGCGTTCGCTCCTCGCTCGCCGAGCGGTCGTTTCCGGGCCACCACGGGTCGGTCCTCGCGGTCGGCTGCAGCTTCGGTGTCGCCCAGCACGTGTCGGGAACGGACGCGCGCGATCTCTTCACCGCAGCCGACCGGGCGCTCTACCGGGCCAAGCGCGACGGGAAGAACCGGGTCGAGGTCGACACGCCCGTCCGCAGCTTTTAGTAGTCTCGAAGCGGAATAGGCGCGGAAATCGGGCTACAATGCCCCCCGAGGAGCACGTCCACGATCGGGAGGGGAAGGTTATGCCGGTAGAGACACCGTCGTTGTTCGCCGAGGTGATCAAGGACCACCTCGCGCTGAAGGAGCGAAACCAGACGCTCGACGGCCAGATGCCGATCGACCGCTACAAGGCGGAGGATCCGTTCCAGAACCATCCGCTGTTCAAGACCGAGGAGCAGGCGCGCCTCGAGGAGACGATGGACGGCGCGCGGCCGGCCTTCGTCGTCCAGAGCGCCGACACCACGCTCCCCTGGCCCGGCGAGGAGACCGCGGAGAACGCGGTGCCACCCGCGGCGGAGATCGAGGACTCAGGCTTCTGGGGCGTCGATCGCGCGCGCGACTTCGACTGGGGCGACTGACTTCTCGTGGGGGAACCCCACGGTTCCCCCACGTTTCCCCTCCTTCTTCGCGCTGAGTGGCGCAGCGCCCAGGGCGGCTCCGCTCGAAGAGCGGTCTTGACGGGCTCGCGGTGCGCGCTGGGCCGCCGCCGTCCACGCCTGCTGCGCTCGGCTTAGCCGGACGCTGGGGCCGCGGGTCCGGCCGGCGGCCGGCGGCCTGAGCAAGCCGACTGGTTCCCTCGAGTGGGGGAGGGCAGCGGTGCGGCTGACCGCGATGCTTCGGAGGCTCTTCGACGCAAGGAGTTCCACCCTGCGGTACGTGACGGCTCATCTACCGGTGCGCGCGTGACGGCGCGCCCGGAAGCTCGCCTCCGGCTCGTCTCGGAGGAGCCCGGCGTGCCGCCGGGGCATGCGCTCGTGGAGTCGTACCGGCGCCTCGCCGACGTCTTTCACGAGGTGCTCGCGGAGCAGAGCCTCGACGCGCTGCTCGTTCGCATCGCCGACACGCTCTCCGAGCTCATCCCGCACGACACGTTGACGATCTACGAGGCGGACGAGTCGCAGGGCCTGCTCGTGCCGATGCTCGCCCGCGACCAGTACGCGGAGGAGATCCTGCGCACGGGCGTCCGCTTCGACGAGGGGATAACGGGCTGGGCGGCGCAGCGCCGCGAGCCTGCGCTCTCCAACAACGCGCATCTCGACCCGCGCGTCCGCTTCGTGCCGGGCACGCCGGTCGATCCCGAGGCGCTCATCTCGATCCCGCTCGTCGCCCGTGCCCAGATCAAGGGCGTGCTGAACATCTACCGCGTCGGCGAGCACGGCAAGTTCAGCGACGACGAGTTCGAGCTTGCAAAACGCTTCGGCGACGCTGCGGCGCTGGCAATCGACAATGCGCAGATTCGCGCGCGCCTCGAGCGCGAGGCGCAGAGCGACTCCCTCACGGGCCTCCTCAACCACCGCAGCTTCCACGAGCGGCTGCTCAACGCCGTGCAAGAGGCGAGCCGGACACACCGGCCGGTTGCCGTGCTGATGCTCGACATCGACGACTTCAAGCGCGTCAACGACGTGCACGGTCACGGGGTCGGCGACGAGTTGCTTCGCCTGCTCGCCGACACGCTGCGTTCGTCCGTTCGGCCGCACGACGTCGTGTGCCGGCTCGGCGGAGAGGAGTTCGCCGTCATCATGAGCGCGTGCGACGGCGTCGACGCAGCACGCGTCGCCGAGCGCATCGTGGCGCGCGCGGGGGAGATCGACCTTCCGGCGGTCGGCGCGGTGACGGTGTCGGTCGGCCTGGCGCGTGGCCCGGAGCACGCCATGAACCCGCGCGAGCTCGCAGCGTGCGCCGAGGCGGCGATGATGACCGCGAAGGCGAAGGGCAAGAACCGCATCGTCCACTACGACGAGGGCGAGACCGAGCGCCCGCTCGGGCCGGTTCAGGCGCGGGACGTGCGCTCGCTCGCCCACATGAAGATGCTTCAGAGCTTGAGCGGTAAGCTCAACCGTCTCAACGACGTGCGCGAGATCGGCGACGAGATCGCAGCCGAGTTGCGCTCGCTCATCGACTACCACAACTGCCGCGTGTTCGTCGTCGACGGCGACGATCTCGTGCCGGTTTCGTTCCGCGGCGAGTTCACGGCGGAGACGCTCGCGCTGCCGCTGGAGATCTTGCGCGGGAAGGTCGGCCTGGGGATCACCGGCCACTGCGCCGAGCGCGGAGAGTCGCTGCTCGTCGGCGACGCCGCGAACTGCGAGTTCGGCTACCGCATTCCCGGCACGCCGGTGATCGAGGAGTCCCTGCTCGCGGTGCCTCTCCGGTACGGCTCGCGCGTCGTCGGCGTCATCGTCATCTCGAAGCTCGGGCTCGACCAGTTCGACGAGGATGACGTGCGTCTTCTCGAGGTGCTCGCCGGCCACGCGGCAGTCGCGGTCGAGAATGCGAGCCTGTACGAGTCGGCACGCCGGGAGGCGGAGAGCGCGACGCAGCTGCTCGAGTTCGGACGCGAGCTCGCCTCGGGCGCGAGCCTGGAAGACATTCTGGAACGCATCGTCGAATCGACTGCGACGTTGATCGGCTCACCGCGCACCTCGGTCTGGATCGAGGACGAAGAGGGTCTGCTCGTGCCGCGAAAGCTGTACGGCGGAAGCCACGAGCAGCAGGCATTCGTGCAGATGCAACGCATCCACGTCGACGCCGCACGTTCGAGCCCCGAGCCGTTCATCGTCCGCCCCGACCAGTTCGAGGAGATCGCGCCGGACGCCTCGTATGCGATCGCGGCCTTCAGCGTCGGCCGCAAGATCGGCTGCATCATCGCCGCGTTGCCGGAGAGCGATTTCGGCGAGCGTGAGCTCCGCCTGCTCGGCGGCCTCGCGCATCAGGCGCAGCTCGCGATCGCGAACGCGAGCAACTACGAGGGTCTCGAGCAGACGTTTGTCTCGACGGTCGAAGCGCTCGCGAACGCGCTCGAGGCGAACGACGAGTACACGTCGATGCACGCGCGGTGGATCACAGACCTTGCGTTGCGTGTGGGTGACGAGCTCGATCTCGACAAGCGCGGCCTCAAGCGCCTCGAGCTTGGCGCGCTGCTGCACGACATCGGCAAGATCGGGATTCCGAGCAACATCCTTTCGAAGCCGGGCCGGCTTACCGCCGAGGAGCGCGCACTCATCGAGACCCATCCGGAGCTCGGCGAGCGCATCATCGCCCCGATCGACCGCCTGCAGGAAGTGCGCACGATCGTTCGCCACTGCCACGAGCGCTGGGACGGCGGCGGCTATCCCGACAGGATCGCCGGCGAGGAGATCCCGCTCGAATCGAGGATCGTGTTTGTCTGCGACGCGTACCACGCGATGACGACCGACCGGCCGTACC
>DATKQO010000107.1:0-5172 GCA_035532715.1 Gaiellaceae bacterium | reverse complement strand
GCGGGCGTGGAAGGGATGAGCGCGCACGCGGCGGCGGTGCAGCGATGAAGGCGCTCGGCTCGACGTTTCAGCCGTACCGCTGGGCGCCGACGACGCTCGAGCTCGCGCGCCGCGCCGGCATCGACCCCGTGCAGCTCATGCGCTTCGACGGCAACGTTCCGCCGCTGCCCCTGCCGAGCTCGCGCCCGGCGACCGTCGCGGCCGCGCTCGCGACGGTGAACGAGTACCCGCGGGCGCTCTATCCGGTGCTGACGGATGCGATCGCGGCGTACGCGGGCGTCGCGCCCGAGAACGTCGTGCTCGGCGCGGGCGCCGACGACCTGATCCTGCTCGTCGCGCGCGCGTTCGCCGGCCCCGGCGACGTCGTCGCGATCGCCGACGCGCCGACGTACTCGCTCTACCAGGTCGCTGCGGAGCTCGCCGGCGCACACCTCGGAGAGGACGACCGCGTGCTGACGTTCTGCTGTCGTCCGAACAACCCCACCGGCGCGCTCGATCCCCTGCCGGACGCGCGACCGCTCGTCGTCGACGAGGCCTACTGGGAGTTCAGCGGTGCACCCGGGGCGGTCGGCCTCATCGACGACGGGGTGATCGTGCTGCGCACGTTCTCGAAGGCGTTCGCCCTCGCCGGTGCGCGTGTCGGCTACGCCCTCGCCTCGGTCGAGACCGCGGCCGAGCTGAACGCGCGCCAGGCGCCCGCGCCCGTCTCGTCGCTCTCGGCGGCGCTCGCGCTCGCCGCCCTCGCGTCGCCGCCCGACCTCGGCTCGACACTCGAGGAGCGCGAGCGGCTTGCGGCGGAGTTGCGCTCGCTCGGCTACGCGCCGCTGCCGTCGTACGGCAGCTTTCTCTTCGTACCGGTGGACGAGCCGCGCGAGCTCGCGGACGCCCTGCTGGCTCGCGGTTGCGTGGTGCGCGTCTACGACGACGGCGTTCGCATCACGGTTCACGATCGCGAGGACGACGATCTCCTGCTCGCTGCCTTCCGCGGCGAGGAGGCGCCGCAAGGGCGGCGCATCCGGCACGTGCGCGCGACCGCCGAGACGCAGCTGCGCGTCCGACTCGATCTCGACGGAGAGAGCCGCGTGCGCGTCGCGACCGGCGCCGGGCTCTACGACCACTTCCTCGAGCAGCTCGCCTTCCACGGCGGCCTCGACCTCATCCTCGAGGGAACGGGCGATGCGGAAACCGGGCCGCATCACGCCGCGGAGGACGCTGCGATCGCGCTCGGCGAGGCGCTCGACCGTGCACTCGGCGACCGGCGCGGGATCGCGCGCTACGGCGACGCGGTCGTGCCGATGGACGACGCGCTGGCGCGCGCCGCGGTCGATCTCGGCGGCAGGCGCGCGTCGGTGCTCGACCTCCAGCTCGACCCGGGACTCGCCAAACACATGCTGCAGAGCCTCGCCGACAGCGGACGGATGTGCATCCACGTCGAGGCGACGGGCGAAGATCCGCACCATGTCGCCGAGGCCGCGTTCAAGGCGGTCGGGCGCGCGCTCCGCGCCGCTCTTCGCCCCGAAGGCTCGCTCGTCCCGAGCACGAAGGGAATCCTGTGAACGTCGCGATCGCACGCTACGGTGCCGGCAACGTGCGCTCGGTGGAGCTCGCGCTGCGACGCCTCGGCGCGCGGCTGACCGACGATCTCGCGACGGCCGACCTCGCGATTCTCCCCGGTGTCGGCTCCGCCCGCTCGTGCATGGAGGGGCTCGGCGCGTCTGTCGAGGTGCTCCGCGAGCGGCACGCGGCGGGCAAGCCGATCCTCGGTATCTGCCTCGGCCTCCAGCTCGCGCTCGAGGAGAGCGAGGAGGACGGGGGGGTCCCGGGCCTCGGCATCGTCCCGGGCCGCGCGGTACGGCTCCGGGACGAGCGCGTCCCGCGGATCGGCTGGGCGACCGTCGATCCGGGCGGCGAGGCGTACTGGTTCGCGCACTCCTATGCCGCGAAGTCGCCGGCGACAGTCGCGACGAGCGAAGGCCACAGCGCGATCGTCGAGCACGGCTCGTTCACCGGCGTGCAGTTCCATCCCGAGAAGAGCGGCGCGGCAGGCGCGCGCTTCCTGGAACGATGCCTCTCCCGCGTCTGATCCCGTGCCTCGACGTCGCCGGCGGGCGCGTCGTGAAGGGCGTGAAGTTTCAGGGCCTGCGCGACGTCGGCGATCCGGTCGAGCTCGGCGCCGCCTACTCCGGCGCCGGAGCCGACGAGCTCGTCTTCCTCGACATCTCGGCGACGATCGGCGCGCAGGCGGCGGCGGTCGGCGTCGCAGGCCGTGTCGCGGAGCAGGTCACGATCCCGTTCACGTTCGGCGGCGGCATCCGCTCGCTCGCCGACGCGTCGGCAGTGCTCGAGGCGGGCGCGGACAAGATCAGCGTCAACTCGGCGGCGCTCGCGCGACCTGCGTTGATCGAGGAGCTCGCGCGGTCGCTCGGCAGCCAGGCCGTCGTCGTCGCGATCGACACCGAAGGAGGACGCGTGCGCTCGCATGCCGCGACGCGAGACGCGGCGCGCGACACCGTCGCCTGGGCGCAGGAGTGCGAGCAGCGCGGCGCGGGCGAGCTGCTCGTCACGTCGATCGACCGCGACGGCACGCAGGACGGTTACGACCTGGAACAGCTCGCTGCGCTGCGCGACGCGGTGTCGCTGCCCGTGATCGCATCCGGCGGCGCGGGCAACGCCGCGCACATCGCGGCCGCGCTCGCGGTCGCACAGGCCGCGCTCCTCGCGTCGATCCTGCACGAGAACCCGGCCCGGCTCGTCACGCTGCGCGACGAGCTGCGCGACCTCGGCGTTCACCTTCGCGATGCAGCCTGAGCTTCGCGCAGCGATCGTGCAGGATGCCGGCGACGGGCGCGTGCTCATGCTCGCGTGGATGGACGCCGAAGCCGAGCGCCTCACACGGGAGACCGGCGACGCGTGGTTCTGGAGCCGCTCGCGCCGCGAGCTCTGGCGCAAGGGCGATACCTCCGGGAACGTGCTGCGCGTGGTCGAGATCCGCGACGACTGCGACGGCGACGCGCTGCTCCTGCGCGTCCACCCGGACGGGCCCGCCTGTCACACCGGCTCCCGCTCGTGCTTCGCGCCCGAGCTCTGGCGCACCGTCGTCGAACGCGTGGCAGAGCGTCCGGAGGGCTCGTACGTTGCGTCACTCGCGGACGCCGGCATCGAGCGCTGTGCGCAGAAGCTCGGAGAGGAGGCCGTCGAGACGGCGCTCTCGGCGGTCGCCGGCGACGGCCGGCTCGCCGAGGAGGCTGCCGATCTCCTCTTCCACCTGTACGTGCTGCTTGCGGTCGCAGGCGTGGACGTCGCGGACGTCGAGGACGAGCTGGCCCGGCGCCGTCGACTCCCAGGCGATTCTTAGGAGCGGCATACCCCGCTCTTAGATCTGGACGCGAGGTTGGGTGCATGACACTCAAACTGAAGATCGCAGTCACGGCCGCGGGCGCGCTTGCGCTCGCGGGCGCAGGTATCGCAACCGCCGCGGCCACCGGCCACGGCGTGAAGAACGGCTTGGCCCGCAGCACCATGATGGGCGGCGGGAACGGCATGCACGCCGGCGGCTTCGGTCATCCGGGCGGCGGACCGGCCGACGATCTCGCCGCGGCGGCGGCGTATCTCGGCGTCACGACCCAGGCGCTCACGACCGATCTCCAGTCGGGCAAGACGCTCGCGCAGGTCGCCGCCGCGAACGGAAAGACCGCGGCGGAGCTCGTGGCCGCGCTCGTGAGCCACGAGCAGGTGGAGATCGCGGCCAAGGTGACCGCCGGCACGCTCACCCAGGCCCAGGCCGACGCGATCGGCGCCGGACTCACCCAGCGGTACACCGATCTCGTCAACGGGACGATGCCGATGCACGGCGGCGGGCCCGGTCCCGGCGGGATGCACGGCGGCGGACCCGCGGACGATCTCGCCGCGGCGGCGTCGTATCTTGGCGTCACGACCCAGGCGCTCACGACTGATCTCCAGTCGGGCAAGACGCTCGCACAGGTCGCCGCCGCCACGAGCGGCAAGACCGCCACCGACCTGATCGCGGCGCTCGTCGCGCACGAGCAGGCGGAGCACGCGGCCGCCGTCGCCGCCGGCACGCTGACGCAGGCGCAGGCCGACGCGATGAAGGCAACCCTGACCCAGCGGTACACCGACCTCGTCAACGGCACCCGGCCGGCCTTCGGCGGACCCCACGACGGGCATCGCCTCTAAAGCCCCGAGAGACGCCGGCCCCGGGCGAACGCCCGGGGCCGGCGGGGCGTATCGTCCAGCTATGGCCAGCCTGCCTGCCGCCGGGGCCGCGAATCAGCCGCCGCCGCTTCTCGGCCACGATCTCTTCGCCGGCAACCGGCCGCTCGTCGAGGCGCTCGAGCGCGAGGGTGCCGGCTGGGCTGCCGAGCGGTGCTCGGCTCTCGGGACGCTGCTGACGGGAGAGCCGCTCGAGTGGGGCCGCCTGGCGAACGAGCACGTGCCGACGCTCCGGACGCACGACCGCTTCGGCGAGCGCATCGACGAGGTCGAGTTCCATCCCGCCTGGCACGAGCTGATGCGACTCTCCGTCGGCAACGGTCTCCACGCTCTCTCGTGGACCGAGCCGCGCTCCGGCGCGCACGTCGCCCGGGCCGCGCTCTTCTACCTCACGGCCCAGGTCGAGGCGGGGCACGGCTGCCCGATCTCGATGACCCACGCCGCCGTGCCGGCGCTTCGCGCCTCCGCGCCCGAGCTCGCCGCGGAGTGGGAACCGCTGCTCACCTCCGCGATATACGACGCCGGCCTGCGGCCCGCAGCGGAGAAGCGCGGCGCGCTCTGCGGGATGGCGATGACCGAGCGGCAGGGCGGCTCCGACGTGCGCGCGAACACGACCGCCGCGCGGCCGCTCGGCGACGGCGCCTACCTGATCGACGGCGAGAAATGGTTCTGCTCGGCGCCGATGTGCGACGCCTTCCTCGTGCTCGCGCAGGCGCCCGGCGGCCTCTCCTGCTTCCTGCTCCCGCGTGTGCTGCCCGACGGGACGCGCAACGGCTTCCGCCTCCGGCGCCTGAAGGACAAGCTCGGCGACCGCTCCAACGCGTCGGGCGAGATCGAGCTCGAAGACGCGTGGGCGCAGCTCGTCGGGGAGGAGGGCCGAGGCGTCCGCACGATCCTCGAGATGGTCGTCCACACCCGGCTCGACTGCGTCCTCGGCAGCGC
>DATKQO010000106.1:0-10803 GCA_035532715.1 Gaiellaceae bacterium | reverse complement strand
GGAGCTGCGCAAGGTCGCCGCGGACGACGAGATGCGCATGCGCGCCGACGGGCTCGACCTGGGTGACGCCGCGGCGGTCGTCGCCACGGTCGGCACGACGTCGTTCGCCTCCGTCGATCCCGTGCGCGAGCTCGCCGTGCGCGCACACGAAGCCGGCGCGTGGGTGCATGTCGACGCCGCCTACGCGGGCTCGTCGTGGATCTGCGAGGAGGAGCGCTGGTCGCAGGACGGCGTCGAGCTCGCGGACTCGCTCGTCGTCAACCCGCACAAGTGGCTCATGATCCCGATGGACTGCTCGCTGCTCTGGACGTCTCGGCCCGAGGAGCTTCGCACGGCGTTCTCCCTCACGCCCGAGTACCTGCGGACGGCCGACGACGCGTTCGCGCTCTCCGAGTACGGCCCGGCGCTCGGCCGCCGTTTCCGCTCGCTCAAGCTCTGGGCCGTGCTTCGCTGCTACGGCCGCACCGGGCTTCAGCGCATCCTGCGCGAGCACGTGCGGCTTGCGAACGTCTTCGCGGAATGGGTCGAGGCCGACCCGAAGTGGGAGCTCTGCGCGCCGCAGCGCTTTTCGCTCGTCGTCTTCCGTCGCAACGCGAGCGACGAGGAGAACGAGCGCATCCTCGAGCAGGTGAACCGGAGCGGTGAGATGTTCCTCTCGCACACGAAGCTCGACGGCCGCTACGTCATGCGGCTCGCAATCGGCAACGCACGCACGACGGAACACGACGTGCGACGTGCATGGGACGCTCTCAACAAGGAGGCGGGACGATGATCGTCACGACGATGAACGACATTCCGGGGTACGCGGTCGACGAGGTGTACGGCGAGGTGTTCGGGCTGACCGTCCGGTCGCGCAACATCGGCTCGCAGTTCGGCGCGAGCCTCAAGTCGATCCTCGGCGGGGAGCTGAAGGGCATGACGAAGGCGCTCGTCGACAGCCGCCACGAGGTGATGGCGCGGATGGTGGGCGAGGCGGAGGCGAAGGGCGCGAACGCGGTGATCGCGATGCGCTTCGACACGTCCGAGATGGGCCCGAACTGGACCGAGATCTGCGCCTACGGTACGGCGGTGCGCGTCCACAAGGCGTAACGCGGGCAACGCCGTCGTCCGAGCTCGCGAACTGACCCGAGTCGAACGTCTCGACCCCGGTGCCAGGCACGGGCCAGGCACCGCGTCACCGTACGCCCGTTGAACGAGCGGCGCGGGCCCGGATCGGGGCGGACCCGTGCCGCGTACGAGTCGTGACGGTTTCGTGACGGTGCCTGGCACGGGCCAGGCACCGGGTCGGAGGACGCGCCGCCGCGACGGGACCAGGGGTCGCACTACAGCCGCCGCAACAGCTCGAGGAACTCGCCGGTGCTCTCGACGACGATCTCCGCCGACTCGCGCAGCAGCGCCGGCGATTCCTCGGACACGACGGCGACGCGCACGGCGCAGTCGAGGCCGTCGAGCGCGCGGAACGCGTCGAGGTCGGTCGTGTCGTCGCCGGCGACGAGCGCACGCGTCAAGCCGGCGCCGTCGAGCAGATGTCGCACGGCGGTGCCCTTGTGTGAACCGAGCGGCGGCAGCACCTCCAGGACCTTGCGGCCGAAGCGCGCGACCAGGCCTTCGTCGGTCGCGCGCGCCGCGATCTCCTCGAGCGCGAGCACCGCTTCACGCTCGTCGGCGGCATCGCGGAAGTGGAACGCGACCGACAGCCCTTTCAACTCGGTGTGGTGCGCCGCCCACGGTACGTCGCCGGCGAAGTCGCGGATGCGCTGTCGCCAGCGTTCGGCCTCCGGGTCGAGCTCGAGTCCGTGCGAGCCCACGTAGACGATGCCGTCGACGGCGACGCGTGCGCGCACGTCTTCGCCGGCGCGTCCGCTGACGACGCCGACGAGCGCGTAACGGCCGACGAGCCTCGTCAGCTCGACGCGCGTCGCGGGCGGCAGGTACGCGTCCTCCGGGCGGGCGACGATCGGTGCGAGCACGCCGTCGAAGTCGAGGAACATCGCGGCTGCAGCGGGTGCGGACGTGAAGCGTGCGAGTAGCGCGTCGGCTGTCGCGGCCACAACGCTTAGCATAGGCGCGTGCGGCTGATCCTGATCGGGCTCCTGGCCGGGTTCTTCAGCGCGCTCTTCGGGGTCGGCGGCGGCATCGTGATCGTCCCGCTGCTGCTGCTCGTCGGCGGCTGGGAGATGCGTTCGGCGACCGCGACCTCGCTCGCCGCGATCGGCGTCACGGCGACGGCGGGCGTGATCGTCTACACCTGGCACGGCCAGGTGCAGCCGGCCTATGCCGCGCTCGTCGGCATTCCCGCGGCGCTCGGCGCGCTCGGCGGCGCGACGCTGCAGCAGCGCGTTCCCATACGCACTCTGGCGCTTCTGTTCGCAGGCCTCCTCGCGGTGATCGCCGTTCGGATGCTGCTCCAGTGACGTACGTCCTCGCCGTCGTCCTCGGCGTCGTGGCCGGGATCCTCTCCGGCCTCTTCGGCGTCGGCGGCGGCATCCTCTTCGTACCGATCCTCGTCGCGCTCGGCCTCACCCAGGTGCACGCCGAGGCCTCGTCGCTCCTCGCGATCATCCCGACCGTCATCGTGGGCGTCTGGCGGCAGCAGCGCTACGGCAACGTCCGCTGGCGCCCGGCCGCGGTGCTCGGGGTCGCCTCGATCGCGGCGGCCGCGGGAGGCGCGCAGCTCGCCCTCTCGCTCCCCGAGGCGACCCTGCGCCGCCTGTTCGCGGTTCTGATGCTGCTCGTGGCCGGCCAGATCGCGTGGCGTGCCCGGCGCAAAACGCCATAATCCGGTCATGGCCGATCTCGAAGACCTCTGGATCCCGCTCGTCGACGAGCCGCTCGGCTCGATCATCGAGCAGATCCAGCGCGAGAACCCCGATATCGCGCGCCTCGTCTCCTCGCCGCACCGGATCCTCGCGTTCCGCACCTTCGCCTACGTCCGTTGCGGCCTCCTTCTCGGGCAACTCCTCTTCGACCACGACGTCCCGGCCTACGACGGCTCCGACAGCTGGATCGGCGCGTTGCTGCGCGACCCGGCGCACAACGACGCCCTCACCCGCGAGGTGCGCGCGGTCGCCGAAGAGATCGCGGCCGACCCGAAGTACGCCGACGACGGCCCGCTCGGCCCGGACGACGCCGCCCGCGAGCGTTTCCGCGCGTTCGCGCGCGAGCATCTCGGCTCCGGCCAGAGCTGAGCGCACTCGACGACGGTGCGCCGTCTCCGGCCTTTGCCAATAATGAAGCGCCCGGTGAGCATCTCTTCGCCGATCCGGACTCTTGTCGCCGTGTGCCTGCTCGCGCTCGTGGCCGGCGCCTCCGACGGCTCCGCCGACCAGCCGGCCGGGGCGACCGCGCGCGCGTGGGCGATCAAGGTGATCGTTCCCGGCCAGCCTGCCGCCGGCACGCGCGCGCTCGCCGCGCCGGACGACGCCGTCGCCTTCGACGGCGCCTACGCGTTCCCATCCGACGGGTCGATCGTCAGCGCGGCCTCGACGACGACGAGCGTCTCCGCGACGAGCGGCGTGCAGGCGACGGCCGGCGCGTCCACGCAGGTGACGTCGCTGTCGCTCTTCAACGGAGAGATCACCGCCGCAGTGGTCACCGGCGAGACGCATGCGCTCGCGAGCGCCGCGAGCGCCGGCGGTGACACGGGCGTCACGGGTGTGGCGGGGCTCGTCGTCCTCGGCCAGCCGGTGACTCCGACGGCGAACCAGCAGATCGCGCTCGCCGACTGGGGCAACGCGATCGTGCTCGAGCAGAAGGGCCAGCGCGTCGACCAGCCGACGCCCGGCTACCACTCCTTCGTCATCGCCCTCGACCTGACGCTCACCGCCGCGCACGGCGGTCTACCCGCGGGCAGCGAGGTGCAGATCGGGTACGCCGAGGGCGACGCGCAGGCGAGCGAGGCCCCGCCGCTGCCGGTCGCGCCGTCCACCGCGACCATCCCGAGCGGCGCGTCCGCGAAGGTGAAGGCCGGGCCGAAAGGGAAGGGCCTGCCGCCGGGGCTCAGCAGGCCGCCGGGCGTGACGCCGTTTCTCGGCGAGACCGGGTACGTCTTCCCGGTCTACGGCGAGGCGTCGTTCATCGACACGTTCGGCGCTCTGCGCGGTGACGTATCCGGGGACTGGCATCACGGCGACGACATCTTCGCTGCGCTCGGCACCCCGATCCTCGCCGTCGCAGACGGCACGGTGTTCTCCGTCGGTTGGAACAAGCTCGGCGGCTGGCGTCTCTGGCTGCGCGACGACCAGGGCAACGAGTTCTACTACGCGCATCTCTCCGCGTACTCGCCGTTCGCCGTCGACGGCGCGATCGTGCAGGCCGGCGACGTACTCGGCTTCGTCGGCAGCTCCGGCGACGCGCAGGGCACGCCGTACCATCTCCACTTCGAGGTGCATCCCGTCGGACTGCTCGGGCTGGGCTACGACGGTGCCGTCGATCCGACGGGCTATCTCCACCGTTGGCGGCGCCTGCACGACGTGCGATTCGCCGCCGCCATGGGGTGGGTGCCAGCCGGGCCGGGATCGGGCGGCCCGAAGGCGGGCGCGATCCTGCTTCAGAGCTCCGACATCTCGAGCGCGAGCGGGCTCGATCCGCGGTCGCTCGACCGTGCGCTCGCACCGGCTGAGGGCGAAGGCGGGCTGCTGCTCCCGCAGTCGCAGCAGCCCGCTTCGAAGCCGACGGTCCCCTAGTTCGACGAGTTGCCGTTCCCGCCCTGGTAGGTGAAGTCGTCTCCGCCGCCGAACAGCCTGTTCGACAGCCACTTCCGCGTCTGAGCGCCCGAGAACGGGTTGAAGAGGAGGCCCAGCAGGATGCCGATGAACAGCAGCCCGCCGTTCCGGCTTCCGTGCGCCTCCTTGCCCTGGACGCGATCCGCAGCCTTGCGCAGCTCGGTGATCGTCGACCGAAGCTCGCTCTGGAGGTCCTTGTCGGTCGCCACCCGGGTCGCGACGCCCGTCACGCCCCGGTGGCCCATCAGATCGTTGTAGATCGAACGCGCCGACTCGTACGCGTTCCGCACGTTCTCGCGCAACTCCGCGTCGTGCAGCGCGCGTTCCACGTACGGTTTGACATTGTCGGCCGCGTCGGTGACCTTGTCCTTCGTCTTGGTCATGCCGGCGGTTCCTTTCGGTTGCTGGTGAGGGGGTGTCTTCCCCTCACCCAGGTCTGGAAACGGGTTCCGGCGCTCATTCTCGTCTTTCTCGTGGCTTCGTGCGGGGGATCGGCCAAGCAGGCCCCGGCCTCGGCTCCGATCGCCGTCCGCGGGGCGGGCTTCCGGTTCGAGGCGCCCGCCGGCTGGAAGACGAGCCACACGGCGTCCGCGGCCGTGGCGCGCCGTGACGCGGCCGGCGGCACCCTCGTCTCCGCCACCTCGTTTCCGCTGCGGAAGGCCTACAGCCCGGCGCTCTTCGACCTGGCGGCGAAGGAGCTCGATCGCGTCGCCGCACAGCTCGCCGCGCAGGCGCACGGCACGCTGACCGAGCGCGCGACCGTCACCGTCGACGGCGCGCGCATCCGGGCGTACCGGTTGATCGTGCGTCCGGCGTCCGGCACCGCCTACGACGAACGCATCGGGTTCGTGCTCGAGGGAAAGCGTGAGTTCCAGCTGCTCTGCCGCGCCCCCGCCGGATCGTCCGACCCGGACGGCGCGTGCGCGCTCCTCTACTCGACGTTCACGACCCGTTCCTAGCGTCGTTTCGCGGCCGCGGCCCGCACCGGGGTCGCCGCGGGTGCGGTAGCGCTGCCTGCGTGGCCGAACGCGGCCTCGAGCACCTGTTCGATCGAGTCGACGAGGACGAACTCGAGCTCGGCCCGCGTCTCGGCGGGCAGGTCGTCGAGGTCGTGCTCGTTCTCGCGCGGAAGGATCATGCGTGTCAGGCCGGCGCGCTGCGCCGCGAGCGCCTTCTCGCGGACGCCGCCGATGGGCAGCACCTGCCCCGTCAGCGTCAGCTCTCCTGTCATGCCGACCTCGCCCGACACGGCGGTGCCGCGCACGAGCGACGCGATCGCGGTCGCCATCGTCACGCCGGCGGACGGTCCGTCCTTCGGGACCGCGCCGGCCGGCACGTGCACATGCAGGTCGTGCTCGGCGAACCAGCCCTCGGGGACGCCCAGCTGCTGCGTGTGCGAGCGCACCCACGACACGGCCGCTTGCGCGGACTCCTGCATCACGTCGCCGAGTTGCCCCGTGATCGTCAGGCGTCCCTTGCCGGGATACGCCTGCGCCTCGACGAACAGCACGTCGCCGCCGGCCGTCGTGTACGCGAGACCGGTCGCGACGCCGGGCTCCGCCGTGCGCCTGCGCACCTCGCCGGAGTAGCGCCGCGGCCCGAGCCAGGTGCGCACACGCCGCTCGTCGATGCGGATCTTTCCGCCGTAGCCCTCCGCGACCTTGCGCGCGGCCTTGCGGCAGAGGTCGGCGATCCGCCGCTCGAGCCCGCGGACGCCCGCCTCGCGTGTGTACTCGCGAATCGTGAGGCGGAGCGCGCTCTCCGAGATCGTCACGCGTTCCGGCGAGAGCCCGTGCGCTTCGATCTGCTTGCGCACGAGATAGCGCTTCGCGATGCCGAGCTTCTCCTGCTCGGTGTAGCCCGAGAGCGAGATGACGTCCATCCGGTCGAGCAGCGGTCCGGGAATCGTCTCGACCGTGTTGGCGGTGCAGATGAACAACACCTTCGAGAGATCGAACGGAAGGTCGAGATAGTGGTCGCGGAACGTCCTGTTCTGTTCCGGGTCGAGCACCTCGAGCATCGCCGACGCCGGGTCGCCGCGGAAGTCGGCGCCCATTTTGTCGAGCTCGTCGATGAGCAGCACCGGGTTCATCGACTCGGCATCGCGCAGCGCGCGGATGATGCTTCCCGGCATCGCGCCGATATACGTGCGGCGGTGGCCGCGGATCTCGGCTTCGTCGCGCACCCCGCCGACGGAGAGGCGGACGAACCTGCGCTCCAGCGTGCGCGCGATCGAGTTCCCGAGCGACGTCTTTCCGACACCGGGCGGCCCGACGAAGCAGAGGATCTGCCCGGACGCGTCGTTGCGCAGCTTCGACACCGCGAGAAACTCGATGATGCGGTCCTTCACCTTCTCGAGGTCGTAGTGGTCGGCGTCGAGCACCTCGCGCGCGCGGACGAGATCGAGCTTGTCCTCGGTCGTGCGGCCCCACGGCAGCGTCGCGATCCAGTCGAGGTAGGTGCGAATCACGCCGTACTCCGCCGCTGCGGAGGGCAGCCGCTCGAGGCGCGCGAGCTCGCGCCGCGCCGCCTTCTCGACGTCTTCCGGCAGGTCGAGCCCGTCGATCCGGCCGCGCAGCTCCTCCAGCTCCGCCCGCTCAGGATCTTCCTCGCCGAGCTCGTCCTGGATCGCCTTCAGTTGCTGGCGGAGGAAGAACTCGCGCTGCCCCTTCTCGAGCTCCGACTGCACCTGCGACTGGATCTTCGTGCCGAGCTCGTACACCTCGAGCTCGCGGTTGAGGATCCGCGAGACCTCGCGCAGGCGCGCCTCGACGTCGACGAGCTCGAGCAGCTTCTGCTTCTCGCCGGTCTTGAGGCGAAGCGTCGAGGCGACGAGCGAGCACAATGCGCTCGGATCGTCGACGTTCGCAGCCGCCAGCTGGAGCTCCTCGGGAAGGTACGGAACGAGCGCGATGATCCGCGCGAAGAGACCCTGCACGTTGCGCGTCAACGCTTCGAGCTCAGGCGTCTCGTGGACGTGGTCGGGAAGCAGCTCGAACACGCCGACGAGGTACGGGTCGTCGTTGACGCGGCTCGCGAGCCGGACGCGACGGAGCCCCTGAACGAGGATGCGCAGCGTCCCGTCGGGGACGCGGATCATCTTGTGCACGATCGCGGCGGTACCGACCTCGTAGAGGTCGTCCCAGCCCGGCGGCTCTGCGTTCTCGTCGCGCACCGTCACGAGCGCGAGCAGTCGGTCGCCGCCGACGACGTCGTCGATCAGCGCGATCGACCGCTCCTGCCCGATCGCGAGCGGCGTCATCGAGTCCGGGAAGACGACGGTCTCCTTCAGCGGCAGCAGCGGCAGGGTCGTCGGCAGCTCGTTGCCGAGCCGCTCGGCGTTCTGCTGCTCTTCGGCGCTGACGACGACGAGTTCCGGCGCGCTCACTCTCGGACCTCGATCGCGATTCGCGCGCGCGGGACGCTACCCGGCGCGAGCGGGAGGACGACCTTGAGGAGGCCGCGCTCGTAGGACGCGGTGGCGCCCGCCGGGTCGACGTCCTCGCCGAGCTCGATACGCCGCTGGAACGGCCCGTATTCGATCTCCATCTGCTGATAACGCACACCGGCCGTTCCGGGACGCTCCCGGTCGCCGGCGACGATGAACGAGCGGCCGCTGACCACGAGCTCGACGGCGTCCGGGTCCATGCCCGGCAGCTCGAGCACGACGTGGAGCGCCGGCGGGTCGTCCGTCCGGAAGCAGTCGCACTGCGGCCGGAAGCCGTGACGGAGGCCCGAGAGCCCCGGCACCTGCCAGAGGTCGGCGAAGAGCTCGTGAATCTCGCTCTGGAGGTCGTCGATCGTCCTGCGTCTCCCGGACATCGCTTCTCGCTTTCCCCTCTCGGCTAGTGTCGAAGCATGGTGGCACGTCTGCTGAAGATCGTGCTCGGATCGATCGGCCTCGCGCTCTACACGTGGTTCGCCGCCGTGCGCAGCCTGCCGCGCGTCAAGCGCCGCAAGGCGCTGCGCCGCACTCGCTAGGCCCGGGCGAGCACCGCAGCCGCAAGCCGTTTCGACGCCGCGTCGACCATCTCGCCGTCGACGAGGGCGGCGCCGTCTGCGGCCGCGAGGATGCGCCGGGCCCGGTCGACCTCCTCGACCGACGGGGTGAAGGTCTCGGTGACCGGTGCGATCTGATCGGGATGGACGACCCACTTGCCGTCGAACCCGTGCGCGAGCGCCTGCCGCGCCGCGGCGCGCAGGCCGTCGAGGTCGCGCAGCGCCGCGTACGGGCCGTCGATCGCCTGGAGGTCGAAGGCGTGCGCCGCGACCGAGATGCGCGCGAGCGCGTAGTCCCACGAGCCGCGCCCGATCGTCAGGACCGGTGCGCCGAGCGACGCGGCGAAGTCGCCGGGGCCGAAGACGAGCGCCTCGAGCGGGCCGCCCACTGCGGCGATCCGCTCGACCTCGACGAGCGCGCGGGCGCTCTCGATCTGCGCCTCGAGTCCGACGCCGGCCGGCAGGAGCTCGGCGACGGCGGCGACGTCCTCTGCAGAGGCGACCTTCGGCACGACGACGACGTTCGCGCCCGCCTCGACGGCCGCCGCGAGATCGTCGCGCCACCACGGCGTCGCGAGCCCGTTGATCCTGACCGCGAGCGTGCCCGCCGCCCGGGCCTGCCCGAGCCGGGCGCGCGCCTCGTCCTTCGCGTCGGCGGCGACGCCGTCCTCCAGGTCGACGACGATCTCGTCGGCAGCGAGGGCGGCCGCCTTCTCGAGCATGCGCTCGCTCGAGGCCGGAACGGTGAGGCACGAACGGCGCGGCCGCGGCGGCATCGTGACAACGCTAACGAATTCCTTGCAGAGCCGAAACGAACCCCTGACGAGGCGGGCGTATCGTCCGTTCCGTGGAGCCGCGGAGCGGGACATGCGCCTGATCGTCACCCTGACGGCGGGGCTGACCGTGCTCCTGCTCGTGCTCCCGGCGCACCTGTAGCCCAGTAGCATCGCGCTGCAATGAAGGGCGTCATTCTCGCGGGCGGCTCCGGCACGCGCCTCCACCCGCTCACGCGGATCACGAACAAGCACCTCCTGCCGCTCTACGACCGGCCGATGGTGACGTACGCGGTCGAGGCGCTCGTGCGCGCCGGCATCGACGAGCTGATGCTCGTCACCGGGGGAACGCACGCGGGTGAGTTCTTCCGCCTGCTGGGGAACGGCCAGGAGTACGGGATCGACGTGCTCGCGTACGGCTATCAGGATCAGGCGGGCGGGATCGCGGAGGCGCTCGGCCTCGCGCAGCGGTTCGTCGACCGCGACAAGGTGTGCGTGATGCTCGCCGACAACATCTTCGGGCGCTCGCTCGCGCCCATCGTCGACAACTTCGCGAGGCAGGAGTCCGGGGCGCGCATCGTGCTCTCCCACGTCGCCGAGGACGAGCACCTGCAGCACCTCGGCGTTGCGGTGATGGACGGCGAGCGCGTCGCGGAGATCGTCGAGAAGCCGGTCACTCCGCCTTCGCGCTTCGCGGTCACGGGCGTCTACTTCTACGACGCGCAGGTCTGGGACGTGCTGCCGACGCTGACTCCGTCCGGCCGCGGCGAGCTGGAGATCACCGACGTGAACAACTGGTACGTCGGCGCGGGGCAGATGGAGGCGGATGTCGCGGAGGGTTTCTGGGGTGACGCCGGCGAGTCGATCGACGCGTACTACGAGGTGAACGACTTCGTGCGGCGAAACGGCGCCAACGCGTGATCGACGGCGTGCGCACGATCCCGCTCTCGCTCCACGAGGACGAGCGGGGCTGGTTCGCGGAGCTCATCCGTGCGAGCGACCTGCCGAAGCCGATCAAGCAGGCGAATCTCTCGCGCTCGCGCGCGGGTGTCGTGCGCGGGTTGCACTACCACGAGCGTGGCCAGGACGACGTGTTCGTGTGTCTTTCCGGCATGGTGCGCATCGTCATCCTCGACCGGACGACCGGGGAAACGTTCACCGAGGACGTCGGCGACGACAACCGCGTCGCGGTCTACGTGCCCGGCATCCACGCGCACGGCTACGAGGCGCTGACCGACTGCCTGTTCATGTATCTCGTCACCGAGGAGTACGACGCGGCGAATCCCGACGAGCACAGCCTCGCGTGG
>DATKQO010000105.1:0-4785 GCA_035532715.1 Gaiellaceae bacterium | reverse complement strand
GTCGCCGCGCAGGCACCTCTCGGTGCGAACGTCCTGCAGCTCGTCGCCGGCCCGCCGCATTTCACGGCGCGCCTGCTTCCCGGTGGCGCGGTCGAGTTCTCGTTCTCCGGCAACGCTGCCCGGCTCGCGAGCGATCCCTCCCTGTTCCGCTATCGCTACTCCGCCCCGTGAGGCCGACCGCCGCAGCGGTTCTGCTCGCCGGCGTCTCCGTCGGGGCGCTGCTCGCGCACCGGCTGCCGGCGCTCGGCGCGCTCGCGGCGCTGCTGCTCGCCGTCTGTCTGCGCGCAGGCCGGCGCGCGAAGCCGTACCTGTGGGGAACGGTCTCGAGCGCGCTCTTCGTCTTCCTGCTCTCGCCGCTGCTGCAGTCGACCGGCTACCACGAGCTGTGGGTCGGCCCGTACGTGCCCGTGCTCGGGCGGCTCGACGTGACGACCGAAGAGCTGCGCATCGCCGGCCTGAACGCGCTGCGGCTTGCTGCCGTGGGGCTGGCGTTCGCCGTGTACGCGTTGCTGCTCGACCACGACCGGCTGATCGCCGCCGCGACGGCGCGGCGCTCGGTGCTCGCGGCGGCGCTCGCGACGCGGCTCGTGCCGACGCTCGAACGCGACGCGCGCGGGCTCGTGGAAGCTCTGCGCGGCCGCGGCATCCCGCCGACCGGCGTGCAGGGCCACGCGGCGCTCCTCTCGCCGCTCCTGGCCGGTTCGCTCGAGCGCGGCCTGAATCTCGCGGAGGCGATGGAGGCGCGCGGCTTCGGCCGGCCGGGACGGACGCGGCTGCCGCCGCCGTCGTGGCGGGCGCTCGACGCGCTCGGAATCGGTGCGGCGGTGCTCGCGGTCGTGGCGGGTGCGCTGTGGCTCTAGCGTCGCTCGAGGGGCTGACGTTCGACTATCCCGGCGGCGGGCGTGCGCTCGACGGCGTGTCGCTCGCGGTCGAGCCGGGAGAGGTCGTGCTGCTGCTCGGCCCGTCCGGCTCGGGCAAGTCGACGGTGTTGCGGGCGCTCGCCGGGCTCGTGCCGTGGTTCCACGGCGGGCGCTTCGAGGGCCGCGTCGAGGTTGCGGGCATGGACACGCGGCGTGCGCGGCCGGCCGAGCTCGCCGGCACGGTCGCGACCGTCTTCCAGGATCCCGAGGACCAGGTCGTGCTCGGACGCGTCGAGGCCGAGGTCGCGTTCGGCCTGGAGAACGTCGGCACGCCGCCGCGGGCGATCATGGCGCGCGTCGAGGCAGCCCTCGACGCGGTCGGTGCGGCGCACCTGGCGGGGCGGCGGGTCACCGAGCTTTCCGGCGGTGAGCTCCAGCGGATCTGTCTTGCGTCGGCGTTCGCGCTCGAGCCGCAACTGCTCCTGCTCGACGAGCCCACCTCGCAGCTCGACCCCGACGGCGCAGAGTCCTTCTTCGAGCACGCGCTCGGCACGGGCGCTGCGGTCGTGCTCTCCGAGCAGCGACCGGCAACCGCACTGCGCCACGCCGACCGGGTCGTCTTCCTCGAGCGCGGCCGCGTGCTCGTCGACGCTGCGCGCGACGACGCGCTCGGCTGGCTCGACGAGCACCGGCCCGCCTGGACGAACCCACCGTCCCCGTCAGGCGGCGCGGCGGCCGACGGCAGCGTCGTCTGCCGGGTCGAGGACGTGGCCTTCGCGTACGCAGACGGACCGCCCGTGCTCGACGGCGCGTCGCTCGAGCTGCGCCGCGGCGAGATCGTCGCGCTCACCGGGCCGAACGGCTCCGGGAAGTCGACCCTCGCGAAGCTCGCCGCCGGGCTGCTCGAGCCGCAGCGCGGCGACGTCGTTCGCGAAGGGAGGGCGGCGTTCCTGCTCCAGGATCCCGGCCGGTACCTCGTGCGCGAGCGCGCCGACGAGGAGGTGGCGCTCGGCGCCGATCTCGTGCGAGCTCGGCGTGCGCTGGCGGACGTCGGCCTCGCGGGATACGACGCGCGGCATCCGCGCGATCTCTCGAGCGGAGAGCGCGAGCGCCTCGCGCTTGCGACGGTGCTCGTGTCGCAGCCTGACCTGCTCGTGCTCGACGAACCCACACGCGGCGTCGATCCGGAACGGAAGGCCGAGCTCGCGGAGCTGCTCCGCGCGCAGGCGCACTCGCGCTCGACGCTCGTCGTCACGCACGACCTCGTGTTCGCACGCGCCGTTGCCGACCGCGAGGTGTCGCTCGCGCTCGAGCGTGAGAGCGCGCATGCGTAGCCGCGCCACCCGCATCGCATTCGTCGTGCTTCTTGCCGCCGCGGCCGGAGTCGCGTTTGCGACGCACGCGTCGGCGCTCGCGCTGTTGCTCGCTGCCGTCGCACTGCTCGCCGGCGCGGCGACGTGGCTCGACGGTGGCCCGCAGTCGGCGAAGGAAGTGACGGTGATTGCGACGCTCGCGGCGGCCGCCGCGGCGGGGCGTGTGCTCATGGCCCCTGTGCCGGACGTGCAGCCGGTCACCGTGATCGTCGTCGTCACGGGCGTCGCACTCGGGGCGCGCGCGGGCATCGGCGTCGGCGTCGCCGCGGCGTTCGTCTCCAACTTCTTCCTCGGCCAGGGCCTCTGGACGCCATGGCAGATGCTCGCCTGGGGCGGCTGTGGCGCGGTCGGGGCGCTCGCCGCGCCGCTGCTGCGCCGGCGCATCCCGTTCGCGATCGTGTGCTGCCTGCTCGGCTTCGCCTTCGGCTTCGTGCTCGATGTCTGGAACTGGTACGGGTTCTACCCGCACACGTGGGGGTCGTTCCTCGCGCGACAGGCGGCGGGGCTGCCGTTCGACACGGCGCATGCGACCGGGAACCTCGTCCTCGCGCTCGCGGCGGGACCGGAGCTGCGGCGGCTGCTCGAACGGTACGGCCGGCGGCTGCGAACGGAGATCGTGTGGGCGTGAAGGTCGCAATCCTCGCCGTCGCGAGCGTGCTCTCGTTCGTCCAGGGGCGCGCGCAGCCGGACGGCGGCTACGCCGAGCCGGGAGGGGCCTCGACCGTCGGCCTGACGGCGACGGCCGTGCTCGCCCTCCGCGCCGCGGGTGCGCCGGTCCCGGCCGCGGGGCGCGCGTATCTCCAGGCGCACGAACAGGGGCTCACGCCGACCGAGGTCGAGCTGTCGACGATGGCCGAGGCGGCGACCGGCGGCGCGTCGCCCGCGCTCCTCGACGCGCTGGCGGGGCTCGCGCGGCCGTCCGGCGCGATCGGCCCGGCTGTGAACTCGACCGCCTGGGGCGTGCTCGCGCTCCGGCAGGCCGGCCGGCCGGTCGCCGCGGAGACGATCCGCTACCTCGAGCGTGCGCAGACGGGTAGCGGAGGCTTCCCATGGGCCGTCGGCGTGCGCCCGGACACCGACGACACGGCGGCGGCGGTCGAGGCGCTCGTGGCGGCCGGCGTGCGTGGCGCACACGTGACGCGCGCGCTCGCGTATTTGCGGGCGCGCGAGACGAAGGACGGCGGCTTCGAGCTGCAGCCCGGCACCGGGTCGAACGTGCAGTCGACGGCGTGGGCGATCCAGGCGTTCGTGGCCGCCGGCGCGAAGCCCCCCGCAGCGGCCTTCCGCTTCCTCGCGCGCATGCGGCGCAGCGACGGGAGCCTCCGCTACTCGCCGCGCTATGCGACGACGCCGCTCTGGGTCTCCGCGCAGGCGCTACCCGCGCTCATGCGTCGTGCCTTTCCGCTGCGGTAGCGCCGGCCGCGTACGATCAAGGGTCTAGATGGCTACCG
Organism: Gaiellaceae bacterium; assembly: GCA_035532715.1. Lineage (GTDB taxonomy): Bacteria > Actinomycetota > Thermoleophilia > Gaiellales > Gaiellaceae > Palsa-739. Next base: position 1,101 of record DATKQO010000105.1, on the reverse strand, counting down.
CCTCGATCCTCACGATCGGGAACGAGCTCGTGTCGGGCGACGTGCCGAACACGAACGGTTCCTGGCTCGCGAAGCGACTCGCGCCGCTCGGTGTCTCGGTTCGAATGCTCGCCGCGCTGCCCGACGAGATCGAGCAGATCGCGGAGTTCGTCCGCGGCGAGGCGCCGCGCGTCGACTTCCTTCTCGTCACGGGCGGGCTCGGCGGCACGCCCGACGACCTCACGCGCGAGGCGATCGCGCACGCCTTCGGCGTCGCGCAGGTCGAGGAGCCCGACGTCGCCGCCGACCTGCGCGCGCGTTTCACCCGCGATCCGGAGTACGCGGCGCGCTGGGCGCTGCTGCCGGACGGGAGCCGCCCGCTCACGAACCCGCTCGGCGGCGCGCCCGGATTCGTGCTCGAGAACGTGTACGTCCTGCCGGGGCTGCCGGCGGAGATGGAGGCGATGTTCGACGCGATCGCGGAGAAGCTCCGCCGCGGCAGCCCGATCGCCGCGTGGCGCCGTGTCTACCGGACGCGCGAGAGCGAGATCGCGCCGGCGATGGTCGAGGCCGGGGAGCGCTGGCCCGGCGTGCTGATCGGCTCGTATCCGGCCTTCGCCGCGGACGGGCCTCGCGTCGAGGTCGTCGTGAAGTCGAGCGACGCCGGCGAGCTGGCCGAGGCGTCGGCCTGGCTCGAGGCCGAGCTTGAGCGCTCGGCGACCCGGAGCTAGAACGCAGCGGCAATCCGGCAGGACGGCTCGGTGGTTTTCCCCGATGAAACGCGGCCGCGCGGAGGCGACCGTCGTCGCGAAGCCAACCGAGGAGGATCCCCGATGACCGCGTACCCCGTCCTGGTCGAGGGCAAGCTCGACGAGCCGCTCAGCCGCTGGCTCTGGCTCGTGAAGTGGCTGCTCGCGATCCCGCACTTCGTCGTGCTCGTCTTCCTGTGGATCGCCTTCGCCGTGCTGACGCTCGTCGCATTCGTCTCGCTGCTCTTCACCGGGCGCTACCCGCGCGGGATCTTCGACTTCAACGTCGGCGTCATGCGCTGGAGCTGGCGGGTCTCGTTCTACGCGACGTCGGCGATCGGAACCGATCGCTATCCGCCCTTCACGCTCGCCG
>DATKQO010000104.1:0-4978 GCA_035532715.1 Gaiellaceae bacterium | reverse complement strand
AGCCGCGAGCTGGACCTTTACCGTGGTCGCGGTCGCGGGGCTGATCGTGAACGCCACCGAGTCCAAGTTAGCCGGATTCGTGGCGTTCAGGTTGTAGGCCACCGAGCTGATCGTGTAGCCGCTGATGGTGTTCGAGCCCTGGCCGAGGGTTGCGTTCGGCACCGTGTTCGATGCGGTGAAGGCATAGCCCGCGACCGAGAGCACAGCCACGAGCGAGCAGGCCGCGACGAACGCGCGACGCCCGAAACGTGTCCGGCTGTGACGCATGAGTGATCCTCCTTGTGTGAACTTCATGACCGCAGCATCGGGCCGGCGCGCTGGGATTCTGGGTGCCATTCGGTATGAAGAACGTGTTGGTCTGTCCCCGCTTCGGGTGAGCCCGTTCGTGCGAAAGCGGGCCTGCTGCGCTCCGGAAGCGGGGATCCGACGGCGATCGAATGGGGCGATGCTCTGGCTATGGCCCGCAGACGCCGCTCCAGGAGACGCTTGTGGGCAGCCGCCCTTCTCCTCCTGGCGCTCGTAGCGGCGTCGCTCGGCCTGGGCTCCGCCTCCGCGAGCTCGGCCACGGGCGCCCGCGGGGGCGAGGGAGCCGGCGGGATCTCGGGCTACGCGGTCTCAGCCGTGCGCTTTCGGCTCGGATCGGGTGCCGCGGTCGCCTCGGTCGGATTCCGCCTTGCGCCGACCGGCGCCCGGTCGGTCCGCATCCAGGTCACGCCCGAAGGCCCCTGGGTCGCCTGCGTCCTTCGTGCCGGCTCCGCGACCTGCGCCCTGCCGGCCGGTACCGGGGCCGGTGCCGTGGATCAGCTTTCCGTCGTCGCCGGCTGAGCCCTACAGGTCGACGGCCGGGTAGCGCGCCCGGACGACGTCGACGAACGCGGCCAGCCGGTCGGCGAGCGCCGCGTCCGCGATCTCGAGGACGTTCTCGGCGTTCAGCTCGCCCGAGTGCGACAGGTTGAAGCTCCCGACGAAGACGACGTCGTCGGCGATCGTCACCTTGGCGTGCATGTAGTCGTGCACCGTGCCGGGCCCGTACGGCGTCGAGTGCTTGCCGGTGAACTGCGCGCGCGTGAGCGCCGTTCGGAGCAGCGGTTCCTTCCAGGCTGAGTTGCCGTTCGCGTGCCACTGGCGCAGCACCTCGAGCACCTGCGTCCGGTCGACGACGCCCGCGAGGTCGACGCGACCGTCGGAGGCGACCTGCGCGAGCGTGCCGAGGATCGGGCCGGAGGAGATGACGGGCGATGCGATCCGCACGCGACGCGTTGCAGTGCCGATCGCCTTGGCGATCCTGTGGGCGAGCTTCTCGCCGCGGCCCGGGCAGAACCAGGCGCGGACGGTCGTGCCGCCGATCTGGAACGGCGCCGTGTCGACCTTGCCGCTCTTGCCGACGTCGCGTCCGCTCCACAGCTGCTCGAAGTCCACGAGATAGTGCGCTGCAAGGTTCGCGGACTCGGCGGTGATGATCACGTTCTCCTCGCGCGTCCACGAGTCGACGGTCCAGTTCGTCGAGCCGGTCCAGAGCGTGGCCCGGTCGCGGATCACGTACTTGTGGTGCATCAGGTCGGGTACGCCGGGAATCGCCGCTGTCGGGAAGGGCAGCGCCTCGATCAGCTCGGGCTGCGTGTGCGGCGGCGGCGGAACCGGCGGCCTGTGATCGGCGTCGACGTTGTACGCGAGCCGGACGGCCACGCCGCGCGCCGCGGCGCCGGCCAGTGCGTCTCGCACGATCGCGCCGACCGGATCGGGGAGATGTACGTCGTAGATCGCGATCTCGAGCGTGTGCTGGGCCGCAGCGATGAAGTCCGCGAGCGCGTGCGCGGTCTCTTCGGCGGGCTGGCCGCCGTCGATGAGCGTGCGGATGTCTATTGCGCCGTCTTCGCCGCGCGCTGCGCCGCCTTGTGTGCGCGCTTCGCAGTCTGATATTCGACGAGCTTCTGCGGCGAGTCGACGTCGGCGAGCGTCATGTGCTCAGGCACGAACGGTTGCGCGGTCTCGACGCCGTAGCGCTTCGCGAGCACCGCGCCGATCGTTCGCACCTTCATCTCGCCGAAGCCGGGAAGCGCGCCGAGCCGCCGGCGCAGGTCGTCGGCGTCGGCGGCATCCGCCCACACGCGCTCCGCCCGTCCGTCGTAGTCGTCGACGATCGCGGCCGCGAGATCCTGGACGCGTGCGGCCATCGAGCCGGGGAAGCGGTGCACCGCCGGCTTCTGCTTGAACGCCGCCTCGAGCTCTGCCGGATCGAGCTTTGCGATCGTGGCCGCGTCGAGGGTGCCGAGCCGCTGTTTGATGCGGAGCGGTCCCAGGAACGCCTGCTGCACCGTGATCTGCTGGTCGAGCGCGAAGCCGACGAGGAGCGCGAACGGGTCGGCGGCCACGAGCCGGCAGGCCTCGTCGTCGTCGGTGAAGTAGAGGCGGTCGGGCATCTCCATGCCGCGATCCTACGCCGACGTCCACGGCCGGGCGGCCGATTCGCAGCCCTGCCGGGCGGCGGTACCCTGCCGGTGTGGATCCGCTCAACGTCTTCTCCGAGGCGACGCGCGACTGGTTCACACGGACGTTCGCCGCGCCGACTCCGGCGCAGGCGCTGGGATGGCCGGTGATCGCGTCCGGCCGGCACACGCTGATCCAGGCGCCGACCGGCTCGGGCAAGACGCTCGCAGCGTTCCTCTACGCGGTCGATCGTCTCACTCCGACGGCCGGCGAGGGGCTCCGCGTGCTCTACGTGTCGCCGCTCAAGGCGCTGAACTACGACGTCGAGCGCAACCTGCGCGGGCCGCTCGCGGGGCTCCGGTCGCAGCTGCGCGTCGCCGTGCGGACGGGCGACACGTCGCAGAAGGAGCGGGCGGCCATGCTGCGCGAGTCGTCGCGTCCCGACATCCTGATCACGACGCCGGAGTCGCTCTTCCTGATGCTGACCTCGCAGGCGCGCGAGCTCTTGCGTTCCGTCGACACTCTGATCCTCGACGAGGTGCACGCGGTCGCGGGTACGAAGCGAGGCGCACACCTCGCGCTGTCGCTCGAGCGGCTCCAGCATCTGGTCGGCGATCGTGAGGTGCAGCGAATCGGGCTCTCCGCAACGCAGCGGCCGCTCGTGGAGATCGGCCGGTTCGTCGGCGGCGGCCGTCCGATCGAGCTCGTCGACGCCGGCGTCGCGAAACAGCTCGACCTCGAGGTCGTCGTGCCGGTCGACGACATGCGCGAGCTCGGCAGTCCCGCGCTGCTGAACCAGCAGCGGCAGGAGGCGGACGGTTCCTATGTCACGCCGGGCCTCGAGGTGGGCTCCAATTCGATCTGGCCGTCGATCTATCCAGCGCTGCTCGAGCTCGTGCGCGCGCACCGCTCGACGATCGTCTTCGTGAACAACCGACGGCTCGCGGAGCGGCTCGCGCTGCGCTTGAACGAGCTCGCCGAGGACGAGGTTGCGCGCGCGCATCACGGCTCCCTTGCGCGCGAGCAGAGGGTCGTGATCGAGGAAGACCTGAAAGCGGGGCGCATCCCCTGTCTCGTCGCGACCTCCTCGCTCGAGCTCGGCATCGACATGGGCGCCGTCGATCTCGTCGTTCAGGTCGAGTCGCCGAAGTCGGTCGCACGCGGGCTGCAACGCATCGGGCGCGCCGGGCACACGCTCGAGGCCGTTTCGAAGGGGCGCATCTTCCCGAAGTTCCGCGCCGATCTGCTCGAGTCCGCGGTCGTCGTGCAGCGCATGCGCGAGGGCCTGATCGAGGAGACGCAGATCCCGCGCAATCCGCTTGACGTGCTTGCGCAGCAGATCGTCGCCATCTGCGCCGACGACGAGATCGAGGTGGCCGAGCTGCACTCGCTCGTCCGCGGCGCGTACCCGTTCGCCGATCTCTCACGTGCCCAGCTCGAGAACGTGCTCGACATGCTGGCCGGCCGTTACCCGTCGGACGAGTTCGCAGAGCTGCGGCCGAGGATCATCTGGGATCGCACGGCCGGCGTCGTTCGCGGGCGGCAGGGCGCGCGCAGGCTCGCGGTCACCAACGCGGGCACGATTCCCGACCGCGGGCTCTTCGGCGTGTTCATCGTCGACGGCGGCGGGCGTGTCGGCGAGCTCGACGAGGAGATGGTGTACGAGGCACGGGCCGGCCAGGTGATCATGCTCGGCGCGTCGTCGTGGCGGATCGAGGAGATCACGCGCGACCGCGTGCTCGTCTCGCCGGCGCCGGGCGTGCCTGGATCGGTGCCGTTCTGGAAAGGCGAGGGCGTGGGCCGGCCGTACGAGCTCGGAGCGGCGATCGGCGCGTTCTCGCGCGAGCTCCTCTCCCAGACCGACGAGCACGCACTCGAGCGTCTCTCTCCGGATCTCGACCGTCGCGCCGCGACGAACCTCCTCGCGTTCCTGCGCGAGCAGGAACGCGCGACCGGCGTCGTCCCGAGCGATCGCACCGTCGTCGTCGAGCGCTTTCGGGACGAGATCGGCGACTGGCGCGTCTGCATCCTCACGCCGTTCGGCGCGCGCGTGCACGCGCCGTGGGCGATGGCGGTCGGAGCGCGGCTGCGCGAGTCGCTCGGCGTCGAGGTGCAGTCCATCTGGTCGGACGACGGGATCGCGTTCCACCTCCCGGACGCGGATGCGCCGCCGTCGACCGACCTGCTGATGATCGGAGCCGACGAGCTCGAGGAGCTCGTCATCGCCGAGGTGGGGCAGACCGCGCTCTTCGGCGCGCGTTTCCGCGAGAACGCTGCGCGCGCGCTCCTGATTCCGCGCCGCCGCCCCGGTGAGCGGACACCGCTGTGGCAGCAACGTCTGAAGGCGCAGGGCCTGCTTCAGGTCGCGCGGAAGTACGCGAGCTTCCCGATCGTGCTCGAGACGTACCGTGAATGTCTCCAGGACGTCTTCGACCTGCCGGCGCTGAAGAAGCTGCTGCACGGATTGCAGACGCGCGAGATCGATCTCGTCGACGTCGAGACTGCGAGCGCGTCGCCGTTTGCGGCATCACTGCTCTTCGACTACATCGCG
>DATKQO010000103.1:0-3988 GCA_035532715.1 Gaiellaceae bacterium | reverse complement strand
CGGTCTCCGTCGGCGGCGAGACGTCGCCCGCCGGCAGGCTTGCGCGCTGTGCGCTGATGCCGCAGCGCGACTGCCTCCTTCCCTGGCGGAGCGCACTCGACAACGCGGCGCTCGCGCTCGAGAACGCAGGCTTGCCGCGATCGGAAGCGCGTCGCCGAGCAGCGCCGCTCTTTGCGCGGCTCGGCCTGGCGGGCTCGGAGGAGCTGCGCCCAGCGAAGCTGTCGGGCGGGATGCGTCAGCGGGTCGCCTTCCTGCGCACGCTGCTCGCCGACAAGCCGGTGCTACTCCTCGACGAGCCGTTCGGCGCGCTCGACGCGATCACGCGCGCCGAGCTACAGGAGTGGCTCGCCGACGCGCTCGCGGCTGAGCCGCGCACCGTGCTACTCGTCACCCACGACGTCGAGGAGGCACTGCTCCTCAGCGACCGCGTGCTCGTGCTGGCGGCCGGTCGCATCGTCGCCGAGCTCGATGTGGACGTAGCCCGTAACGCGCCGCGGCGCGAAGTCGTGACCAACCCGGCCTTTCTCGAACTGCGCGAGCGGGCGCTGGAGGCGATCGGATGAGACGGGCGTGGCCGCCGCTCGCACTCCTTGCCGCCATGGTCGGAATGTGGGAGCTGATCGTCCGCGCGGTGCACGTGCCGGACTACCTCTTCCCCGCCCCGTCCGCCGTCGCGTCCTCGCTCGCCGACGACTCCGGTCTCCTCGGTCCGGCGACCCTCGTGACGGCGCGCGAGATCGTGCTCGGGTACCTGTTCGCGGTCGCCGTCGCGCTCCTCGTCGCGGTCCTGCTCCACTTCTCGGCCGTGCTCCGGCGCGCACTGCTGCCGGTCCTCGTCCTCTCGCAGACCGTGCCGACCGTGCTGCTCGCACCCATCCTTGCCATCCTGCTCGGCTACGGGATCGAGCCGAAGCTCGTCGTCGTCGCCGTCGTCTGCTTCTTCCCGATCGTCGTCAACGCCGTCGACGGCCTCCGCTCGGCAGACCCGGAGCTGGTGCGGATGATGCGCACGCTGCACGGCGGCCGGCTCGCGATCTTCCGCCGCGTCGAGCTGCCCGGCGCACTACCGGCGATCTTCTCCGGCGCCCGCGTCGCGGCCACCTACGCGGCCGTCGGCGCCGTCTTCGGCGAATGGGCCGGCTCCTCCGCCGGGCTCGGCTTCGTCATCCTGCAAGCACAGCCCGCCCTCGAGACCGCGCGCATCTTCGCCGCCGTCCTCATCCTGAGCGTGCTCGCGCTCTGCCTGTACGCGCTCGTCGCCCTCGCCGAGCGAGTTCTCGTCCCCTGGCAACCGGAGGCTCACCATGCGTAGAAGCACCGTCGTCGCCGTCGCCGCGGCACTCCTCGTCCTCGTCCCGGCCGCGCTCGCCGGCGGCGCGCAGAGGGTGACCGTGACGCTCGACTGGACGCCGAACCCCGACCACGTCGGCATCTACGACGCACAAGCCACCGGCCTCTTCGCGCGCGCCGGCCTCGACGTGACGATCCGCTCCCCCTCCGATCCGACCGCCCCCCTCAAGCTCGTCGGCGTCGGCCGCAGCGACCTCGCGGTCAGCTACGAACAAGAGCTCTTCTTCGCCGCGGCGAAGCAACTGCCGGTCGTCGCCGTCGCCGCCGTCGTCCCGCAGCCGCTCAACTCCTTCATGGCGATCGAGCCGAGTGTCCGCTCCCTGCGCGACCTGAAAGGCAAGACGATCGGCATCACCGGCGTCCCCTCCGACTACGCCACGCTCGACACCGCGCTTCACTCAGTCGGACTCACACGCAAGCAACTGAAGATCGTCACGGTCGGCTACAACCTGCTTCCCGCGCTGCTCGCCCACCGCGTCGACGCCGTCCTCGGCGTCTACCGCAACGTCGAAGGGATCCAGCTCGAGCTGCGTGGCCTCCACCCGACGATCATCCCCGTCGACCGTGCCGGCGTACCCAGCTACGACGAACTCGTGCTTGTCGCCAACAAGACACGCCTGCACGACGATCCGCAATACCGCTCGGAGGTGAAGCGCTTCGTCGGCGCCTTCCTCGCCGGCACCGCCGACGCCCGCAGCCACCCGAGCAAGGCGCTTGCGATCATGAAGAAGGTGACCGCGTCCGACCCGAAGTTCCTCGCCCGGGCGGTGCCTGCGACCCTGCACCTGCTGGCGGGCGCGAGAGGCGTCGGCTGCCTCAACGTCGACGCGTGGCAGCGCTTCGGCGATTGGATGCACGCGACCGGCCTCCTGAAGAAGCCGATCGTTGCCGCATCGGTCGTGGCCCCTAGCTTCCTGCCGTCACGCTGCCGGTAGGCCGAACAGCGAGCAGCACGCCTCCTTCGAGCGAGATCCGCGCGCGAGGCTCCGCAAACACGTTCGACACGCCCCGGCTCGAACCAGGCTCCAGCGTCTCACGACGAAGCGGGTAGACAAGACCGTCCGTCACGATCCCGCTCGCCCGCGCGTGCACCGCCAACAGTGAGATCAGGTCACCCGGCCGACCATGGAGCGTGCGCTCGCCGCGAACCACGTGGACGGCGGCGGCGCCGAACTGGGCGTCGACCCGCACCCCGGCGTACGCCTCTGCCGCCAGCAACAACAGCTCCCCGAGCAGATGATCGAGTCGTCCGCCGCCACCTCCGAGCACGAGAACACGCTCCGGCTCGAGCTTGAGTGCAGCACCAAGCGCGAGCTCCAGATCGGTCGCGTCCTTCTCCGCCGCGTGCCGCTCGACATGCTCGATCCCCGCCAGCGTCTCCGCGGAGATCGAGTCCAGATCACCCACCACCAGGTCAACCCTCAGCCCCAGCGTCCGCGCCAGCTCGGCCCCGCCGTCGGCCGCGATCACCGTCGCGCCCGCAGGAAGATCGGCCACAGTCGGGAAGCCGGGGCCGCCGCTCAACACAACAACCGTCCTCATCGCGCAATCCTCGCTGACAACTCGCCTCGATGGGCACAGCTTGGCCTCTTCGTTGCAGGCGAGAACGCTCCCGACGCTATCGTCGGCTTCGGTTTGCCGGACCTGCATCTGCCACCGTTCTCGATTCTCGATCTCGCGCCGATCGTCGAGGGTGCGACCGTTTCGGATGCGTTGCGCAACTCGCTCGATCTCGCGCAGCACGCCGAGCGGTGGGGGTATGGGCGTTTCTGGCTGGCCGAACATCACAACGCCACCGGGATCGCCAGCGCCGCAACCTCGGTCCTGATCGCACACATCGGGGCCGGCACGACGACGATTCGGCTCGGAGCGGGTGGGATCATGCTGCCCAACCACTCGCCGCTCGTGATCGCCGAACAGTTCGGCACGCTCGAGGCTCTCTATCCCGGCCGGATCGACCTCGGACTGGGACGGGCGCCGGGCACCGATCAGCTGACGATGCTGGCGCTTCGCCGCGATCATCCCGGCTCCGACACCTTCCCCCAGGACGTTCTCGAGCTGCAAGCTCTGCTCGGCGATCCCCAACCCGACCAGCCGCTGCGGGCGATCCCGGGCATCGGCTCGAAGGTGCCACTCTGGATTCTCGGGTCGAGCCTGTACGGCGCGCAGCTCGCCGCGGCCCTCGGGCTGCCGTACGCGTTCGCCTCACACTTCGCGCCCGACGCGCTGCTTCCGGCGCTCGAGCTCTACCGCCGACGATTCCAACCCTCGGAACAGCTGCAGCGACCGCACGCCATGGTCGCCGCGAACGTGGTCGCGGCTGACGACGACGCTACCGCTCACCGCCTGTTCACCTCGGCGCAGCAGTCGTTCACCAACGTCCTGCGCGGCAGACGCGGACAGCTCCCACCGCCGATCGACGACATCGAGACCTACTGGACCCCCAGCGAGAAGGTTCAGGCGATGAGCATGCTCCGCCGCTCCTTCGTCGGCTCGGCCCAGACGGTGCGGGAGGGGCTCGAACGGTTCGTCGAGGAGACGGCCGCCGACGAGCTGATCGTCGCCTCCGCGATCCATGACCACCAAGCACGACTGCATTCGTACGAGCTGCTCGCCGCCGGCGTGCCTTGACCGAGAC
>DATKQO010000102.1:0-2316 GCA_035532715.1 Gaiellaceae bacterium | reverse complement strand
GCGGCCTGCCCCGTCGACTCGGCGACGTCGACCGTCTCCGGGTCGCGCGTCATCCACGCCGCGACGTGCGTGCCCTCCACCGGGCCGGTCGCGACCGCGCGCAGCACGTCCCGCTCGGTGAGGATCCCCGACACCTGCTCTCCCGTGAGCACGAGCGCAGCGCCGACGCCGCGCTCCGTCATCGCCTCCGCCGCCGCCGACAGAGAGGTCGTCGGGTCGACGGTCAACAGCTTCCGAGACATCACTTCCGCCACCGTGGTCATCGCAGCTCCTAGTCTCCGAGCTCGGTACGCCTGCGGTCGACGTACGCCTCGAGCTCCGCTTTGAGCCCGGCGTCCATCGCGGGCTCCTCGTACTCGTCGAGTGTCTTGTGCCAGATTTCGTTCGCGCGGGTCGCAGTGTCGCGGGCGCCGAGCCGGTTCCAGCGCTCGAAGTTCTCCGTGGAGGATACGAGCGGCCGGTAGAAGCACTCGCGGAAGCGCTCGAGCGTGTGCACGGCGCCGAGGAAGTGGCCTCCCTGCCCCACTTCCTGGTGCGCCGAGTACGCAAGCGCCTCCTCGTTCACCTCGAGCGGCTTGAACACCTCGTGCAGCATTCTCAGGCCTTCGACGTCGGTGATGAACTTCTCGTAGCAGGACACGAGGCCCGACTCGAGCCAGCCGGCCGAGTGCATGACGAAGTTCGTACCGGCGAGGAACGTCGGCCACAGCGTCATCATCGACTCGTACGCGGCCTGGGCGTCGACGACCTGCGACGAGGTGAGCGCGCCGCCGCCGCGGAACGGCAGGTTGTAGTGGCGCGCGATCTGGCCGGTGCAGAGCAGGCCGACCGCCGACTCGGGCGTCCCGAAGCTCGGCGAGCCCGACTGCATGTCGGTGTTGGAGAGGAACGAGCCGAACACGACCGGGCAGCCGGGGCGGATCGTCTGGACGAGCGCGATGCCGGCGAGCGCTTCGCCGACCTGCTGCGCGAGCGTCGAGACGACCGACACAGGCGACATCGCGCCCATGAGCAGGAACGGCGTGATGATCGTCGCCTGCCCCGCCTTCGCGTACTCGAGCAGCGCGGAGAGCATGCGGTCGTCGTAGCGGAGCGGCGAGTTGACGTTGATGAGCGAGATGATCGCCGGCGTCTTGTCGAGCGACTCCTTGCCGAAGACGATCTCGGCCATGGCGATCGTGTCGAGCGCGTTCGGACCGGAGGTGACGGAGCCCATGAACGGCTTGTCGGAGAGCGTCATCAGCGCGTACACCATGTCGAGGTGCCGCGAGTCGAGCGGCTTGTCGTCCGGCTCGCAGATCGTGCCGCCCGGCGAGTCGAGCTGCGGGAACGACTGCGCGAGCCGCACGAGGTTCTCGAAGTCGTCGTAGGTGGCGTTGCGGCGCTCGGCTCCCTCGCGTACGAACGGGCAGCCGTAGACCGTCGAGAACACCATGTGCTTGCCGCCGATCTGGACGTTGCGCTCGGGGTTCCGCGCCTGCAGCGTGAACTCGGCGGGCGCCTTCGCGACCTGCTCGAGGATCCAGTCGGGGTCGAGCTTCACGAGCTCGCCCTCGACCTTCTGGCCGGCCTGTGCGAAGTATTCGAGCGCTTCCGGGTGCAGGAACTCGATCCCGAGCTCGCTGACGATCCTCCTCCAGCCGCGTTCCAGCTCTTGCAGCGCAGCCTCGTCGAGGATCTCGTACCGCGGCATCTCGTTGATCAGCACGTGCCCTCCCGAGCGTCGATGAGTCGTTCCAATGCCTGTTCGAGACCGGTGTCCCCGGTCTCGCGCACTTCGAGCGGCAGCCCGAGTGTCGCCGCCGCGCGCTCGGCCTGCGCGCGCAGCTCGGGCGTCGGCTCCTGTGCGAGCCAGACGACCTTGTCGTAGTTGCGGAAGTAGTCATCGCGCAATTCGGGGTAGCGGTCGAGGCCGAGGCTGCGCACGACGACGCGGTCGAAGCTGCGGACGAGGAAGTCGGTGAGGAAGTACGTCGCAGGCTCGTGCTCGGCGCCGTACACCTCGTAGCAGTGCGCGCCCTCGAGCCTGTCGAAGCCCGCGAGGTCGGCTCCGCAGTGCGCGTAGGCGACGAGCACGTCGTCGCCGTTCGCCGCCTCCTCGACCGCGGCGCGGATCTTCTCGGGCCGGTTGTGCAGCTCGGGCGGCACCGGGCGAACCTCGAGTTCCCAGCCACGCCGGACGGCGATCTGTTTCACGTGGAGCGCGAGCGCGCCGCAGCTGACGACGACGGCGCTCATACGGGGAAGCTCAGCTGGTCGATGAAGAGGTCGTTGAAGTCCGCTCTGCCCGAGAGCTCGACGTACGCGACCTCGTCG
>DATKQO010000101.1:0-3185 GCA_035532715.1 Gaiellaceae bacterium | reverse complement strand
GAAGTCCACGATCACGACGTGGTTGATCGGCAGACCGGTGAGCTGCGCGACCGTTTCGACCGCAAGTTTCGGGCCGCCGAGCTGCATCGCAGCGTTGATCTTCGAGTCGCCGTATCCGGGGATGGACGCGCGCAGGTCGCGCGGGATCGAGAGGAAGATGAGCCGGTGGCGGCTCGGGTCGGTGCGCAGCAGCATCATCGAGTCGGAGTGGTTGTCCGAGCTGCGTCCCGCCTGGCCGTTCGTCGCATGGTCGGTGCCGAGGAGGAGGATGTTCGACGGGCCGGAGAGGATGAGCCCGTTCTGCGGCTTCAGCACGGTCGTCACGCCCTGCGGCAGGCGCGCGTTCGCCGAGGCGACCCCGCTGCGCACCGAGAGGTAGCCGGCGACCCCCCAGGCGACGAACACGACGAGCACCACGACGAGCGCGAGCAGGATCCACCGGCGCGGCGACCACCGCCGCCGCGGGCGGCGCACGACCGGCCTTCCGGTGCCGCTGCCGTCGCGCCGGGACGACGCTTCTTCCTCCGTCCTCTTCGCCGCCCGCTCGTCGCGCGCGCCGCGCCCGGAGAGTGGCACCTTGCCCTTCGTGCGTCCGCCGCGATAGACCTTGTACGGCTTTTCCCCGGAGGCGGCCATTCGGCGGGTTACGGTACCCGCTGAGGGTGAGCGGTAGTCACGCCATAGGCGTCGACCTCGGCGGGACGAAGATCCTCGCCGGCGTCGTCACGCGCACCGGCGAGATCCTGCGCCGGCACGAGCGTCCGACGCCTCAGGACTCGCAGGAGAGCGTGCTCCGGGAGCTCGAGGCGGCGGTCGTCGAGCTGCTCGACGACGAGGTCGCCGCGCTCGGATTCGGCGTCCCTTCACCGATCGACCAGCCGCGGGGCGTCGTCGTCGAGTGCGTCAACGTCCACCTCGTCGACGCGCCGCTGCGCGATCGCATGCACGCGCGCTTCGGGCTTCCGGTCGGCCTCGACAACGACGCGAACGCCGCGGCGATCGGCGAGTGGCGTGCGGGGGCCGGGCGCGGCGTCGACGACCTCGTGATGCTGACGATGGGCACCGGACTCGGCGGCGGTGTCATCCAGCGCGGCCGGCCGATGCGCGGTGCGCGCGGCGGCGGCATGGAGCTCGGCCACGTCGTGATCGTGCACGACGGCCTGCCGTGCCAGGGAGCCTGCCGGGGGCGCGGCCATCTCGAGCCGTACGTCACCGGTCTCGCGGCCGCCGCCGCAGCCCAGAAGGCGTTCGGCCCGGCGGCCGACGCGCACCGGCTCGTGCGGCTCGCGCGCGAGGGAGACGAGACCGCGCGGTCGATCCTCGCCGAGATCGGCGGCTACCTCGGCTCGGGCATGGGCTCGTTCGCGAACATCTTCGAGCCGGACCTCATCGTGATCGGCGGCGGCTTCGGCGTCGCCGCGTGGGACTACGTGATCCCGCGCGCGGAGGAGGTGATGCGGCGCGAGGCGCTCCGGCCGATGCGCGACGTCGTGCGCGTCGCCCCGGCCGAGCTCGGCACTGCCGCAGGCTCGATCGGCGCGGGGTTCGTCGCGTTCGAGGCGCTCGACGCGCCCTGATGCCGCTCGCCGTCTGCGCGACGCCGATCGGCAACCTCGAGGACGTGACCCTGCGCGTGCTCGCGGAGCTGCGCGCCGCGGACGTCGTTCTCTGCGAGGACACGCGGCACACGCGCGGCCTGCTCGAGCGGCACGGGATCGAGGCGCGCCTTCTTTCCTACCACGAGCACAACGAGGCGGCGCGTACGGCCGAGCTGCTGCCGCGGCTCGCGGCCGGCGAGCGGGTCGCCCTCGTCTCGGATGCGGGGATGCCCGGCGTCTCCGATCCCGGCGCGCGGATCGTGCGCGCGGCACTCGACGCCGGCGTGCCGGTGACCGTTCTCCCGGGCGCATCCGCGGTCGAGACGGCGCTCGTCGCGTCGGGCCTCGTCGGCGGGAGGTTCCAGTTCCTCGGCTTCCTGCCCCGCGGGGAGAAGGGGCGGGCGGAGCTCTGGGACGAGCTGCGGGGGTGGCCGTGGCCCGCCGTCGCGTTCGAGTCGGCGCAGCGGCTCCCGGCGACGCTGCGCTCGCTCGCGGCCGCCGATCCAAAGCGGCCGGTCGCGGTCTGCCGCGAGTTGACGAAGCGCTTCGAGGAGGTCGTGCGCGGCAGCGCCGCCGAGCTGGCGGCACGCTTCGCCGAGCCGCCGAAGGGCGAGATCACGCTTGTCGTCGGGCCGGCGGCCCCTGCGGGCGACGGGCGAGACGGCGAAGCCCTCGCGGTCGTCTCCGAGCTCGTCGAGGCGGGCGTGCCGCGCAAGCGGGCGGCAGAGCTCGTCTCTCGCCTCACCGGCGTCGCCCGCAACCGCCTCTATCGCGGCTCGCTGTAGTCAGGATTGACAACAGCCGGAGCCCCTGCTACCGTGGCCTCGGTGTTTACTATCGAGACAACAAAGGCGGTGTGCGCACATGCGACGGCTCGCTCCGATCGTCCTCCTGCTCGTGCTCTGGGTCCCGTCCGCTCAGGCGTGGACGTGGCCTGTGAGCGGACCGGTGCTGCAGGGTTTCTCCTTCGACTCCGCGCATCCGTACGCGGCCGGGCAGCACCGCGGCGTCGACGTCGGTGCGCCGGCGGCCGGTGGGCCGGTGCTCGCGCCTGCGGCGGGCGTCGTCAGCTTCGCGGGTACGGTGCCGACGAGCGGCTCGACGGTGACGATCGACACGCCGGACGGGCTCTCGGTCACGCTCACCCACCTGGGCTCGATCGGAGTCTCGCGTAACGCCGCGGTCGAGGAGGGAGCGGTCGTCGGGACGGTCGGACCGAGCGGGACGCCCGAGGTCGCGGGGCCGTACGTCCACCTCGGCGTGCGCACCGCCTCCGACGCGCAGGGGTACCTCGATCCGCTTGCGTTCCTGCCCGTGCTCGGGGCCGCGGCGCCGATCCCGGCGCCCGCGCCGGCCACGCCGTCCGCGCCCTCGGCGGCCGCCGCGCCGGCCGTGCCCGCGCCCGCCGCGCCGCCTGCGCTGGAATCCGCGCCTGCGCCGGAATCCGCGCCGGCACCGGAATCCGCGCCGGCACCGGCGCCCGCGCTCGCGCCGGAACCCGCACCGGCGCCCGCGCCGCCCCTGTCGGCATCCGCGGCCGCGCCGGCGGCCCCGGCGGCGACGCCCGGCGGCGCGGCGCTCCCGGCG
>DATKQO010000100.1:0-7014 GCA_035532715.1 Gaiellaceae bacterium | reverse complement strand
CACGAAGCTCTCGCAGCTCGGGCACGCCCGCCGCGTGGTCGTCGACAAGGACTCGACGACGATCATCGACGGCGCCGGCGAGACGGACGCCATCAAGGGCCGCATCAAGCAGCTGAAGGCCGAGATCGAGAACACCGACTCGGACTTCGATCGCGAGAAGCTCCAGGAGCGCCTCGCGAAGCTGTCGGGCGGCGTCGCGGTCGTGAAGGTCGGAGCGTCGACCGAGACCGAGATGAAGGAGAAGAAGCACCGCGTCGAGGACGCGCTGCAGGCTGCACGGGCGGCCCTCGAAGAGGGTCAGGTCCCGGGCGGCGGCGTCGCGCTCATCAACGCCGCGGACGCGGTCCGCGACAAGGTGCTCGGCGACCTGGAGGGCGACGAGCGCACGGGTGCGCAGATCATCCTCAAGTCGCTCGAGGAGCCGCTCCGCCAGCTGTCGGCGAACGCGGGCCTCGAGGGCTCCGTCATCGTGCAGTCGGTGCGCGCCGCGAAGACGGGTTGGGGCATCAACATCGAGACCGGCGAGCTCGAGGATCTCCTCAAGTCCGGGATCGGCGATCCGACGATGGTCACCCGCTCGGCGCTGCAGAACGCGGCGTCGATCGCGAAGAACATCCTCACCACCGAGGCGATCGTCGCCGAGGCTCCCGAGAAGGCCGGGGCCGGCATGGGCGGCGGTATGCCCGACATGGGCGGGATGATGTAACGAGCCTCACGGCTCTGCAGGACGCGCGAAGGGCCGGCTCACGCCGGCCCTTCGCCGTTGAAAAGGGAAGCGGCGCCGGGGAGGGCGCCGCTTCGTCCACGTGGGTGGGGAGGTGGGTACCCCAGATATCGGCCGGCGGCGGCGGGACTTTAGTCCCTCTTTTCAGAAGCCGTAGCGCTGCTCCCGCAGGAAGTCGGCGTCGTTGTGGTAGCCGTAGCGCTCCCAGAAGCCCGGTTTGTCGACCGCGGAGAGCTCGATCCCGGTGAGCCACTTGGCACTCTTCCAGAGGTACCTCGACGGGATCAGCAGGCGGACGGGCCCGCCGTGGTCCGGCGTCAGCGGCGCACCGTCGGCCTCGTAGACGACGAGCGCGTGCGCGTCCTCGAGCGCGGCGAGCGGCACGTTCGCGGTGAAGCCCTGCTCGGCGTGCGCGATCGCGAAGCGCGCGGTCGGCTCGGGGCCGCAGAGCCGCGCGAGCTCGCTCCAATGGACGCCCCTGAAGTGCGCGTCGAAGCGGCTCCAGCGGGTGACGCAGTGGATGTCGGTCGTCACCTCGGTCGCCGGCAGCGCGGCCAGCGCGTCGTAGGAGAGGCTGAGCGGCTCGGCGACCTCGCCCGTCACGTCGAGCCTCCACGCTGCGAGGTCGACCGCGGGGACGTCGCCCGCGTGAAGCACCGGCCACTTCTCGGTGAGGTACTGGCCGGGCGGGAGGCGAGCCGGGTCGAAGCCGGCCTGCCTGACCTTGTCCTCCGCCTTGCTCCGGAAGAGAGGCATCGGTTCCTAGACTAATAGGCGTGGACGTAGCCAGACGAGAGCGCGCCTACGTGCGCGTGTCGGGGCCCGACGCGGCGGACTACCTGCAGCGGATGGTCTCGAACGACGTCGCGCAGCTCGGCGCCGGCGAGGCGTGCCCGGCGCTGCTGCTGACGGCGAAGGCGCGCGTGATCGCCCCGCTCGTCGTTCTCCGTCGGGGCGAGGCGGACTTCCTCGTTCTGACCGAGCCCGAGCTCGGCGAGGTCGTGCGTGCGCTGCTTGCGCGCATGCGGCTGCGCGCGCGCTGCGAGGTCGAGCTGGAGGAGCATGCGTCGTTTCTCGTGTTCGGCGGCGAAGGGTTTGCGACGGATTTCGCGGGTGCGCGCGAGCTGCTCGACGCGGAGCTCTCGCCGACGCTCGACGCGGGCGCGCTCGAGCTGCGCCGGATCGAGGCAGGCGTGCCGCGTTGGGGGCGCGAGATCGACGACCGGATCCTCCCCGCCGAGGCCGGGCTCGACGTGACGCACGTCGACTTCGGCAAGGGCTGCTACCCGGGCCAGGAGCCGGTGGCGCGGCTGCACTACCGCGGGCATCCGAACCGCGGCCTGCGCGTGCTCGAGCTCGAGCAGTTGCCCGGTGCCGAGGCGGAGCTCGTCGCCGGCGGCAAGACGGTCGGCCGCGTGACGAGCGCGGCGCGGAGGGCCGACGGCTCGGTGGTGGCGCTCGCATACGTGCGCACCGAGGTGCCCGAGGACGCGCGCCTCGAGCCTGCGCATGCCCCGGCTTGAGCCCGCGGGTTGGTGGGCGGTCCGCCGGGCGCAGAGCAAGAAGCCGGCGAGCTATCGCTGTCCGCTCTGCGGCTACCGGCTGCACGCGATGAGCCCGCACGTCCTGCTCTCGCCGGAGGGCGACACGAGCCGGAGGCGTCATGCGCACGCCGAGTGCGCCGCCGCCGCGCGGCGTGACGGGAGGCTGCCGAGCTACGACGAGTGGCGCAAGACGCAACCGCGGCAGCCGGGCCTCGTCGCGCGCCTGCTGCGCCGCGGCTGAGCGCGGCTACACTGACGCGTTCCCCGCGCCCGTAGCTCAGGGGATAGAGCGCTGCCCTGCGGAGGCAGAGGTCGCAAGTTCGAATCTTGCCGGGCGCATCACGCGAAGCTAGGTCCCGGCGTTGCGTGGCCGCGGTGACGAGCACGATGCGCCGACGGAGCCCCACGAGCGCCATGTGCCGTGGTCCCGTCTCCAGAGCCGCCACGCGCGGTACAGCTGCTCGGCCGGCGTCGCGGAGAACGGATAGGCGGGATCGCCCGGATGCGCGAACGCGGGATCCGCCTTGCCGCCGACGTGTCGCCACGTCGCCGCCATGAACTGCATCCCGCCGAAGTAGCCGTTGCCCGTGTTCGCGGTCCAGGCGGCCTCCTTCAGGTGGATGCATTGCGCCTGCGCGAGCCATCCGCGGCCGGGGTGCCAGTCGGCTGCGGCCGCCGGAAAGGCGAGTGCGAGGGCGGCGAGGCCCGTCGGAAGCACGGCGCGCACGGCCGTCATTCGTAACAGACCGGTCGGGCGGGCCGCCGCTCCTGGGAGGGGCCGGGCCAAACAGTCACATGTCAAGACTGCGAGAATCAGGGCGTGCCGATCCATCTGACGGAGTCCGACGTCGCGGGGCTGCTCTCCTACGCCGAGGCGGTGGAGGTGATCGAGGCGTGCTTCCGGCGTCTCGCTGCGGGAGCGGTCGAGAACCGGCCGCGCGACCGCCTGAGGCTCGACGGCGGCGCGCTCGCGGTGATGGCCGCGTCCGACCTCGAGCTCGGCTACGCCGGCGCGAAGGTGTACGCGGGCTTCCGCACCGGCGCGTGCTTCGAGGTGCTGCTCTTCCGGACGGACACGCCGGAGCTCGTCGCCGTCATCGACGCGGACAAGCTCGGCCAGCTCCGCACCGGCGCGGCGAGCGGCGTCGCCGCGCGCCACCTCGCGCGCTCCGGCGCGACGAGCCTCGGCGTGATCGGCTGCGGCTGGCAGGCCGAGTCGCAGGTGGCGTGCATCCGCGCCGCGCTTCCCGGCATCGAACGCGTCGTTGCGTACTGCCGCACCGAGGAGAAGCTGCGCGCGTTCTGCGCGCGCCACGACGCCGAGCCGGGCGACAGCAACCAGGACTGCGCCGAATGCGACGTCGTCGTCACGGTGACGGGTTCGTCCGACCCGGTGCTGCGCGGCGACTGGCTCCGCCCCGGCGCGCTCGTGTGCGCCGTCGGGGCGAACGACGGCCGCCGCCGCGAGCTCGACAACGAGGTGCTCGCGCGGGCACGCTTCGTCTGCTGCGATTCGGTGGAGGACGCCCGTCTCGAGTCGGCCGACCTGATCGAGCCGATCGCGGCCGGCGTGCTCGACTGGCTCGAAGTGCACGAGCTGCAGGAGGTCGTCGCGGGCGCGACACTCGGACGGCAGTCGGACGACGACGTCGTCGTCTTCAAGTCGAACGGTCTCGCCGCGTGGGACGTCGCGGCCGCGGTCGCCGTCGTCGAGCGCGCACGCGAGCGCGGCGTCGGGCGCGAGCTGTCGCTCTAGTGCGGGAGCGTGTCGAGTGACTGCCGCGCGGAATCGACGTCGTGCTCGCCGAGTGCGTGCACGACCTCGGGGCGGTCGAGCAGACGCGCCTGCTGCTCCGGCGTGAGCCGGTTCTGGATGTAGCGGTCCTGAAGGATCTCGGAGGCTCGCCGCCCGCGCGCGTGTTCCCGCGTCAGATAGGCGATCACCTGCTCCTCCACAGAGGTCTTTGCGAAGAGAAACGAGAAGGGGCTCTTCAGGAAGCTGCCAAGCTTGAGCACGGAGCGATTGTATAGTCGAAGCAGTGCACGTCTCGTCCGACCGCGGAAGGTTCGCGGAGCGGGTGCTCCGAGGGGTCGACGACGCCGGGAACGAGGAGCACGTCGTCATCTGGGTCGAGCGGAAGGCAGGGGCGCTCTGGGCGGTCGGCCGTGCCCTGAACCCCGAGCGACGGAACTCCCACGAGCCGCGGCCCGACGACTACATCTTCGAGGGATTCGAGCTCGCCGACACGCTCGAGCAGGCAAACGCGGCCCTCGAGGACGACCTCACCGTCTCCGAGGGCGACGGGCGGAGTGAGCAGTGCCGTCCGTTCACGCGCGCGGAGGTGCTGAAGCCGCTCGAGGCCTGGTTCTTCGGGCGCTAGGCGGACCTGCTGCGCGGCCAGCGCAGGTTCGCGTCGGGGATCGGGTCCCCGTGCGGGCCGTGCGTCGGAAAGCCGAGTGCGCGGTCGATCCGCGCCTCGAGCTCTTCCGAGATCGCGTGCTCGAGCCGGTCGGCCTCGTCGTGGACGTCTGCGACGTCGACGCCGAGCGTCTCCGCCAGATAGAGCTCGAGCAGCCGGTGGTGGCGGATCACCTCGAGCGCGACGCGTTCACCCGACGGGGTGAGGGAGACGCCGCGGTACGGCACGTGCTCGGCGAGGCCGAGCGCGTCGAGCTTCTTCACCATCGCGCTCGCCGACGCCGGCGAGACGCTCTGCGCTCTCGCGAGCGCCGTGACGGAAACCCGCCCGCCTGCCTGGCCAAGCTTGTAGATCTCGCGGAGGTAGTGCTGGATCGCCTCGGTCAGCGGCTCCTGCGACACCATCGGAGTGTAGGCGACACCGCCCGTCCAGTAGCCTGATCGCCGTGCCGCGCGCAGTCGTTCTCGCAGCAGTGCGTACCCCGGTCGGCCGCTACGGCGGCGCCCTTTCCGGTGTCCGCCCGGACGACCTCGCGGGGCTCGCGATTCGCGAGGCCGTCGACCGCTCCGGCGTGCCGGAGGGGCAGATCGAAGAGGTGTGGTTCGGTTGCGCCAACCAGGCGGGCGAGGACAACCGGAACGTCGCGCGCATGGGTGCGCTCCTCGCGGGGCTGCCGGCCTCCGTCGCCGGCGTGACGGTGAACCGTCTCTGCGCGTCCGGGCTCTCCGCCGTCGTCGGCGCCTGTCACGCGGTGATCGCCGGCGAAGGCGACCTCTTCGTCGCGGGCGGCGTCGAGTCGATGTCGCGCGCGCCGTTCGTCACCGCGAAGCCCGACAAGGCGTTTCCGCGCGGCGACCGGACGATGTACGACACGACGCTTGGCTGGCGGTTCCCGAATCCGCGCATGGAGGAGATGTTCCCGCTCGAGGCGATGGGCGAGACCGGCGAGAACGTCGCGGAACGGTGGGGCGTGTCGCGCGAGGATCAGGATGCGTTCGCGCTCGCATCGCAGCAGCGCTGGGCGGCGGCGGCCGATGCCGGCCGCTTCGACGACGAGCTCGTCGCGGTCGGCGACGTCGTGCGCGACGAGCATCCGCGGCCCGACTCGACGCTCGAGAAGCTCGCCGCGCTCGAGCCGGCGTTCCGCAAGGGCGGCACCGTCACCGCGGGCAACTCGTCCGGTCTCAACGACGGCGCCGCCGCGCTCGTGATCGCGTCGGAGGAGAAGGCGCGAGAGCTCGGCGTCGAGCCGCTCGGGACGTATCTCGGCAGTGCGGCGGCCGGCGTCGATCCGCGCGTGATGGGCATCGGGCCGATCCCGGCGGTGCAGAAAGTGCTCGCGCGCACCGGCATCGATATCGGCGTGATCGATCTCGTCGAGCTGAACGAGGCCTTCGCGTCGCAGAGCCTCGCCGTCGTGCGCGAGCTCGGCCTCGACCCGGCGAAGGTGAACGTGAACGGCGGCGCGATCGCGCTCGGTCATCCGCTCGGGATGAGCGGCGCGCGTCTCGTCGTCTCCCTCCTGCACGAGCTGCGCCGCCGCGGCGGCCGTTACGGTCTCGCGACGTTGTGCGTCGGCGTCGGCCAGGGCCAGGCCGCGCTCTTCGAGCGCTGACGCCTTGCTTCGCTCCGCAGGGAGCGGCGTCCCGTAGAGCGAAACGAGCTGCACCTATCCGACATGCCCGGCGCAGCCCCGTCCGGTGGCAGCCACGGGACGTGGGCCGTTCGGTCGTGTCTCAGGCCGGTTCGGCCTTCGTTCGACGGCGCGAGCGCGCTATCCGACCGGCGGCCGGATGTAGATCACGCCCTGGTGCTTCGTCGGCACGAAGGAGGCGCCGATGCTCATGACGACGCGCTCGACCTCGGCGAAGACCTCGTCCGAGACCGCCTGCGCGTCGTCCTCGGAGTGCACCTCGATCCCGATCTCGTCCACGGCGCGCGCGTCGAGGCCGTACTCCCTGAGCTCGCGGAGCAGCCGGTCCCGATCCGGGATCCTGGCCGCCTCGACCTGGATCATGCTGGACATCGCCGTCTCCTCTCGCTCGCGCGCCTTGGATCCGATTATCTCGCCATTCGGCCGGGAGACCAAACCTCCTCCCGTTTCTCGGATCCAAAGTATCGTTTGCACGACGGCCCGCGTCAACCGGTATTTTCCGGATCTCGTGGCCGTGGCAACCCGCAGCGTGCAGCGCCTCTTCAACCCGTTCGGGCTCTAGACGAAGACGCACCCGCGTGTTCGCGGCGGTCGCACCGCGCGCCTGGCGAGCCTCGCTGCCGGCCTCGTCCTCTTTGCGCTCGGGATCGTCCTCATCCTCGAGTCGAAGCT
>DATKQO010000099.1:0-11528 GCA_035532715.1 Gaiellaceae bacterium | reverse complement strand
CTAGGCCGTACTGCGCATCGAAGGTCTGGAGGTCGGAGTCGATCTTCGGGTCGTTGTATGCGTCGACGATCGCAACCGTCTGGCCGCTGCCGGTTCCGCCGAGGCCGTAGACGCTCGTGATGTCGGCCGGCGTCAGGCCGCCGCTCGGGCCCGTAGTGCCTGCGGGGAGGGTCACGAGCCGCCGCGCGCCTCGCGTGCCGGGCCGGACGAGTACGCGTCGCATCGCGTCGCAGGCCGCGCGATGACGCTGCGGCTTGCAGAGCGGGACGCCCTTGGCGTAGATCTGGGTGCCGCCCGCCGTGGCTGATCCGGCGAGGGCGAGCACGGCCGCGGCCAGAACGAGAGTGGCCAGCGCGGGAACGGAGAGTGTTGTCGGCTTCATCGGTCGAACGTAGCCGCGTCCACCGGCGCATTTCGGCCGTTTGACGGTATTGCGGCGAAGCCTCGACACTCTCGCGAGAATCCCGTCAATGCCGCTTTACATAACCGAGCGCGAGGTGGCCGATCTCCTGTCCCCGGAGGACGCCGTGGAAGCGGTCGAGGCGTGCTTCGGGCGCATGGCGGCCGGCTCGGTCGAGAACCGGCCGCGCTACCGGCTCGGGCTCGAAGAGGGCTCGCTCGCCGTGATGGCGGCGGCGGATCTCGGGCTCGGCTACGCCGGCGCGAAGGTCTACGCGGGCTTCCGCGACGGTGCGCGCTTCGTCGTTCTTCTCTTCCGCACCGACTCGCCGGAGCTTGTCGCCGTGATCGAGGCGGACAAGCTCGGCCAGCTCCGCACGGGCGCTGCGAGCGGCGTCGCCGCGAAGTACCTCGCGCGGAGCGGCGCGCGCAGCCTCGGTCTGATCGGCTGCGGCTGGCAGGCGGAGTCGCAGCTCGCCGCGATCCGCGCGGCGCTCCCGGGTCTCGAGCGCGTCGTCGCGTACTGCCGCAACGCGGAGAGGCTCGCGGCGTTCTGCGAGGAGCACGGCGCGGAGCAAGGCGAGAGTCACCGCGACGCCGGCGAGTGCGACGTCGTCGTCACCGTGACGACGTCGAAGGATCCGGTGCTGCGGGGCGAGTGGCTGCGGCCGGGCGCGCTCGTCTGCGCCGTCGGCGCGAACGACGGCCGCCGGCGCGAGCTCGACAACGCCGTTCTCGAGCGTGCGGCGTTCGTCTGCTGCGACTCGCGCGAGAACGCGCAGCTCGAGTCCGCCGATCTGATCGAGCCGATCGCGTCCGGCGTCCTCGACTGGCTCGAGGTGCACGAGCTGCAGGCGGTCGTCGCCGGTCAGGTCGCGGGGCGCCAGTCCGATGAGGACGTCGTCGTCTTCAAGTCGAACGGCCTCGCGGCGTGGGACATCGCCGCCGCGGCGGCGGTCGTTGCACGGCTCGAGTCGCGCTGAATCTGAATCCCTAGATCAGGGTTTTCCCCGATCTTGGGTGATCCCGACGGGGGGACCACCCGGGGGAAAGACTGGAGGAGGAATTGCGGCGCGTCTTGGGGGCGGTTCGCTCGGTCGAGCCTCGGTGACGAAGGTGTCTTTCCCTTGTCGCCGGACTGCTGAGTCTCCCGATCGCCGGCCCCGGACGGGGCAGGACAACGACACGTTCGAGACGGGAGCGGATGACGATGAATGCACAACGTGACGGTGTACGGCTTGGCATGAAGGTTTCCCTGCGCCGGGCGGTATGGGCGCTCGCTGTTGCGTGCGTCATCGGCTTTGCGTCGGCCGCGCTCGCGAGCGCTGGGCCGGCGCCTGCGGCAGCGTCGAACTTCGGCGCGGGATCGCTGATCATCCCGATGGACACCGACACGACGGGCAACCACGCGTCGTTCAACCAGAACGCCGGGATGTGGAAGTCGTACGGTCTCCTGTACCGGCTGCTGGAGAACGGCGTGCCGGTGCACTGGGGGATTCTCGAGGGCAAGACGGCCACGACCACCGCCGACTTCACCGTCGGCAGCGTGAAGGACGCGCGCACCGGAACGGCGCTCGGCTCGTGGTCGTACGCGGGAGGCCCGTTCATCATCGACAGCGCCGATGCGGCCGTGGCGCTCCCGCTCATCCAGTCCTGGTGGGCGGCGAACGGGAATCAGCCGAACGTCCACGAGGCGCTCACCGGGTTCGGGGCCGACGTGAACGTCACGCTGCGCAGCGCTCCCCGGATCGCGAACGAGGAGGTCAACGCGAGTATCGCCATCGCCTACTACAACGCCGCCGGAATTCCCGACTCGGCAGGCAACGAGTGGACGAAGAACTCGCCGAGCATCCTCGACGAGACCGCAATCGCGAACGGCGGGCTGTTCACGCAGGGCAGCGTGTGCCTGCAGCGCAAATTCGACACGTTCGTCACTCCGCACAACGGGGGCTACTCGTACTCGCTCTCCGACCCGAGCAGCCTCGGGACCCGGGCGTACGCGCAGCTCGACACGTTCGTCAACCAGGGTGGAGGTTGGACCGCGCTCTGCCACTCGATCCTCAGCAACGAGAACGCGATCCAGGACCTGACCGTGAACGGGAACACGGCGGTGAAGTCGCTCTTCGCGACGTCGCTACCGGGTGGCAAGCCGGGCGGGTTCCTCACGAGCTCGGGGTTCGACACAATCTCGAACAGCACGGGCGGCGGCACGTGGAGGGTCAATCCGGCGTCGGCGGGCCTCCCCGTCGCGCAGAGCGTGCCGACCGCGGTCGCGCAGACGCTGCCGGGCGGCGCAGTGCAGACGTGGCCGGCGACCGGTACCGGTGCGCCTTCGTATTGGCCGGGCACCGAGCGCGTGGGCTACTTCGACGCCGCCGTCGACCAGGACAACATCCTCTCGGGCACGTACCACGACGGCACCGGTCTCGGGAAGCTGACGTACATCGGCGGCCACTCCTTCTCGACGGCCGTCCCGTACTCCGGAAACGCCGAGGCGCCGTATCTCCGCGCCTTCTACAACTCGCTGTTCTTCAACGGCAGCGCAGTTGCGAAGCTCGACATGACGCTCTCTCCGCCCACATTCCCGCAGAACGGGAAGGGGCTGCTCACTGCGACCATCGCGAATAGCGGCGGGAGCGTTGCGACCAACGTCGACAACGTCAGCGTGCAGCTGGCTGCTCCCTTCCATTACGTCCCGGGTTCAGGATCGCCGGTCGAGCCTGTCGTGAATGGGCAGACGCTCACATGGCCGGCCGGCCTGGGCGACGTGGCCGGAGGAGCGACTGCGGTGACGTTCAAGGTCTCGGTCGACACGTCCGCCTTGACCACGCAGGGCCTGACGAACTTCGGCAAGTTCCATGCAACGTACGGCGACGTCTTCGGGGAGGCGTTCACCGCCGACGTCTGCCGCGACATCACCATCTCGGCCCCGCAGCATCCTGGGATTCAGATCGTGAAGAGCTCGGATACGTCGGCGTCAACGAAGGCCGGGGATGTCGTGACGTTCGGGTTCGCGGTCACGAACACCGGTGATGTGACGATCACGAGCTTTGTTGTGACCGATCCGTTGCCGGGCTTGTCGGCGATCAGCTGTCCGGTGAGCTCGCTGGCGGTCGGCGCGTCGACGGCGTGTTCGGCGACCTACACCGTGAAGCAGTCCGATGTCGACACGGGTGTGCTCGCCAACACGGCGGTGGTGAACGGCGAGACGGAGACGGCGGGGCCGGTCACGGACGACGACTCGCTGTCGTCGCCGCTCACGCAGCATCCCGCGATCCACATCGTGAAGAGCTCGAACGCGACCGGGTCGACGAAGGTCGGCGACGTGGTTGCCTTCAGCTTCGCGGTCACGAACACGGGCGATGTGACGATCACGAGCTTTGTCGTGACCGATCCGTTGCCGGGCTTGTCGGCGATCGGTTGTCCGGTGAGTTCGCTGGCCGTCGGCGCGTCGACGGCGTGTACGGCGACGTACACCGTCAAGCAGTCCGACGTCGATGCGGGTGTGCTCGCCAACAAGGCGGTGGTCGACGGGACGACGGAGTCCGCCGGCCCGGTCACCGACGACGACACGCTCACGAAGCCGCTCGCGCAGTCGCCGGACATCGGGATCGTGAAGTCGGCGGACAAGACCGGCTTCGCGGCTGATGGCGTGTTGGTGACGTACACGTACACGGTCACGAACTCCGGCAATGTGACCCTTGATCCGGTCAACGTGACGGATCCGATGCCGGGTCTGTCGGCGCTCAACTGCACGGCGACGAAGTTGTTGCCGGGCAAGAGCCTGACCTGCACGGCCACGTACACGACGACACAGGCCGACGTCGATAGCGGCAAGGTCGAGAACACGGGCACGGCGAGCGGCAAGCCGCCGGTCGGCGCGAACGTGACGGACACGTCGTCGCTGTCGATCCCGGCGAATCAGTCGCCAGCCTTGAGCCTGGAGAAGCACGGAGTACTGGACATGACGGTCGTGCCGCCGGCGAATCTCCCCAACGTCGGTGACGAGATCAACTACACGTTGACCGCCACCAACACAGGCAACGTGACGCTGACGAACGTCGTGATCACGGATCCGAAGCTCGGCGCCCTGACCTGCCGGCCGCCGCAGCCCGTGACCCTCGCTCCCACGGCGACCCTCACCTGCGCCGCCAGCTACACGCTGACCCAGGCGGATCTCGACAGGGGTGAGGTGAAGAACACGGCGACCGTCGACAGCGACCAGACACCACCGTCCGACAGCACCGAGACGGTGCCGATCCCGGCGAGTCCTGAGCTCTCGGTCGCGAAGACGGCCGACGCGCCGCAACAGCAAGTGGGTGAGTCCATCGGGTTCACCGTGACCGTGTTCAACACGGGGCTTGCAGCGGCCCAGGACGTCGTTCTCGCTGACACGTTGCCCGCGACTTCCGGCCTGTCCTGGTCGATCGCATCTCAAGGCACGGGCTGGGGCGCGCCGTGCACGATCACGGCCGGCGTTCTGTCCTGCGGCCCGGTGACCGTTCCGGCCGAGACGGCGGAGGCGACCTCGACCTTCACCGTCCACGTCACCTCGACGACGTCGGCCGCTACCGGAGGCATGTGCCCGGAGGGAGGTGCGGTGGATAACACCGCATCCGTCACCGGGAGCAACGCGGAGCCGGACACGGCGAGCGCCTCGACCTGTGTGCAGTCGGTGGCCGACCTCGCGATCACGAAGCTCGGCTCTCCTGACCCGCTGACGCTCGGGGACGGGAACATCACCTGGACGATGACGGTGACCAACAGCGGGCCGAGCGAGGACGCCAACGTCACAGTCACGGATCCTCTGCCGGGCGGGAACACCTACGTCTCCGCGACGGCGACGAAGGGCTCGTGCACGGGCGTCGCCGGTGTCGTGAACTGCGCCATCGGCACGATGGCGGCCGACGAGACGGTGGTGATCACGCTCGTCACCAAGCCGAGCATCACCGGCAATCAGGTGAACAACGCCATCGTGAGCGGCGACCTACCGGAGACGAACACGGCCAACAACCAGGCCAGTGCGGCGGTCCTGGTCGTCGGGCCGTTCGAGCCACCCACGTACTGCGTCGCGGTCGCCAAGGTGCAGCCGAAGCAGCTGTACGTCGATCGCAAGGTCAAGCTCACGCTTCACCTCAGGCAGCACGGCAAGGCCGTGGCGGGAGTGCACGTCAGAGTCAAGGGCCCGAAGATCAACATCGTCACGAGGCACTCGAACGTCAACGGCGTGATCAAGCTGACGCTGAAGCCGAAGAAGGCCGGTGTGCTCGTCTTCGTGCCGTTGGCGAGCAAGAGCTGTAACACGGCGCGCATCGGCATCACCGGTGTGTTCACACCCCCGGTCACGGGCTGACGGGCCGAGGAAAGACGGTGGCGGCGAGCATTCCGCTCGCCGCCACCGGCACTCGTATCCGGTGCGTGCCGCAGGCCGCGGGCACGACTTGCAATAGTCCAAGCCGGATGCGGCTCCGCTTCGGCTTCACACCCTGCCCGAACGACGCGTTCGCCTTTCACGCTCTCGCGCACGGGGTCGTCGACTCGCCGTTCGACGTCGAGCGCGTCCTCTACGACATCGAGGAGCTGAACCGGCGCTCGGCGGCGGGCGAGCTCGAGCTTTCGAAGCTGAGCTTCGGCGCCGCGGCCGCAACCGGCGATCGCTACCGGCTGCTTCGCAGCGGCGCGGCGCTCGGGCGCGGTGTCGGGCCGCTCGTCGTCGCGCGCACGGCGCGGTCTCTCGCGGAGGCGGCTGCCGGCCGGATCGCCGTGCCTGGTCGCGAGACGACCGCCTTTCTCCTCCTCCGGCTTGCCGCTCCCGCTCTCGGCGACGTCGTCGAGGTCCGCTACGACGAGATCCTCGCCGCGGTCGTCGCGGGCGACGTCGACGCGGGGCTGATCATCCACGAGAGCCGGTTCACGTATCGCGACCACGGCCTCGTCGCCGTGGCCGATCTCGGCGAGTGGTGGGAGAGCGACACCGGCTTGCCCGTTCCGCTCGCGGGGATCTTCGCGCGCACGGACCTCGAGCCCGAGCTCATCGACGCCGCCGAGGCCGCGATTCGCGCCTCGGTCGAGTACGCGTTCGCCCACCCGGAGGCGAGTCGCGACTACGTCCGCTCGCTCGCGCAGGAGATGTCCGACGACGTGTGCGCCGCGCACATCGCGCTCTACGTGAACGAGAACAGCATCGACATCGGCGACGAAGGGCTCGTCGCGATCGAGCGGCTGCTCGGTCGCGCCACCGCTGCTGCCTAGACTCACCGGCGTGAGTCGCGCAGTCATCCTTTCCGCCGTTCGCACGCCGATCGGCCGCTACGGCGGCGCGCTCGCCGGCGTCCGTCCCGACGATCTCGCGGCGATCGCGATCAAGGAGGCGGTCGCGCGGGCCGGCGTTCCGGCGGGGGAGATCGAGGACGTCTGGCTCGGCGCCGCGAACCAGGCCGGCGAGGACAATCGCAACGTCGCGCGGATGGCGGCGCTGCTCGCCGGGCTTCCCGACTCGGTCGCCGGCGTGACGGTCAACCGGCTGTGCGCCTCCGGCCTCGCGGCCGTCGTCGGCGCGTGTCACGCCGTGATCGCGGGCGACGGCGATCTCTTCGTCGCCGGTGGTGAAGAGTCGATGACGCGCGCGCCCTTCGTCACGCCGAAGGCGGCGAAGCCGTGGGAGCGCGGCGACCGGCCGCTGTACGACACCACGCTCGGCTGGCGCTTCACGAATCCGAAGCTCGTCGAGCTGTTTCCTCCGGAGTCGATGGGCGAGACGGGCGAGAACGTCGCCGAGCGCTGGGGCGTCTCGCGGGAGGATCAGGACGCGTTCGCGCTCGAGTCGCAGCGTCGCTGGGCGGCCGCCGACGAGGCGGGCCGCTTCGCGGACGAGCTCGTCGCGGTCGGCGACGTGACGCGCGACGAGCATCCCCGCCCCGACACGACGCTCGAGAAACTCGCCGCGCTCAAGCCGGCATTCCGCGAGGGCGGCACGGTGACGGCCGGCAACGCGTCAGGCATCAACGACGGCGCTGCGGCGCTCGTGATCGCGTCGGAGGAGAAGGCAAAAGAGCTCGGCGTCGAGCCGCTCGGCGCGTTCGTCGGGAGCGCCGTCGCGGGCGTCGACCCGCGCGTGATGGGCGTCGGGCCGATCCCGGCGGTGAAGAAGGTCTTGGAGCGCCGCGAGATCGCGATCGACGACCTCGACCTCGTCGAGCTGAACGAGGCGTTCGCGTCCCAGAGCCTCGCGGTGATCCGCGAGCTCGGCCTCGACCCGGCGAAGGTGAACGTCAACGGCGGCGCGATCGCGCTCGGCCATCCGCTCGGAATGAGCGGCGCCCGGCTCGTCGTCTCGCTCCTGCACGAACTACGCCGCCGCGGCGGCCGCTACGGCCTCGCGACGCTCTGCGTCGGCGTCGGCCAGGGCCAGGCCGCGTTGTTCGAGCGCTCCTGACGGCCGGTGGCAGCCAGTCACGTCTTTGTGACGAGATCTAAGGCTTTTGACCAAGCCGTACGGCACAGGCCCGCCACGCTTCCGTGTTGGGTTCGTCACGGTGGCTGCCACCGGTCTTTGGGCTAGCCGACCGGCGGCCGGATGTAGATCACGCCCTCGTGCTCGATCGGCACGAACGGCGCGCCGACGCTGATGACGAGCGTCTCCACCTGATGGAGGACCGCGGCGCCGCCTTCGCCGATCGGTACGACGATCTCGAGCTCGTCGCGCGCCTCGGCGTCGAGCCCCTCCTCACGCAGTGCGTGTAGCAGCCGGTCTCGATCGGGGATACGCGCTGCCTTGACCTGGACTTGATCCGTCATCTCGCGCCTCCTTCGGTGCCCGCCGTTGCCGGGAGTCAAACGGAACGCTCGGACAAGCGCAACCGTAGTTTGGAGTAGCAGCAGGCTGAGTTGGCTCATTCGTCCGACCGCGCTAGGATCCCTGGGTGGCGGCTCGGAAATTGGGGTTGTTGCGGGGCGTTGCCGCTGTTGCGCTCTGCGTGGGCGCCGTGCTCGTCGGTTCCGCGTCGCCGGCTCTTGCTGGCAGCCTGACGCAGCTGCCATCGACCATCACTGCTCCCACGATGGTCGTCGACCCGGTCGGTCAGCACATCTTCGTCTCGGGCGGGCCGGATCAGTCCGTGATCGTCGTTCTCGACTTCGACGGCACCATCGTCAAGACGATCACGGGCGAGCCGGGGGCAACGGCGATGGCGCTGAACCCCGGAACGCACGACCTCTACGTGGCGCTCAATGCCGCCGATGCGATTAGCGAGATCGACACCCAGACGTTGACGGAGACGAGCCGTTTCTCGGTCGCGCCCCTCCCGAGTCCGTACAGCGTCGTCGTCGCTGGCGGAGAGCTTTGGTTCTCCGACAACAACGGCTACGGCTCCGGCTACGTCGCGACTATGAACTTCGATGGCAGCGGGGTGGCCCAGCAGCAGCTCGGCGGCATACCACCTGCGCTCTTTTTATCCGTGGAACTCGCCTCGGGCGGCGCGAACAATGACATCCTCGTGACCGCGCAGGCGTCCGGGGGCCTGTCCGAATACGACGTCTCGAGTGGCTCGGCGGTTCAGGTGCCCGGGCCATGGACACCCAGCCTCCCGGGAGGTGGGTGCGGCAGCTTCCGGGACTTCAGCGTCGACCCGTTGGGCGCAGGCGTCCTGTTCGCCGCCTATTCGTGCGCAGCGTTGTTCTCGACGGGCTCGTCCGGAACGAGGTTCATGTATCCGTCGGAGCTCGGTCCGGATGCCGTCGCCTGGTCGGCCGACGGTCAGTACGTCGCGGTGGGGGTGAACGGGGCGTACATTCATACGGGCGTAGAGGTGTTCCAACGCGGCAGTGCCCAGCTGTGGCGGGCGTGGGCACAAAGCGGAGTAGCCCCACGGGGCCTGGCTCTGAGCCCGGACGGAACGAAAGTGTTCGCGCTTGTCGGCGCCGGCGGCGGTCTAGGCTTCGAAGTTCTCGGTCGGGATTCGCCGCCCGACACCAAGCTCACGAGTGGCCCTGCGGCGACGACGGACTCGACGAAGCCGTCGTTCAGGTTCTCTTCGACTACCGTCGACGCGACGTTCCAGTGCAACCTCGACGATGCCGGCTGGCAGCCCTGCACCTCTCCGGCGAACTACACCGGCGTGGGTCCCGGTTCTCACACGTTCGACGTGAGAGGCGTCTGGAACGGGGAAGTCGACACCGTAGGAGCGAGTGAGACGTGGACGGTCACTCCGCCGGACACCAAGATCAAGAACGGTCCGAGCGATCCGACAGGCGACACGAGCGCGACCTTCACGTTCTACTCGGACGCCTCTGACATCACAACGTTCACGTGCAATCTCGATGGGGCCGGATGGAGCGCGTGCGCCTCGCCGACGACGTACACAAGCCTCGCCCTGGGCTCTCATACGTTCCAAGTCAAAGCCACAGACACCGAGGCGGCGTCCGACGAAGACCCGGTAGGAGCGAGCCAGACGTGGACGATCACTGCCCCGTCGGAGAAACTGACTGTCATCGACGCCGGCGCCGGAACTGGCACCGTCACGTCCAACCCGACGGGCATCGACTGCGGCTCGACGTGCGCCTCCTCCTATGACGAGGGGACGAGTGTTCAGCTGACGGCGACGGCGACTGCAGGCTCGGCCTTTGCGGGCTGGACGGGCGGCGGGTGCTCCGGCCTCGGCACCTGCACCGTGTCGATGACCCAAGCCCGCAGCGTCATCGCCGCGTTCGCGCCTCCCGAGATCCTGAACGTCACGAGATCGGGCGCCGGCGTCGGCACGGTGACGAGCAGCCCCGCGGGACTCAGCTGTGGATCGACCTGCTCGCATACATACCCCCACGGAACGTCGGTCACGCTGACGGCCAGTGCCGCATCCGGCTCCGTGTTCACCAGATGGTCAGGAGCCTGCACAGGCCCGAGCACGACGTGTCACCTCTCGATGACGTCTGCGCGCACCCCGACTGCGACGTTCGCCCTTACCAAGCCTCTCACGGTGCTCAAACTCGGCAAGGGGAGCGGGCGGATCACGAGTCTTCCGGCCGGTGTCTCCTGCACGGCGACGTGCACGCACTCCTTCGCCGCGGGGAAAGTGGTGACGCTGACCGCCGTGGCGAAGTCAGGGTCGAAGTTCACCGGCTGGTCGGGGGCGTGTTCAGGCACCGCCAAGTGCGTCGTGACGATGACCGTCGCGAGGACCGTCAAAGCAACGTTCGCGTACATCGGCGGCGCCGCACACCGAGCGGGATCGGGCGGGCCAACCTCGCGCAAGTAGAACTGTCGGCTGCGCAGGCCCTAGGCCGGACCGTTAGTTTCCGCAGACATGGCGGTGACCGCAGGACAGGAGTACGGGCTCTTCATCGGCGGCGAGGTCGTCGAGCCGGCGTCCGGCGAGATCCGCGACCTCGCGGAGCCTGCGACCGGCGCTCCGCTCGCGCGCGCCGCGATGGCCGGCGAGGCGGACATCGACCGCGCCGTCGCCGCCGCGCGCGAGGCGCTCGACGGCCCGTGGGGACGCACGCCCGCGAACGAGCGCGCCCGTCTCCTCCACGCGCTCGCCGACGCGATCGCCGCGAACCGCAAGGAGCTCGCGGAGCTCGAGTCGCGGAACGTCGGCAAGGCGATCTCCTCGGTCAAGGCCGAGGTCGCCGGCGCCGTCGAGAACTTCCGCTTCTTCGCCTCGGTCGTCGGCTCGATCTCGGGCCGCTCGCAACCGTTCGGCGGCTCGCTCATGAGCTACACGCTGAAGGAGCCGGTTGGCGTCTGCGCGCAGATCGTCCCGTGGAACTACCCGCTGCTCATGTCCGTCTGGAAGCTTTCGCCCGCGCTCGCCGCGGGCTGCGCCGTCGTCCTCAAGCCCGATCCGCAGACGCCGCTCAGCGTCCTCCGCATCGCCGGGCTTGCGAGCGAGGTCGGCTTCCCCGCCGGCGCGATCAACATCGTTCCGGCCGACGGGCCGACGACGGGCTCGTACCTCGTCCGGCATCCGGGCGTGGACAAGGTTGCGTTCACCGGCTCGACGGCGACGGGGAGCGCGATCATGAAGCTCGCCGCCGACGGGATCAAGCGGCTGACGCTCGAGCTCGGCGGCAAGTCCCCGAACCTCGTCTTCGCCGACGCGAACCTCGACGACGCGATCCCGAGCTCGGTCTGG
>DATKQO010000098.1:0-20301 GCA_035532715.1 Gaiellaceae bacterium | reverse complement strand
GCGAGGTAGTAGGAGCTCACCTCGATGCCGATGCGCTCGTGCGACGCAGCCCAATACCAGAGACCGGGGGCGATCTCCCTCATGCCGGAAGCCTACTCCGTGGACGTTGCGGGAGACCTATGCCGTCGGCCGGCGCCGCTCGCCGCGACGCAGCGCCTCGATCCTGCGTCGCGCCTGCTTCGTCGGGCGCGTTCCGAGGTCGGCGCCGAGCGGGCGGGCGAGGCGCCGCTCGAGCCGCTCCCGCTCCCGCACCGCGAGCGACTCGGGCGTCTCCTCGTACAGCGTCGCCGCAACGCTCGCGGGGCCGCGGCGTTCGGCGACGCCGGTGACGACGAGGGTCCAGCGGACCTCGCCGCGCCGGATCTCGAGCACGTCGCCGACCCGGATCTCCTTCGCGGGCTTCACCCGCTCGCCGCCCACCCGGACATGGCCGCCGACCACCGCCTCGATCGCCGCGCCGCGAGTCTTGAAGAAGCGCGCCGCCCAGAGCCACCTGTCGATCCGAACCCGCTCCACCCGCTCATCTTCGCAGCGCTCAGCCAGGCCCGATCGTCGAGGGGCGGCGGGCTTCCGTGCCCGCCGCCCGCACATACGGTCGGCCTTACCGCCGCCACCTGCCGGTCGGTGTTGCAGCGGCGACGAGGCTCGTCGGCGGCGTCACGAGGTGGAGCGAGCCCCCGCCCCCGAACGGGAGGAGCGTCAAGGTCGCGCGGAGCGTCGCGCCGACGTCGGCGCCGGTCGGGACGTAACCCGCCCCCGAGACGCCGGAGGCGACGACGACGCAACCCGAGCCGGTCGCGTCGCAGCGCAGCCATTCCTCCGGCCCGGGTGCCGAGACGACCGAGCCCGACCAGGCGCCCCCGGTGACGGAGAGCCGCGAGCCGACGACGGCCGTACCACCGATATGCGGCAGCGCGTACACCGACAGCGGCGCGCTGTAGCGGAACGGGGCCGACAGCGCCTGGACGGAGCCGGCCGCGTTGGTGGCCGTCACGAGGACCCTGACGCTGCGGTCGTTGTCGTCCCATGGGAGGCGAAGCGTCGGCACGGTCGAGGTGTCTGTCCGCCAGCCGCAAGCCGGGTCGGCATACCCGCAGTCGACCCAGCGATACGCAAAGCTCGTCGGCGCGTTCGTCCACGTTCCGGCCGACGCCGTGAGCGTCACCGCAGGCGGCGCAGGCCCACTGACGTACGGCAGGGCAACACTCGAGGGCAGGCCGGCCACGGACGCGACCACCGTCGTCGCGTCCGAGCGCTGCACCGTCGCGCCGGCGGTGATCTCGCTACGGATGGTCGAGCCGACATCGGCTGCGCTCAGGAGGTACCGCAGGTTCTCCGAGGTCGCCGGCTGGGTGGACGGACGACCCCGGTCCAGGTTCGCAAGATCCGGCTCCGCGACGCAGTCGGCGCCCGCGGCGTCACAGCGCAGCCATCGCACCAGCGGCTGCGCACCCACCGGCACCGTGCCGAGCGTCGTGGCCAAGAACCCGCCCTGGCGAGCCTGGCCGCCGATCGTCGGCCCCGTGGGCGTCGTCGCGACGGCGAGACGACCGGAGGTCGCAGACGCGCCGGACGCGAGCGCGAGCGCGACCCCGCCGGCCAGGACAGCGACAGCAGCGAAACGAGCCGGGTCGAGAAGACGGACAGGGCTTCTCATCGCGATCCTCCTCGCAAGCGCCGTGCGGGACCGTCACGACTCGCACGGTCTGATTCCAGAGGCGACAGGATCCCCGACCCTCGACGCGATCGAATCCGGGTGTTCGCGGATGCCACGCAACCTCTATCCGAACGGCCAGTCCACGCCGGCAATCCCGGACGGTCACGGCCCCGGCGAGCCGGGGCGGCTACGGCGCCGCTGCGTCTGCGGTCGCGTCGGCCGCCGCGCGGATCGCGCGCCGGCGCTCACGTTCCTCGCGCATCCGCCGCGGGTCGGCGACGGGCACGGCTGCGAGCAGCGCCTTCGTATACGGGTGCTGCGGCCGGGCGTACACCTCGTCGGCGTCGCCGACCTCGACGATCTTCCCGCGGCGCATGACCGCGATGCGGTCGCTGACGGCGCGGACGACCGCGAGGTCGTGTGCGATGAAGAGGTACGCAAGCCCGAGCCGCTCCTGGAGGTCGTTGAGGAGGTTGAGGATCTGTGCCTGGATCGAGACGTCGAGCGCCGAAACCGGCTCGTCGCAGACGAGCAGCTTGGGATCGAGCGCGAGCGCGCGGGCGATGCCGATCCGCTGACGCTGTCCGCCGGAGAACTCGTGCGGGTAGCGCTGCGCGTGGCTGGGCTCGATGCCGACGAGCTCGAGCAGCTCCTGCACCCGCCGCCGGCGCGATGCCCGATCGCCGACGCGGTGCACCTCCAACGGATCGACGACGATCTGCTCGACCGTCAGCCGGGGATCCAGCGACGAATACGGATCCTGAAAGACGATCTGCAGCTCGCGTCGCGTCGCGCGGAGCTCGGCTCGCGAGATCCCGGTGAGCTCCCGCCCGTTGAAACGGACGGAGCCGGACGTCGGCTTCAGGAGCTGAAGCACGCAGTAGCCCGTGGTCGACTTGCCCGAGCCGGACTCGCCGACGAGGCCGAGCGTCTCACCCTCGTGAACCTCGAAGCTGATCCCGTCGACGGCGCGCACGACGTCGCTCTGCCGCCGGCCGAGGCGGCGGCGCATGCGAAACGTCTTCGTCAGGCCCTCGACCTCCAGCAGCGGCGCCCCGCTCAACGGCCCACCCTGACCGGTGCGGACCGCCGCTCGCTCGACGGGTGGAACGTGCGGACGAGATGCCCTGGGCGAATCTCGCGCAGCTCGGGCATCTCCGCCAGGCAGCGGTCGCCGTCGACGGCATGCGCGCAGCGCGGCGCGAACCGGCAGACGGGCGGCGGCTCGAGCAGGCTCGGCGGGCGCCCCGGGATCGCCGCCAGCCGCTGCTTCCGGGCATGGGCGATCTCGATCTGCGGCAGCGCGGCGAGGAGCGCCTCGGTGTACGGATGCTCGGGCCGGTCGAACAGCTCGACCGCCGGCGCCTGCTCGACCACCTGGCCCGCGTACATGACGAGCACCTCGTCGGCCATCTCGGCGACGACGCCCATGTCGTGCGTGATCAACACGAGCGCCATCTCGTACTCGCGCTGAAGGTCGTGGAGCAGATCGAGGACGCTCGCCTGCACTGTCACGTCGAGGGCCGTCGTCGGCTCGTCGGCGATCAGCAGCTTCGGCCGGCAGGCGATGGCGATCGCGATCATCACGCGCTGGCGCATCCCGCCGGAGTAGTTGTGCGGATAGTCGTCGAGCCGCCGCGCCGAGTTGGGAATCTCGACCTGCTCGAGCAGCTCGACCGCGCGGCGGCGGGCGTCCCGGCGTGTCATGCCGAGATGGCGGCGAAGCGGCTCGACGATCTGCTCCCCGATCGAGAGCGTCGGGTTCAGGCTCGTCATCGAATCCTGGAAGATCATGGCGATCTCCCGTCCGCGCAGGTCCTCGAACGTGCGCCGGCCGAGCGCCGTCAGCTCGCGGCCGTCGTAGCGGACGCTGCCGCCGACGATCGCGGCCTGCCGCGGCGGCAGGAGCCCCATCAACGAGAGCGCCGTCACCGACTTGCCGCAGCCGGACTCGCCGACGACGCCGAGAACGCGCCCCACGTCGAGCGTGAAGGAGACGCCGTCGACCGCATGGACTCGGCCGTGCCGTGTGAAGAACTGCGTCCTCAGATCGGTGACCTCGAGGAGCGCCATCACTCGACCCCCGGCTGCATCGGCCGCACTGTACACGCCCTAGACACAGAATCCGACATCTGATATTTGATCATGTAGTGAATACAAGCGTGACAGAACGCGTCCTGATGC
The DNA here is from genome assembly GCA_035532715.1 of Gaiellaceae bacterium. Taxonomy (GTDB): domain Bacteria; phylum Actinomycetota; class Thermoleophilia; order Gaiellales; family Gaiellaceae; genus Palsa-739. The sequence goes on along the minus strand of DATKQO010000098.1, from coordinate 16,460 downwards.
AGGAGATGACCTGGCCGCAGGTCAAGGCCGCGCTCGCTGCCGGCAAGACCACCGCGGTCTTCGCGTGCGGCGCCGTCGAGCAGCACGGGCCCCATCTGCCGACCGGAACGGACGACTACCTCGGCACGGCGATCGCCGAGCGCGCAGCGCGCATCGCCGGCAACGCGCTCGCCGCACCGACGCTGAGGCCGGGCCTGTCGGAGCACCACATGTGGTTCCCCGGCTCGTTCACGCTCCGCCCGTCGACGTTCGTCGCCCTGATCGACGACTACTGCGAGAGCCTCGCCCGGCAGGGCTTCAGCCGGATCGTGCTCTTTCCCTCCCACGGCGGCAACGCCGACACGATGCGTGCCCATGCGCCGCTCCTCGCGCGCGCCTTCCACGGCCGTTGCGACGTTTCGGTGTGGCTGCGGGGCGACCTCATGAGCCGCGCGGCGGAGCTGCTCGCCCGGCGGGACGTCTCGCTCGGGCGCGCGGGTGCGCACGCAGGGTTCACGGAGACGTCGATGATGCTCCGCTACCGGCCCGACGTCGTCCACATGGACGCTGCCGAGCCGGGGCGCTGCGACGACGACTTCTACCTGCCCGAGAACCTCGGGCGGTCCCAGATGGAGTCCTTCCTCTACGGGATCCAGACACAGAGTCCCAACGGCATTCTCGGCGACCCGATCGGGTCGACTGACGACGCCGGCGAGGAGCTGCTCGAGCTCTCGGCGCAGGCGCTGGCAGCAGAGCTCGTCGCCCCTGTGCAGCTGCCGTCGCACCAACAACCTGCAGCCACCCCCGTCTAACCTCAGTTCAGCGTCTCCTCCGGAAGGGAGCTCCAATGCACCGCCTCGTTGCGCCAAAACGGGCCGCCCTCGGGTCCGCCGTGGCTCTCGTACTCGCCCTCACCGCATTGCTCGTGGCGCCGGGCGCCTCGTTCGCAAGCGGTCGGGCCGCGGCCGCGGCCGCGAACACCGTCATCGTCGCGCAGAGCGTCGACCCGACGACGATGGATCCACAGAACCAGCGCGAGACGACGACGCTCAACGTCCTCATCCATCTCTACGACCCGCTGATCAAGCGCGACCCGCTCGACCCGAAGACGTGGGACGGCGTCCTCGCCACGAAGTGGCACCAGCTGACACCGACCGCGTACCGCTTCATCCTGCGCAAGGGCGTCAAGTTCTCCGACGGCTCCGCGTTCAACGCCAACACGGTCAAGTACAACATCGACCGGATCATGGGGAGGCTCCCCGGTGAGAAGGCCCCACCGCTGGCGGCCTTCCAGTTCAAGTCGATCAACGGCGTCCATGTGATCAACTCGACGACGGTGGACATCGGAACGAGCGCACCCGACCCGATGCTGCTCGCACGACTGTCCTCGCTCCTGATGATCCCGACGGGCTCCGTCAACACCGACCCGAACGCCCTCGCCGCGCAACCCGACGGCACCGGCCCGTACACGCTTGTCACGTGGGACCGGAACAACCAGGTCGTGATGAAGGCGAAGCCGAACTACTTCCTCGGCAAGCCGAGGATCCAGAACGTGATCTTCAAGGACATGCCAGACGACGCTTCCCGCCTTGCGGCGCTCGAATCGGGGGCGGTCGACATCATCTCGAACCTGCCGCCGGACAACGCGCCCGAGGTGAGCTCCGGAGGGCAGGCGACCGTGAAGTCGGTGCCGAGCGCCCGCGTCACCTCGCTCTGGCTCGACACGCTCGACGTGCCGCAGCTCAAGAGCGTGAAGGTGCGCCAGGCACTCAACTACGCCGTCGACGTCAACACGATCATCAAGAAGGTGATGAGCGGATACGCGCTGCGGACGGCCACGATCGTGCCGCCGTACTTCGCCGGCTACTCGAGCAGCATCAAGCCGTACCCGTACGACCCGAAGAAGGCCAAGCAGCTCCTCGCGCAGGCCGGCTACCCGAACGGGTTCTCGATGACGATGATGGTGCCCGCAGGGCGGTACCTGCTCGGCGAGCAGATCGCGCAGGCCGTCGCCGGTTACCTCGGCGCCGTCGGCGTCAACACGAACGTCGACATCGTCGACTTCGGCGTGTTCGCGAAGGACACCCAGACGCGCAAGATTCCGGCGAGCTTCTTCGCCGGCTGGGGTGAGAGCTTCTTCAACCCGATCGACGAGGCCCAGGTGGCGATCCAGTGCGGCACGTCGGGCTTCTCCTGGTACTGCAACAAGAACGTCGACGCTCTCATCAATCAGGGGGCCTCCACGCTGAACCCGGCGAAGGAGGATGCGGTCATCGTCAAGTTCCAGAAGGCGATTCTCGCCGACCCGCCGTTCATCTACCTGTTCGCCTACAAGGATCTCTACGGCGTCTCGAAGCGACTCAACTGGACGCCGAGGAGCGACGAGACGATCAACATGTACGAGGCATCGCTGAAGAAGTAGATGGAGCGCTACCTCCTCCGGCGGCTCTTGCAGGGAGTCGCGGTTCTCTGGCTGCTGACCGTGATCGTCTTCGTGATCTCGCGGTTGTCGGGGAATCCAGTCGACCTGCTGCTGCCGGAGGGGGCTCCACCGAGCCAGCGGACGGCCATGATCCACGAGCTGGGTCTGGACCGTCCGCTGCCGGTGCAGTACCTCACGTTCCTCCGGCACGCGCTGCACGGCGACTTCGGCCGCTCGATCCGTTTCCAGACCGGTGCCGCGTCGCTCGTGCTCTCGCACATGCCCGCGACGATCGAGCTCGCACTGGCGGCGCTCGCACTCGCGGTCGTGATCGGGATCCCGCTCGGGGTCATGGCCGCGCTCTTCCGCGGGCGCTTTCTCGACTACGCAACGACGACGCTGCTCGCGATCGGACAGGCGGTGCCGTCGTTCTGGCTCGCAATCCTGCTCATCCTCTGGCTGGGTGTCGATCTCCACGTGCTGCCGATCGGCGGCCGAAGTGGGTTCGAGTCGTTGATCATGCCCGCCGTGACGCTGTCGATCGTCCCGCTCGTGACGATCGCGCGGATCACGAGGGCCAGCGTGAGCTCCGTCTTGCCGCAGGACTACGTGCGCACCGCCGAGGCGAAGGGGTTGCGGCGGTTCACCGTCCTGCGGCGACACGTGCTGCGCAACGGTCTGATCCCCGTCGTGACCGTGGGCGGCATCGCGATGGGGCAGCTGCTCAGCGGCGCCGTGATCACGGAGCAGATCTTCACGTGGCCCGGCATCGGCTGGCTGACGATCCAGGCGATCGAGGCGCGCGACTACGCGGTCGTCCAGGCGGTGACGCTGCTCACGGCGGCGATCATCGTCGGGCTCAACCTGCTCGTCGACTTCCTCTACTTCTCCCTCGACCCGCGCATCCGCGATGCGCAGACGGCGTCCGGGTGAGCGCAACCACCCCCGGCGCCGGGGCTGCGCTCGAGCTGGCCCGCCCCGCACACAGCCGCCGGCTCGCCACGGGCTTCTGGCGCTTCGCCCGCAGCTCGCCGGCCGCGACCGCCGGGCTCGTGCTCGTGCTGTTCTTCGCCGCACTCGCGATCGCGGGCGTCGCCGAGCACAGTGCGGCGTACAACCAGAACCTGATGGAGCGGCTCGACCCACCAGGCACGGCCGGCCATCTGCTCGGCACCGACACGCTCGGACGCGACGTCCTCGCCAGGATCATGAACGCGGTCCGCATCTCGCTCGAGATCGGCGCGGCGGCGGTCGCGATCGCCGGAACCGTCGGCGTGGTGCTCGGGATGGTTGCCGGGTTCGTCGGCGGGTGGGTCGACGACCTGATCATGCGGATCAGCGACTCGGTGCTCGCGATCCCGATCGTGCTACTGGCGTTGAGCGTCCTCGTCGTCATCGGCGGCGGCATCCGCAACCTGATCATCGTGATCGCGTTCACGCAATGGATGACGTACGCGCGGACGGCGCGGGCCGAGACGCTCGCGCTCCGCCAGCAGGACTTCGTGCGCGCGGCGCGGGCCCTCGGCGCATCCCGGACGCGGATCCTGCGCCGCAACATCCTCCCGCACCTGCTCCCGTCCGCGATCGCGCTCGCGACGCTCAACGTCTCGGTCGCGATCCTGCTCGAGGCGGGGCTCAGCTACCTCGGCCTCGGCGTCCAGCCGCCCGATCCGTCGCTCGGTTCGATGCTGACCGAGGGTCGCCAGTACATCTTCGTCGCCTCGTGGCTCGCAATCTACCCGGGGCTCGCGCTGCTGCTCCTCGTGCTTGCGATCAACCTTCTGGGCGACGGCTTGAGCACCTTCCTCGACCCCCGCGCCCACCACCGCTCCAGTGAGGTGAAGCCACTGTGACCCGCTACGACGCCTATCTCGCCGAGAGTGCCACCCGGCACCGCGACGAGCTGTTCGCCTACCTTCGGATTCCGAGCGTCAGCACCTTGCCCGAGCACGCCGACGACATCCAGCGGTGCGCCGAGTGGGTGTCCGGCCAGGTCGAGGCGATCGGCCTCCGCGACGTCCGGCTGATGGAGACCGGCGGCAACCCGATCGTCTACGGCGAGTGGCTCGAGGCGGGTGACGCCGCGCCGACGCTGCTTCTCTACGGACATTACGACGTGCAGCCGGCCGAGCCGTTCGAGCTGTGGGACACGCCGCCCTTCGAACCGGCGGTCCGCGACGGGCGCATCTACGCGCGCGGCTCGACCGACAACAAGGGGCCGCTGTTCACGTACCTCAAGGCGCTCGAGACGATCCTCGCGGTCGACGGTCGGCTGCCGTGCAACGTCAAGCTGATCGTCGAAGGCGAAGAGGAGCTGCGAGCCGACCATCTCGACACGTTCCTCCACGAGCACCGCGAGCTGCTGGCCTGCGACGCCTGCATCATCTCCGACTCGGCGCTGTACGGCGAGGACGTGCCCTCCATCGCGCTCTCGCTCCGCGGAATGGCCGCGCTCGAGCTGCGCCTCGAGACGGCGGCCACCGACCTCCACTCGGGGATGTACGGCGGTGTCGCGCCGAACGCGCTGCACGCGCTCGTCCGCCTGCTCGCGACGCTCCGCGACGAGGAAGGGCGCGTCGCGGTCGAGGGCTTCTACGACGCCGTGCGCCCGCTGCCGGCCGAGGAGACCGCCGAGTGGTCACGGCTCCCCTTCTCCGAGGACGCGCTGCAGCGCGAGATCGGCGCGTCGAAGCTGATCGGCGGCAACGAGCACACGGTGCTCGAGCGGATGTGGGCCCGGCCGACGCTCGACCTCCACGGCGTCTGGGGCGGGTTCCAGGGCGACGGGCTGAAGACGGTGATCCCGCGCGAGGCGCATGCCAAATTGTCCTGCAGGCTCGTCGCCGACCAGGAGCCGGAACCGATCCTGGAGCTGGTGAAGGCGCATCTCGAGCGGCATTGCCCGCCGGAGGCGACGCTGACCTTCGAGTCGGAGCTCGCCGGCGCCTCACCGATGACGATGCCGCGCGACAGCCCGTTCCTCGCCGCCGCCCGCGAGGCGCTCACCGTGGGCTACGGGAAGGAGGCGCTCCTTTTCCGCAGCGGCTGGTCTGTGCCCGTCGCGGCACTCGTCAAGGACCGGCTCGGCACGGATTCCCTCCTGCTCGGCTTCGGGTTGCCGACCGACGGGGCGCACGCGCCGAACGAGCACTTCGACCTCGCGAACCTCGAGCGCGGCACGCGGACGATGGTCGCGTTCCTCACCTCGGTCAACGGCCGCCACTGACGAGGAGGCCGTCCTGGTAGACGGCGGCGACGCGCGCGCGCAGGTCGTGGAGGTCGAGCGGGTCGCCGTCGACGACCACGAGGTCGGCCCGCTTCCCCGGCTCGATCGTGCCGACGGAGTCACCGATCCCGAGCAGCGCGGCGGCGCTCGAGGTCGCGGCGACGAGCGCCTGCGCCGGCGAGAGCCCACGCTCGGCCATCAGCTCGAGCTCGCGGAGGTTGACGCCGTGGGGGACGATGCCGCAGTCGGTTCCCATGGCGATGCGGACACCCGCGACCGCCGCGCGCCGGAAGGAGTCGCCGTGCGCCTCGATCGTGGCGTCGAGGTCGAACTTCGGCTGCGCGCGCCCGTTCTCGCGCGACCAGACCGGGACGAGCAAGGTGGGGACGAGCCACGTGCCCTGCTCGACCATCCTCTCGATCGCCTCGTCGTCGAGCCAGACCCCGTGCTCGACCGACCGAAAGCCGGCGGCGAGCGCGTTCTTGACGCCCGCGAGACCCTGCGCGTGCGCCATCACGGGCCGTCCCGCAGCCGCGGCCTCGGCGGCGATCTCCGCGAGCTCGTCCGGCCGGAGCTGCGGCCGTGACGGGTCGCTGACCGGCGACGAGAAGCCGCCCGTCGCAGCGACCTTGATCCAGTCGGCGCCGCTGCGAACGAGCTCGCGGACGGCGCGCCGCGCCTCGACAGGCCCGTCGACGACCGTGGTCGGTGCGCCCGGGTAGCGCGGGAACTTGAGCCCCGGCGCGGCCCCGCAGAGCTGGTATTCGTCGCCGTGGCCGCCCGTCTGCGAGACGAGCCCGACCGCGATCTGCAGGCGAGGGCCGCGAACGAGCCCGTCGGCGAGCGCACGTTTCACGCCGAGGTCGGCGCCCGCAGCGTCGCGCGCGGTCGTGATGCCGCAGGCGAGCGTCTCCTCGAGGTTGCCGACGGCCTGGAAGAAGCGGTACGTGAACGGCGTCTCCAGCAGCGCGGCCCGGGGGCCCGGCGAATGCACGACGTGCACGTGGCAGTCGATCAGGCCGGGCAGGAGCCCCTTGCCTTCGAGGTCGATCCGCTCGTCACCGTCGAGCCCGCGTCCGACTGCGACGATCGTCCCGTCCTCGACCGCAACGTCGGCCTCGGCCGGCGGCGCGCCCGTTCCGTCGAAGACGGCCGCGCCTGCAAAGAGTGTCCGCCGACCGCTCACCGGCGACGGCCGCCCGCCCCGGCTGACGCCGGCGGCAGCCAGCTTTCCAGATCGAGTTGCGGCCCGCCCGGAGGCCGCCTCCGCTCGTAGTGGCTCCACTCGCCGAATGGAATGGTCGCGTCGATCACCGCGCGCGAGCCGTGGATGCCGTGCGCGTCGCGGGGAAAAGCCGGCGCGCCGGCCGCGATCATGATCGCGCGCTCGGGACTGCTCCGCGTCGTGACGGCCCACCAGACGTCGTCGAGGTCGGAGACGTCGACGTCGTGGTCGACGACGATGCAGTACTTCAACCACTGGTACGCGCCGAGCGCCGCGACGCCCACGTTCTTCGCCTCGCCGGGATAGCGCTGCTCGATCGAGATCGCGCAGCCGAGGATCGTCGGCCCCAGATGTGCGTCGACGAGGAGGGCGCCCGTCCGCTCGACGGCGGCAGCGATCTCGGCTTCGCGACTGAGCCCCAGCAGGTTCACGTCCTCGCGGGAGCCGGCGATCATCGTCTGGTAGATGGGATCCCGCCGGTGCGTGATCGCCGAGACGCGCAGACGGTGGTTCGGCATCTCGGGCACGTAGAACTGCAGGAAGTCCCCGAACGGCCCCTCGGGCTCGCGCACACCCGCGGCGATCACGCCCTCGATCACGATCTCGGCGTCGGCCGGAACCTCGAGGTCGACCGAGTGCGCACGGACGAGCCTGAGCGGCTCGCCGCGCAGGCCGCCCGCAAGCTCCAGCTCGTCCTCTCCGGTCGGAAGGCTCGTGGCGGCTGCGAGCGTGTCGAGCGGGTGCAGGCCGATCGCGACCGCGACCGGCAGGTCCACGCCGCGCGCCTCGGCACGAGCCTGGATGACGCCGAGCTGTTGTGGCGGCATCATCCGGATCCCGGTCTCGCGCGGCCCGACGAGCATCATCCGGTTGATGGAGACGTTCCGGCGTCCCGTCTCCGGATCGCGTGCGACCACGGCACCGGCCGTCACGTACGGTCCCACGTCCTTCTCGGAGTGGGTCACGAGCGGCAACCGGGACAGATCCACGTCGTCTCCCGCCTCGATCACCTCGTGGACGGGCGCCTCGTCGACGAGGACGGGGGCGATCCGGTGCTCGAGAGCGTGGCGGAAGCGTGACCGCACCTCTGCCGGCTCGACGGCGAGCGCGAGCGCGAGCGCGCCGCGCGTCCCGATCAGGTTGTAGACGAGCGACGCCTCGGCTCCGCGGACGCGCGTGAACCACCCCGCCGAGCCGCGCAGCTCGAGCTGCCACATCAGCCGCGCGGCCTCCGTCGCCGGGTCGACTTCGCGCTCGATCCGGGCGAGAAGCCCGTGCGCGTCGAGCTGATCGAGGAACGAACGCAGGTCTGCCGCCACCCGCGCGATCCTACGCATTGACACGCGCCGATTGCGAAGCGGGCCCGCGGCCGTTTCGGCGCTGCACGACCTCGCTTGCCGGTAAGCGTTGTCTGCCGCGGCCAATGGCTGTAGCGTTGCGTGCCTGAGCATTCTCGGAAACCGCGTCCTCCGCAAGGAGGACCCCCGCTTTCTCCGCGGCGAAGGACGCTACGTGGAGAATCTGCCCCTCGAGGGTGCCCTCGCGGTCACGTTCGTGCGCTCGCTGCTCGCGCACGCGAACATCGTCGGCATCGACGCCACGGCGGCCGAAGCCCTCCCGAACGTCCAGGTCATCACGGCGGCCGACATGGACCTCGGCCCGTTCGGGCCGCCGCCGTTCCCCGGGCTGAACCCGGGCATGGGGCACCCGCTCATCGCGGTCGACCGCGTCCGCTTCGTCGGCGACATCGTCGCGATCGTGATCAGCGACGATCGTGCCACCGGCGCCGACGCCGCCGAGCTCGTGTCCGTCGACTACGACCCGCTGCCGGCGCTCGTCAGCCCACACGACGCTGCGAAGGACGAAGTGCTGCTCTTCCCGGACGCCGGCACGAACCTCGCAACCCGCACCGGCTCGCCCGAGCACGACGAGAAGCTGTTCGACGGCTGCGACGTCGTTGTCTCGGGCACGCTCGTCAGCCAGCGCATGGCGCCGTGCCCACTCGAGCCGCGCTCGGCTGCCGCCGAGCTCGGACCGGACGGCCGGATCACCGCCTGGCTCTCGACGCAGACGCCGCACCAGGACCGGATGGTGCTGGCAGGGACACTCGGCCTCGATCCCGCGCAGGTCCGCGTCGTCGCCCCCGACGTCGGCGGCGGCTTCGGCGCGAAGATGCTCAACGTCGAGGAGGTGCTCGTCGCCTGGCTGGCACGCCGGCTCGACCGACCCGTGCGCTGGACGGAGACGCGCAGCGAGAGCATGGTCGCGCTTCCGCACGGCCGCGCCCAGCGCCTCGACTTCACCCTCGGCGGGACGAAGGACGGCAAGGTGCTCGCCTACCGGCTCGAGAGCCTGCAGGACGCCGGCGCCTACCCGGTGCTCGGCGCCTTCCTGCCGAACCTGACAGGGCTCATGGCGAGCGGCGTCTACGCGATCCCGCGCATCGAGTTCGAGGGCCGCTCGGTTGTGACGAACACGACGCCGATCTCGGCCTTCCGGGGCGCGGGACGGCCGGAGGCCGCGCAGACGATCGAGCGCGCGCTCGACGTGTTCGCGGCCGAGCTCGGCATGGATCCCGCCGAGGTCAGGCGGAGGAACTTCATCCCGAAGGACGCGTTCCCGTACGCGACCGTGACCCATGCCGTCTACGACTCGGGCGACTACGCGGGCGCGCTCGAGCTGGCGCTGCGATCGGTCGGGTACGACGACCTGCGCGACGAGCAGCGTCGCCGCCGCGCAGAGGGTGGCGCGACCCAGCTCGGCATCGGGATCTCGACCTACGTCGAGATCACGAACGGCATCGACGAGACCGAGTTCGGCGAGGTCGAGGTCACGCCGGACGGCGGTGCGATCGTCCGCACCGGCTCGTTCTCCCACGGCCAGGGCCACGAGACGACCTTCGCGATGATCGCGGCCGATCGCCTCGGGATGCCCGTCGAGAACGTGACCGTCCACAAGGGCGACACCGACGAGGTCGCCAAGGGCACCGGAACCTACGGGTCGAAGTCGACGCAGATCGGCGGAGCGGCGGCGAGGCTCGCAGCCGACAAGGTGGTGGAGCAGGCGAAGCAGCTCGCCGCCGACTACCTCGAGGCGAGCCCGGACGACATCGTGCTCGACCCCGCCCTCGGTCGCCTGCACGTGGCCGGCGACCCGGCGATCGCGCTTTCGTGGGCCGACCTCGCCGCGCGCGCGTCGGCCGACGAGCGGCTCGCCGAGCTGAAAGCAGAGCACGAGTTCAAGTCCGCCCCCAGCTTCCCGTTCGGCGCCCACGTCGCCGTCGTCGAGGTCGACACGGAGACGGGCCGGGTCGAGCTCCTGCGGCTCGTCGCAGTCGACGACGCGGGCACGCTGATCAACCCGCTGATTGCGGAAGGGCAGGTGCACGGCGGCGTCGCGACGGGCGTCGCGCAAGCGCTCTACGAGAGCTTCGTCTACGACGACGACGGGAACCCGCTGACGGCCACGTTCGTGGGCTACGCGTTCCCGTCCGCCGCCGACCTCCCATCGTGGGAGGCCGTCGAGATGGAGACGCCGACCCCGCTGAACGCGCTCGGTGCGAAAGGGATCGGCGAGTCGGGGACGATCGGCGCGACACCCGCCGTCCACAACGCCGTCGTCGACGCGCTCGCACCGTTCGGTGTGCGCAACGTCGACCTGCCCGCCAACGGGGAGAACGTCTGGCGCGCTCTCCAGGAGGCGAAGGCATGACGAAGATCGCACTCACGGTGAACGGCTCGCACTGCGAGGCGGACGTCGAGCCGCGGCTGCTGCTTGCGTACTTCCTGCGCGACGAGCTGGACCTGAAGGGAACGAACGTCGGCTGCGACACGACCTCTTGCGGTGCGTGCACGGTGCTGCTCGACGGCGAGTCGGTCAAGTCGTGCACGGTCCTCGCGGTACAAGCCGACGGCTGCGCGGTGACGACGGTCGAGGGTCTCGCGCAGGGCGACGAGCTGCACCCGGTACAGCAGGCATTCCACGAGCGGCATGCGCTCCAGTGCGGCTACTGCACGCCCGGCTTCGTGATGGCCACGGTCTCTCTCCTGAAGGAGAACCCGAACCCGTCGGAGGCAGAGATCCGGGACGGGCTCGAGGGCAACCTCTGCCGCTGCACCGGGTACCACAACATCGTCCTCGCAGTGCAGGCGGCGGCGAGGGCAGGCGCATGATCTCTACCGCCTTCGAGTACGCACGGGCGGCGACCGTCGACGAGGCGGTCGCACTGCTCGGGCGCGACGAGGACGCGAAGCTCCTGGCGGGCGGGCACTCGCTCATCCCCGCGCTGCGGCTGCGGTTCTCGCGCCCGTCCCTGCTCGTCGACATCGGCCGGCTCGACGACCTGCGTTTCGTCCGCGAGGATGGCGACCGGCTCGCGATCGGCGCGCTCACTCGCCACGCGGAGCTCGTTCGCGATCCGCTGCTCACGCAGCACTGCGCGGTGATCGCGGAGGCCGCCGCACTCATCGGCGACCCGCAGGTGCGCCACCGCGGCACGATCGGCGGCTCGGTCGCCCACGGCGATCCGGCCTCCGACCTCGGAACGATCCTGCTGACCCTCGACGCCGAGCTCGTCGCGCGTGGGCCAGGCGGAGAGCGGACGATTCCGGCCGCGGAGTTCTTCACCGGCCCGTTCGACACCGCGCTCGAGCACCAGGAGATGCTCACCGAGATCCGCGTGCCGAAGGCGACGGGGACCTACCTCAAGCACGTCCGGCGTGCGCACGACTGGGCGACGGTCGGTGTCGCTGCGGCCCGTGTCGACGGACGCATGCACGTCGGCCTGACGAGCATGGGCCCGACACCGCTGCGCGCGCGGAGCGTCGAGGCTGCGCTCGCCGATGGAGCCTCGCCGGCCGACGCGGCCGCGCACGCCGCCGACGACACCGTGCCGCCCACCGACTCGAGCGCGAGCGGCGAATACCGCGCGCACCTCGCACGGGTGCTCGTCCGGCGCGCACTCGAGCGGCTCTGACCTCCTCGCCGAGGATTCTCACGAACCTCACAGGATCGGCTTAGGCCAGGCTCACCTGGACCGACGATGCTTCGACCGACCCCGAGACGAAGGAGCCGAGCACGTGAGCATCACAACCGAGCCTCCCACCGTTCGCCGGCGGCCCGACGCGCAGGGCCAACTCCAGGAGGAGCTGCGCCATATCCGCGACCTCGTGTTCGTTCGAGATCTGCTCAGAGAGCGCGGAGCCACCGCGGCGGACCTGCACGTGTACGACGCGGTGATCGAACGGGCGCACGTCGTGCTGGCCGAGTCGGCGAAGCGGGCCTCCGCGCGGTACGCGGCGGCCGCGTAGCGACGCGCGTCTTCACGTCGCACTGCCCCGGCGGCGATCGACGCCGACCTGAGCCGCTGACGCTCAGGGGCCGCGAAGCGCGCTGACGAGCGCGGCCAGGGTGACGGGCCCGAGCACGCCGTCGGCGGTGAGCTTGGCCGCGGCCTGGAACTGCTTCACCGCGTTCGTGGTCGCAGGGCCGTAGTTCCCGTCGACGGTTCCGACGGAATAGCCGAGCTGCGCGAGCGCATGCTGCAGCGCTCGAACCTGCTTGCCCGTATCCCCAGGCTTGAGCGTCGTCGTCGGCGGAGATACCGTCGCGGTCGGGGACGGTGTCGTCGTCTGTGCCGGAGTGGTGGGGGGCGTCGACGTCGTCGCCGTCGCGTGCGGAGAGCTCTTGAAGACGCCCGCGAGCACGAGCCCGCCGATGAGCAGGCAGACGGCGAGTACGACGCCGGCCGTGATCGCGACGCCGCGGTTCGACAGGTTCGCGCCGAACGACGCTCCGCCACGCAGGCCCGCCGCCGAGTCGTCGCCGAGCCAGTCGTCGCCCTCGGCCTCGGCAACGCGCGCCGGCGGCTCGTCGGCCTCGGATCGAGCGCGCACGGCGCCGGGACCGGAGAACCAGTCGTCGGGATCTCGCTTGCGCGGCCTGTCGCGACCCGCCATCAGCACAGGCAACGCTAGTACATCGGGCGTTCCGGTGTCGGGCGGGCTTTACGACGACTTTACGCCGACCTGTGCAAGAGGCGCGGCCGGCCGGGGTCTACTTGCTCGAGTAGGCAAATTCAGGAGGGGATCGAATGAAGCGCACATTCATACTCGTGGCGACCGCGGTCGTCGCGCTCGCGGCGGCGGGCATCGCCGTCGGCCACGGCGTCGACGCAGCGAAGAGCGTGCGGGAGGTCAGCGGCACATTCGCCGCGACGACCGTCTCGCGCACGAACACGAAGACCTGCACCACGACCGACGGGAAGACGCTCGTGACGACCGACGGGACCTACACCGGCACCGCGTCCGGCGACCCCGACCTCACGGGTGCGGTGACGATCAAAGCCCATTCGACCGTCAACACGAGCGACGGCATCGGCGTCGTCTCCGGGACGCTCCGCATCGACGTGGGCTCCGGCGGCAACACGGCGGCCCGGTTCGACGCGGTGCTGAAGGGGAACCAGCTCGCCGGCTTCGCAAGCGGTCGCGCTCACGCACCGAGCGTGAAGCTGCTCGCGAACCTCTCGTCCGACTTCAACGCGACGACCGGCTTCGCCAACGGCAAGCTCGGCGGAGCGAACGGGGGCAGCGCTGCCGAGCTCGGCGCGGGCACGTGCCAGCGGGTCGCGTCCGTCAAGCAGACGAGCCGCGCGAACGGCACGGTCACGGCGGTCTCGTCGACGTCGATCACCGTTGCCGGGCTCACGTGCACGGTGCCGGCGACGGCGAGCCTGCAGAAGCTCGTCGGCTCGCTTGCTGTCGGCTCGCGCGCCGAGATCACCTGTTCGCTCACGGGCGGCGTGAACACGCTCGTGAAGGCGAGCGGCAAGCGCCAATAGCTCCCACGGAGCCCAGAGCGGGTGAGGCGCGCGAACGGGCGCGCCTCACCCGCTCTCGCTCGTTGCGGTGAGCGGCTCCCGGTGCTTGAGTGACGGTCTGTGAAGCGCGCCCTCACACGGCTTCTGTTCCGCCGCTCCCTCAGGCTCATGAGCGTCGCGCACCGGCTCCTCTATCGCGCGAGCGCCGGCCGGATCGGCGGCCGCGTCTGGGGCCTCTCGATCCTCCTCCTCACGACGACCGGCCGCAGGAGCGGGCTGCCGCGGACGACGCCGCTCTGCTTCCTCCCCGCGGGCGACGGGCTCGTCGTCGTCGCGTCGAACGGCGGGATGGACTGGTTCCCGGACTGGTGGCTCAATCTTCAGGCCGATCCGCAGGCGACCGTCACGATCGGCGACAGACGGCGTCCCGTGGTCGCTCGGCGTGCGGCGCCGGACGAGCACGCGCGCCTCTGGGCGGAGCTCATTGCGATCGCGCCCGGCTATCTGCGCTACCGGGAACGGACGCAGCGCGAGATCCCGCTCGTCGTGCTCGAGCCGGCGTAGGCAGACGCCGAGAACGTTCCGCCGTCTCTACGAGAGGCCGCGGCCGAAGCCAGGCGTCAGGAGCACCCGGCCGTCGGCCAGGATCGTCATCGCCTCGTAGCCCTGCAAACGGGCGGTCCAGCGGGTCGCCCGCTCCGCGCCCATGGCGAACACCGCCGTCGCGAGCGCGTCCGCCGTCGCCAGCTCGGGCCCGGTGATCGTGACCGAGAGGATTCCGCCTTCTGGCGGCTCGTGCGTGTGCGGGTCGAACACGTGGCGCCCCCGCTCGTACTCGCCCGACGTGGCGACCGCGAGATCGGTCGCGTCGATCACCTTCGCGACCTTGTCCCGGTGGAGCGGATGCTGGATCCCGACGCGCCACGAGGAGTCCGGCACGGCGCGGCCGCGCAGGCGCATGTCGCCGGCCGCGTTCACCGCGTAGTTCCGGAGCCCCGCGTCGTCGAGGAGCGCCGCGGCGCGGTCGATCGACCAGCCCTTGACGAATCCCGATGGATCGACGACGTCCGGCGACGCTGCCCTGACGTCGAAGTAGCCGTCGGTCTGGAGGCGCAGTTGCTCGCAGCGGTCGAGCACCCACAGCACTTCACGGTGCGCGTGGGCGAGCGTGAGCTCGCCGCGGTTCAGCCGGCTGACCTCGCTGTCGTCCTTGTACGTGCTGAACGTCGCGTCCACCCACCGAAGCCAGTCGAACATCTCGTCGAGCGTGCCGTCGTCGACGCCCTCGTCGCGGACGTCGGCGACGATCGGCATGCCCATCACGTGCTCGACTCGCCGGATGCCGGGAAGGACGACCGGCATCAGTTCTGATGGGCCGCGGTGACGGTCGGGATCGTGCGCACGTCGAGCATTTGGTCCTCTCAGAGAGCGAAGCGCTCGGTGTGAATGTGGCTGCGCTTCACGCCCGCCTGCCGGACGTGGCGCGTGACGATGTCGGTGAGCCCCGGCGGGCCGCAGACGTAGACGTCGCGCTCGGCGATATCCGGGACGAGCTCCCGGAGATGCGCAGGCGAGAGATGATCGCGACCCTCGTCCGTCGCGTGGTCACCGACGACGTAGCGCAGCTCCGCCCCACTCGCCCGTGCCAGCGTCTCGAGCTCTTCACGGAAGACGATGTCGGCATCGGAGACGACGCGGTAGAGCACGAGCACGTCGCCGCGCAGGTGCTGCAGGAGAGCGCGCACCGGCGTGATCCCGATGCCGCCGGCGATCAGCAGCATCTTGTCGCGACGCCGGCTCGCCTCGGTGAAGACGCCGAACGGGCCTTCTGCCGCGACGCGGGTGCCGACGGGGATCTCGCCGAACCGTGCCGTGTCGTCGCCGAGCGCCTTGACCGTGATGCGCAACGAGCGCCCGTCGGGCGCGGCGGACAGCGAGAACGGATGCGCCTTCCACCAGCGGTCGCGCGTGAGGAAGCGCCAGATGAAGAACTGGCCGGCCTCGGCACGCAGCCGGTCGAGACGGCGCCCCGTGATCCAGAGCGAGACGATCCCCGGTCCCTCGTCGATGACAGCGGCGACGCGCAGCCGGTAGCGGAAGGCTGCGACGACCGGCGCCAGGATGCGGAAGGCGACGAGCAGGACGATCGTCGCGATGTAGAGGGAGCGCCAGTAGTCGGCCGCGATCTTGTCGAGCACGAGCTCGTTGCCGGTGGGGATCTGGTGGAACCACGCGAGCGCAATGCCTGCGTATGCCAGGAGGTGGACGGCGTACCACCACTCGTAGCGCAGGCGGCGCTTGACGATCACGATCGACGTCGCGACGACCGCGATCAGGAACGCGGTGCCCACGGTGGCCGTGATCATCCCCGGATAGATCCCGCCGCCGAGCATCGTCGAGAGCTCCTTGAAGATCGTGTACTTGTCGAGCACCGCGTAGCCCCAGACGCTGAACACGACGTGGGCGACCACGAGGTCGACGCACGCGTGCCCGTTCCAGCGGTGCCAGACGGTGAGCCGGTCGAAGCCGACGAAGCGCTCGAGCGCGGGGACCCGCGCGAGCAGCACGACCTGGATCAACGCGAGATATGCGCTCAGGAGCCCGGTGAGCCGGGCGACGCTCGTGAGCACGTCGCCGCTGCTCTTGGTGGTGACGTTGCCGCCGTGCACCCAGAGCCAGACGATCGCCGCGGCGTTGCCGAGGACGACGGTCCAGACGGCGGCGAGACCGAGGACGCGGCGCGCCTCGCGGCCGCGGAAGCTTCCCACGGGCACGGCAATTGGATCTATGT
>DATKQO010000097.1:0-20956 GCA_035532715.1 Gaiellaceae bacterium | reverse complement strand
CGCAGCGAGAACGGCTGCGCCATGCGCACGAGGGTGTCGTAGATCGCCTGGTCGCCGTGCGGGTGGTACTTGCCCATCACGTCGCCGACGGTCGCCGCGGACTTCTTGTACGGCCGGTTCGGCTGGAGGCCTGCCTCGTGCATGCCGTACAGCACGCGCCGGTGCACGGGCTTCAGGCCGTCGCGCACGTCGGGCAGCGCGCGCGAGACGATGACCGACATCGCGTAGTCGAGGAAGCTCGCCCGCATCTCCTGCTCGAGCTCACGCGGCTCGACGCGGCCGCGGTCGATCGCGCCTGTCTCGACCTCAGACACGCGCACTCCTAGACGTCAAGGAACTTCACGTCCTTCGCGTTCTCCTCGATGAAGAGCCGGCGCGGCTCGACCTGGTCGCCCATGAGCATCGAGAAGAGTTGGTCGGCGGCATGCGCATCTTCGACGTCGACGCGGATCATGAGACGCCGCGCGGGATCCATCGTGGTCTCCCAGAGCTGTGACTCGTTCATCTCGCCGAGGCCCTTGAAGCGCGAGAGCTGGATGCCGACCTCCTTCGCGAGGTCGAGCGCGGTTGCGCGCAGCTCGGAGAACGTCTGCGCGATGCCCGTCTTCTTGCCGAGCGCGAGCGTGAACGGCGGCGCGCCGGCGACCTCGGAGAGGCGCGCGTGCGCCTTGCGCAGGTTCGTGTAGATCGGCGACGACAGCAGCTCCGCGGACAGTCGCACCATCTCGGCGGCGGACGTCGCCTCCTCGACGATCTTCACGCGCACGCTTTCGTCGCTGCGCTCCATCACCGACAGCGTGTAGCCGTTCGCCGGCAGCTTGGAGATCGCCTGCTCGACGTCGGCCGGCGTGAGCGCCTCGAGTTCGACGAGCCTGTGCGAGATCACGAGGTCGGCGGCGTGATGGCCGAAGTCGGCGCGCAGGCGCGCAGACCAACCCTCGAACTCGGCGAGCGCGGAGGTGAACCGCTTCCAGCGCGCCTCGCTCAGCTTGATCTCGTTGCCGTCGCGGTCGCGCACGTCGAGATCGCCGAAGCGCTCGCGCACGAGCAGGTCCTCGAGTTGCGAGTCCTTCTCGAAGTAGTACTCCTGGTTTCCGAGCTTCACCTTGTAGAGCGGCGGAACGGCGATGTAGATGTGGCCGCGCTCGAACAGCTCCTTCATGTGTCGGTACAGGAACGTGAGCACGAGCGTGCGGATGTGCGAGCCGTCGACGTCGGCGTCGGTCATCAACACGATCCGGTGGTAGCGGAGGCCCTCGATGTTGAACTCGTCGCCGATGCCCGTGCCGATCGCGGTGATCATCGCCTGGATCTCGTTATTCGAGAGAACCTTGTTGATGCGATTCTTCTCGCTGTTGATGATCTTCCCGCGCAGCGGCAGGATCGCCTGGTATGTGCGGTCGCGGCCCATCTTCGCGCTGCCGCCCGCCGAGTCGCCCTCGACGATGTAGAGCTCGGCAGCCTCGGGATCGCGGATGGAGCAGTCGGCGAGCTTGCCCGGCAGCGACGAGCTGTCGAGCGCCGACTTCCGCCGTGTGAGCTCGCGTGCCTTGCGCGCGGCCATCCGCGCGCGCATCGCGGCGATCGTCTTGTTGATGATCGCGCGCGCGTCCTGCGGGTTCTCCTCGAGGAACTGTGCGAGCTGCGCGTTCACCGTCGTCTGCACCAGACCCTCGACGCCCGGGTTGCCGAGCTTCGTCTTCGTCTGCCCCTCGAACTGCGGGTTGCGCAACTTCACCGACACGACGGCGGCGAGACCTTCGCGGACGTCTTCGCCCTCGAGC
Source organism: Gaiellaceae bacterium (assembly GCA_035532715.1). Lineage (GTDB taxonomy): Bacteria > Actinomycetota > Thermoleophilia > Gaiellales > Gaiellaceae > Palsa-739. The sequence continues at coordinate 19,172 of DATKQO010000097.1, read as the reverse complement.
TTCTCGTCCTTCTTCAGGAGCTTCAGGTCCTGCGCCTTGCGGTTGAGGGTGCTCGTCAGCGCGCTCCGGAAGCCGGACAGATGCGAGCCGCCCTCGACGGTGTTGATGTTGTTGGCGAACGTGAAGACGGACTCCTGGTACGAGTTGTTCCACTGCATCGCCACCTCGGCCGAGCCCTGCTCGGTCTCGCCCTCGAAGTAGACGATGTGCTTGTGGACCGGGTCTTTCTGCTCGTTGATGTAGGCGACGAAGTCGCGGATGCCGCCCTCGTAGTGGAACTCGACCGTCTTGCCGTCGGCGCGCTCGTCGGTCAGCTTGATGCGGAGCCCCTTCGTGAGGAACGCCGTCTCGCGCAGCCGCTGCGACACGGTGCCGGCGTCGATGTCGATCTCCTCGAAGATCTCCGCGTCGGGCATGAACGAGATCGTCGTCCCCGTGTCCTCGGCGACTGCGTCGCCCGTCACCTCCATGTCGCCCTGCGGGACGCCGCGCGCGAACTCCTGGCGGTACGCCTTGCCGTCGCGGCGCACCTCGGCCACGAGCCACTCGGAGAGCGCGTTCACGACGGACACGCCCACGCCGTGCAGCCCGCCGGAGACCTTGTAGCCGTCGCCGCCGAACTTGCCGCCCGCATGGAGCTTCGTCAGCACGACCGTGAGCGCCGGCAGGTTCTGCTCGGGCATGAAGTCGACCGGGATGCCGTGGCCCCAGTCGGTGACGGTCACCGAATGGTCCGGATGGAGGGTCACTTCGATGCGGTCGTTGCGTCCCGCGAGCGCCTCGTCGACGGAATTGTCGACCACCTCGTAGACGAGGTGATGGAGGCCCCGCTGGCCCGTCGAGCCGATGTACATGCCCGGCCGCAGGCGAACCGGCTCGAGGCCCTCGAGAACGGTGATGTCTTTTGCTGTGTAGGCGTCTTCGGCCATCAAAAAAGCCCTGCAAATACCGCATTTGCGGGCACTCGTAAGTGTATCAGAACGAGCGGTCGCCCGGGTCCGCTCGGGCGGCGCGCGCGAGGCTCGCACGGGCCGCCCGCGCGACGAGCGCACGGAGCTCTTCGTCGTCGATCGCGGCGGCCCAACGGGCCGCCTGCTCGACCTGTTCCAGGGTAGCTTCCGGCTGATCCTGCGCGGCGGCGCCGGGCTGCTCCGGCGTCGCCTCCGGCAACGGTCCCGGGGCAAACTTCAACCGCGGTTTCGTCGGCAGGCGCGCGGAGATCTCCGCCGCGCGCTGCGTGAGCTCGAAGCCCCAAACAGCGTCGCGCGTGTTCACGAGCAGGGTGCCGTCGCGCGTGAACCGCGCAGGCCATGCGTGCCGCGCGATCTCGTCGCCGACGGCGGAGGGCCAGGCCGCGACCGTGTCGCCGATGCCGCCCTGCGGACCGAAGCGCGCGAGCTCGCTGCGCAGCTCGTCTCCGATCGGCTCCATCACGCCACCGCCCGCACGGTGCCTGGTGCGACCTCGAGGAGCTGATCCGGCTCCGCCGGCAGCATCGCCGCGTCCGTCGCCGTGATCAGCGCCTGGCCCACCCGTGCGACGCGGGCGGCGAGGATGCGGCGGCGTTCGGGATCGAGCTCGGAGAGAACGTCGTCGAGCAGGAGCAGCGGCGGGAAGCCGCGCCGGTCCGTGATCAGCTCCGCCTCGGCCAGCAGGAGTGCGAGCACGGCGAGCCGCTGCTCCCCCTGCGAGCCGAAGCTCCGCAGCTCGCGGGTGCCGGAGGCGATCACGACGTCGTCGAGGTGCGGGCCGAGCCCTGTCATGCCGCGGTCGAGATCGCGCTGGAGCCGATCCTCGAGGGCGGCGACCGACACGGGCGCGCCGTCGTAGCGAAGCTCCGCATCCTCGAGCCCGAGCTCGCCGGCCCGTTCGGCGAACGGCGGGCCGAGCAGCGCGAGCGCCTCACGACGCGCAGCGACGAGCTCCGTGCCGAGCTCGGCGACCTGCATCGTCCAGGGTGCGAGGGCGTCACGCGACGAGAAGCCGCCCGCGACGCGACGCAACGATGCGTTCCGCTGCGCGACCGCGGCGCCGTATTCGGCCGCGAGGTGAGCGCGGGCGGGAGACAGCCGCCCGAGCGCACGGTCGAAGTACGCGCGCCGCGCTGCGGGCGCGCCCTTCACGACGCCGAGACGGTCGGGGGTGAAGACCAGCGTCGCAGTCTCCGCGCGCAGCTGGTCGGCAGAGGCGAGCGGCGCGCCGTTCAGCCGTGCGCGCTTGCCGGAGCCAGGCTCGAGCACGATCTCGACCTCGAGCGGCGTCGTGCCGCGACGGCCGCGCACGGCGATGCGCGAAGCGGCCGCCCCGAAGCGGACGAGCTGCGCGTCGGTGCGGGTGCGCGGCGAGAAGCCTTGCGTCCCGACGTGCAGCGCCTCGAGGAGGTTCGTCTTCCCGACGCCGTTTCGGCCGACGGCGAGCACGAGTCCCGGCTGCAGGCCGAGCTCGAGCCGCGCGTAGGAGCGAAAGTCGACGAGGGAGACCGTCTCGGCGATCAGCCGGGAAGGCGGATCGGCATGACGAGGTACGTGAAGTCGTCGCCCTCGCCCTGGATCACGGCCGGCCGGAGCGGGCTGATCAGCTTCACGCGCACGTCGTCGCCCTCGAGCGACTCGAGCCCGTCGCGCAGGAAATCGGCGTTGAAGCCGATCTCCAGGGTCTCGCCCGTGAAGCCCACCGGCATCGACTCCTTCGACTCGCCGACCTCGTGCGTGCGTGCGATCACCGTCAGCTCGCCCTCGGCGAACCTGACCTGCAGCGGCGTCGAGCGCTGGATCATGACGGACGCGCGCCGGACGACGTCGAGCAGCTCGCCGCGCGGCACCGTGAGCTCGTACTCGAACGCGTCGGGCAGGAGCTGCTTGTAGTTCGGGAACTGCCCGTCGATGCGCCGCGTGGTCAGCCACACCCCGGACGTGGCGAAGATCACCTGGTTCTCGTGGACGCCGACTTCGACCTCGTCGCCGGAGGTCGCGATCCGCGCGAGCTCCTGCAGGGCGCGTGCCGGCACGATCGCCTCGAGCTCCGGAACGGTGCCCTCGAGCGCGGTCTCCTTGACCGCGAGCCGGTACGAATCGGTCGCCGCCATCACGAGCATTCCGGCCGTGAACTGGACGAGGATGCCTGTGAGCACCGGCCTCGACTCGTCTCGCGATGCGGCACGTGCGACGCGGCCGATCGTCTCGAGCAGCGGCTCGCGATCCACGGCGAACGTCGTCACCGCGTCGAGCTCCGGTAGGCGCGGGAAGTCCTCGGGGTTGTACGTGTGCAGCGTGTAGCTCGCGGTACCGGACGTGACGTGCACGACGGACTCGCTCGGACGATGCTCGATCGCGACCTCGTCCGCCGGCAGCAGCCGCGCGATGTCCGCGAGCGTCTTGCCCGGCAGCACGATCGCGCCGTCGCCCTCGATCTGCGCGGGGACGGTCGCACGCAGCGAAAGCTCCATGTCGGTTGCCGCGACGCGCAGTTGGCTTCCCTGCGCTTCGAGCAGGATGCCCGACAGGATCTGCACGGAGGTGCGGGTCGAGACCGCGCGTGAGACGACGCCGAGCGCCTGGACGAGGTCTGCCTTCGAGCACGTGATCTTCAGCCCGCTTCCCACAGTCCCACCCACGCTGTCTGCAGTTTCAATCATTTAAAGAATCCTTGTAGAGGTAGTAGAGAGTGTGGACGACGGGGAAGACGTCCCCGGACGGCGTGGTTGAGCCGAGTTCGCACTGTATGCGCCCTGGGGAGAGATGGCCGCTGTGAACAGGGTCACCGAGCTACCTGACCTGTTTCACACGTGCCGTCAATTCCTGCACGAGGTTGTACACAGACCTGTCCTCACGAATCAGACGCGCGATCTTCGAGGTTGCATGGATGACGGTCGTGTGGTCGCGACCCCCGAACTCCTTGCCGATCTTCGGTAGCGAGGAGTCGGTGAGCTCGCGCGAGAGGTACATCGCGACCTGGCGCGGGTAGACGATGTTCTGCGACCGCTTGTCGCCGCAGAGCTCCTCGAGCGACATGTTGAAGCGCTCGGCCACGAGATCCTGGATCCGCTTGATCGAGACTTCCGCCGCCTCGCCTTGCGGAAAGACGTCCTTGAGCACGTCCTGGGCAAGCTCGACCGACATCGCACGTCCGGTGAGCGACGAGAACGCGACGACGCGCGTGAGCGCCCCTTCGAGCTCACGGATGTTCGTGGAGACGCGGCTCGCGATGAAGGTGAGGACCTGCGGGTCGGGAACGTGGATGCCGTCCGTCTTCACCTTCTTGCGCAAGATCGCGATGCGCGTCTCGAGGTCGGGCGGCTGGATGTCGGTGATCAGCCCCCACTCGAAACGGCTCCGCAGTCGTTCCTCGAGCGTCGCGATCTCGCGCGGCGGCCGGTCGCTCGACATGACGATCTGCGAGCCGGCCTCGTAGAGCGAGTTGAACGTATGGAAGAACTCCTCCTGGATCCGTTCCTTGTGCTCGAAGAACTGCACGTCGTCGATCAGGAGCACGTCGTAGGTGCGGTAGCGCTGCTTGAAGCCCTCGATGCGCTTGTCGCGAAGCGAGTTGATGAAGTCGTTCATGAACGTCTCGCTCGTGACGTAGCGAACGCTGAGCTCACCCGTGTGTTCGCTCACGTACTGCGCGACGGCCTGGAGGAGATGGGTCTTGCCGAGGCCGGTGCCGCCGTAGATGAAGAGCGGGTTGTACGCCTGCGCCGGCGCCTCCGCGACGGCGAGTGCAGCCGCGTGGGCGAAGCGGTTCGAGGAGCCGATCACGAAGGAGTCGAACGTGTACTTCGCGTTGAAGCCGCCGCTCTCGGGACGGCCGGGGATCCGCTCGACGACCGCCGGAGCGGCCAGCGGCTCGTCCTCCTCCTCGTCCGGGAGTCCGCTGCCGTGTCCGCCCGCGGGCATGGTCACGCGCAGCTCGAGCGGCCGCTCCATGCCGGTCACGTCGCGAATCGCCGCGCCGATCAGACCGCGGAAGTGGCCCTCGATCCAGTCGCGCGTGAAGTCGTTCGGGACGCCGAGGACGAAGCAGTCGGCCGTGAGCTCGAGGCCTGTGACCTCCCCGAACCAGGTTCCGTACGTCGTGTCGTTGAGGGATCCCCTGAGCCGACCGGCGACTTCGCTCCACAGGCTCTCTGCCGTCAGCTCTATTTGGTGTCCCACCCTGCTGCCAGCTCCTGACTCGTGAACCCGGGTGGCGAGCATAGCAGCGTCCCGAACGGACACAAAATACCGGAATTTGCAGGTATTTACCGGGGCGTATCATTCCCTCCACAGGTGTGGACAGTGATGGGGGAAACTCCCGCTTCGCGCATCGTTGCGCGCCCGGCGCCTGTGGAGAAGCCGGTGGACGATCGTCGTCTATACTGACGCGTCGCCGTCCCCCTGTTCGGGGGAATTTCTCTGTTCGGAGCCCCTTTTTCATGAAGCGCACCTATCAGCCCAACGTTCGTCGCCGCAAGCGCAAGCATGGCTTCCGCGCGCGCATGTCGTCGAAGGCCGGCCGCATGATCCTCAAGCGCCGCCGCGCCAAGGGCCGCACGAGTCTCTCGGCGTAGCGACGCACTAAGCTGGAGTCGTGAAGCGCGCGAATCGTCTTTCCCGCTCGCGGGATTTCGACGCCGTCTACCGGCAGGGCCGCTCCGTGTCGTCGCGCTTCCTCGTCCTCTACTGGTTCCCGCACGAGGACCCGGGCGCTCCGCGTTTCGGCTTCTCGGTACCGAAGTCGGTCGGCGGCGCGGTCGAGCGCAACCGGATCAAACGCCAGTTGCGCGAGGTGTGGCAGGCGCGACTCGAGCGGGTTCCGGCCGGCAGCGACTACGTCCTGATCGTGCGGCCGGGCCTGCCGGAGGCGGTTTCCGCGAACGGCTTCGAGTGGCTCGGTGAGCGGGTCGACGAGGTGCTGGCGCTGACGAAGGCCGCGGCCTGATGTACCGCCTCGGCGTCGGCCTGGTCTGGCTATACCGCGTCACGTTCGGGGCGCTGTTTCCGACGACGTGCAAGTACGAGCCGTCGTGTTCGCAGTATGCGATCGACGCGGTGCGTAAGAAGGGCCTCGTCCGCGGCAGCCTGCTCGCCGGCTGGCGGCTCCTCCGCTGCAACCCCTGGAGCCATGGAGGCTTCGACCCCGTTCGGTGAGCGTCCTCTCCTTCATCCTCGCCTCGCCGCTGACGCCGCTCGAGCATCTCGCGCGGCATGTCCTCAACTGGCTCCACTTCACGGTCGGCCTGCCGTGGGCGTGGTCGATCGTCGCGCTGACGGTGATCGTCCGGATGCTGCTCGTCCCGCTCACGGTCAAGCAGATCCACTCGATGCAGAGCCTGCAGCGGCACGCGCCGCAGATGAAGGAGATCCAGAAGAAGTACAAGCAGGACAAGCAGAAGCAGAACGAAGAGCTGATGAAGTTCTACCGGGAGAACCAGATCAACCCGGCAGCCTCGTGCCTGCCGATGCTCGTGCAGCTACCGGTCTTCATCGGGCTCTACTACTCGCTCAAGAACTTCGCGAAGGAGCCTGCGGCGCTGCACCCGGGCAATCTCTCCTTCCTGCACTTCATTCCGTCGATCGCCGACCACACGACGTCGCACTGGGGCGGGTTCGTGCTGCTCGTGATCTACGTCGGCAGCCAGATGGCCTCGACGCTCTTCATGGCGGCGACCGTCGACAAGCTGCAGCGGACGCTGTTCATGGTCATGCCGCTCGTGTTCGTGTTCGTGATCGCTCGCTTCCCGGCCGGTCTCGTTCTCTACTGGGTGACGACGAACCTCTGGACGGTCGGGCAGGGCCTGATCACGCGCCGCCTGGTTCCGAAGACGCCGGCGCCGTCGCTCTTCGACAAGAAGAGCTCGCGCACGCCGCCGAAGGACGAGGGCGACGGGGGCGGAAACGGCGCGAAGCCCGCGCCCGAGTCGCCGCAGCCGCAGCCGCAGCCGCAGGCGGCCTCCACCGCGCCGCGCAAGGTTCGCCGGAAGAAGAAGGCCGGCCGGCGGTGACCGGCGGCGACGTCGTCGTCGAGACGACCGGCGAGACCGTCGGCGAGGCGAAGTGGGCGGCGCTCCGGGAGCTCGAGCTCCGGCACCCCGGGGTTGACCGGTCGGCGGTCCAGTTCGAAGTCGTGACCGAGGGCGAGCGGGGCCTGCTCGGAGTGGGGTACGCGCCGGCCCGCGTGCTTGCGCGCGTGTCCGAGGACGCGCTCGCCGCCGCCGCGCGCGACGAGAGCGGCCTTGCCGGCGAGGCGCGGCTGCTCGTCGGCCGGGTTGCCGCCGCGCTCGGCGTCGACGCGCGCGTGGACGTGCACGAAGACGACGACACGATCACCGTCACGTGCTCGGGCGCGGATGTGGCGCTTCTCATCGGCCGGCACGGCCAGACGATCGACGCCGTGCAGTACCTGCTGAACGCGATCTCGCACCGTGCCTACGGCGACGAGCGCAAGGAGGTCGTCGTCGACGCCGCGGGGTACCGCGAGCGGCGGCGCGTCACGCTCGAGGGCCTCGCCGAGCGCACGGCGCAGCAGGTGCGCTCGAGCGGCGAGCGCGTCGAGCTCGAGCCGATGACCGCTGTCGAGCGCAAGGTCGTCCACCTGAAGCTGAAAGAGCTCGAAGGCGTTCAGACCGCCTCGGAGGGGACCGAGCCGAATCGGTACGTCGTCGTCTCTCCCGCTGACTGACTGGCTCGCGGCGGTCCTCGCCGCGCCCGGCCTCACCGGGTTGCGCGATCCGGAGGAGGCGCGCGCCGTGCTGCTCGACGACGCGCTGCGCGCGGTCGAGCTCGTGCGCGGCTTCGACGGCCCGATCATCGACGTCGGCTCCGGCGGCGGGTCGCCCGGCATCCCGCTCGCAGCCGCCCTACCGGAGCGAGAGGTGACCCTGCTCGAGGCGGAGCGGCGCAAGTGCGACTTCCTCGAGCGCTGGGCGCCGCCGAACGCGCGGGTCGTCTGGGGACGGGCGGAGGAGCAGGAGCCGGACGCCTACGGCGTCGCAGTCGCAAAGGCGCTTGGCCGGCCGCCGGTCGCGGCCGAGTGGTGCCTGCCGCTCGTCCGGCCGGGCGGCGCCGCCGTGCTCTGGCTCGGCCCGACCGCCGACCTGGCTGCGGTCGCGCGCGTCTCGGCGCTGCTCGGCGGCGCCCCGCCCGAGGAACACGACGGCCTCGTCGTGCTGCGGAAGCTCGCGCCGACGCCGGCGGGCTTCCCGCGCCGGCCCGGCGTGGCGAAGAAGCGCCCGCTCGCCTGACCCGCCACCCTCGCACGGGGGAGGAAGCCCGCCTCGAGCGTCGCCGTGAGGATGGCCCTCGCGGCTCTGCGGGCGAGCCTGTGGAGGTAGTCGCGCGAACCATCCGGGCCCGTCGCGACAATGGGCGGCGTGGCCCGGATCTACGCGCTCGCGAACCAGAAGGGCGGCGTCGGCAAGACGACGACCGCCATCAACCTCGCCGCCTGCCTCGCGGAGGCCGGCGAGCGGTCGCTCGTGATCGACCTCGACCCGCAGGCGAACGCGACGTCGGGGCTCGGCATGCGCGCCAACGGGACGTCGAGCTACGACCTGCTCGACGGCGCGCCGCTCGAGGAGCTCACGAAGCACACCGCGTTCCCGAACCTCGATCTCGTCCCGTCGAAGCCCGAGCTCGCGGGCGCTGTCATCGAGCTCGCGCAGCGCGCGGACGGCGAGCGCTACCTCACGCAGGCGCTCGCATCGGGGACGTCGCACTACGACTTCGTCTTTCTCGACTGCCCCCCGTCGCTCGGGCCGCTGACCGTGAACGCGCTCGCCGCGGCCGACCGCGTGCTCGTGCCGGTGCAGGCGGAGTACTACGCATTGGAGGGGTTGACCCAGTTGATGCAGTCGATCGACCTGATCCGCCGCCGGCTCAACCCGAGCCTCGGGATCGGCGGCGTCTTGATGACGATGGTGGACGCGCGCACGCGGCTCGCGGCGGATGTCGAAGCCGAGGTGCGCAAGCATTTCGGCCCGCTCGTCTTCCGGACGTCCGTCCCGCGTTCGGTACGTCTCGCGGAGGCGCCGAGCCACGGCCTGCCCGCGATCGCCTACGACCGCCGCTCCGCCGGAGCGGACGCATACTGGAAGGTGGCGATGGAGCTTGTCGAGCGTGCCTAGCAGACGAGGCCTCGGCCGCGGGCTCGAGGTGCTCGTCGGCGGCCTCGAAGCCGCCGCGACCGAGCTGCTCGAGCTCCCCGTCGACGCGATCCACGCGAACCCGCGCCAGCCGCGCAAGCGCTTCGACGGCGAGGCGGGCTCGGGGCTCGCGGAGTCGGTGCGCCGCCAGGGCGTCATCCAGCCGTTGCTCGTGCGCCCGCGCGACGCGGGCGGGTACGAGATCGTCGCGGGCGAGCGCCGCTGGCGCGCCGCGCGCGACGCCGGGCTCGTCACCGTGCCCGCGGTCGTGCGCATCGCCGACGACCGCGACACGTTGCTGCTCGGCCTGATCGAGAACGTGGCACGCGAGCAGCTGACACCGGTGGAAGAGGCGCGTGCGTGCGCCGTGCTGATCGACGAGTTCGCCCTCTCGCTCGGCGAGGTCGCCGAGCGCGTCGGCCGCTCGAAGCCGTCCGTCTCGAACCGCATCCGCCTGCTCGACCTGCCGGACGACGTGCTCGGGATGCTCGAGCGCGGCCAGTTGAGCGAGGGTCATGCACGCGCAGTGCTCGCGGTGCCCGATCACGAGGGGCGACGCAGGCTCGCGCGCGAGATCGTGCAGAAGGGCTTGTCGGTACGGGCTGCCGAGCAGCGTGCGAAATGGGCCGGCGCGAAGCAGAAGTCGCGCGTGCGCGCGACGCCGGTCGATCCCGAGCTGGCCTCGCGCGTCCGCGTCGCGCTCGAGCACCTGACGGGTTTCCACGCGAAGGTCGGCACGGGGCGCGTCGAGCTGGCGTTCGCCGACGAGCACGAGCTGGCGGAGCTCGCCGAAGCGCTCGAGCGCGCGACCGCCGGGCTCTCGTAGCGCGTCCGCGCGACCGCCGCGCCTTCGCCGCTCCGCGCTACACTGGGCGCCGCTCCAGGGCGATTAGCTCAGTTGGTTAGAGCGCCGCTCTGATAAGGCGGAGGTCCGTGGTTCGAATCCACGATCGCCCATCTCGGGGCCCCGTCCAGGGGCCTTTCTTCTAGTGGAAGCGCTGCGTACGGCGGAGGTACTCCGCCACGGCGAGCAGGAACGTCTCGTCGCGCGCGAGCTCGGTGAGGTGCCTCTTCATCGTGTCGCCGAGCTCACGGTCGTGTGCGACTTCGGCGATGAAATTCGGGAGGCTGCCCGCCTGCGACATCGCCGCCATACGCAGGAAGATGCGCCGGGTGTCGGCGTCCTGCGAGATCGCCTCGAGCGACTCGAGGTCCCGAAGCCAGAGTTCGAGCATCGACGGTGCAACGGGTCCCGGCGCCCGGGAGATACGGGCGATCGCGGTTCCTCACCCGAGTGACGCAGATCAAGGGATGCTGGCGGCACGTCTCCCGGCCGATATTCATCGCACTGCGGTGTCCTCAACCGAGTGCGGTTTTCCATGCGAATCGGCGAACAGGTTCTCTACCACGGGCGTGTCCTCGTGCTGCTCGGACACGATCCGATGAGCGTGCCCGAGCGGCGCGCCGAGGTCGAGGATCCCGAGACGGGCGAACGTCTCGTGGTGCCGCTCGACGAGCTCGAGCGGGCCGGTCCGGCGCCCGGAGGTTTCGACACGGCGGCCTGAGCTATATTCGGCGAGAGTCGGGACAACCGGCACGCGTCATGCAGGAGATGCTCATCTACGGTGTTAGCTTCGATCTGGTCGGCAAGCAACCGATCGTTCTGTTGAAGACTGCCGACGGCAACAAGTTCCTGCCGATCTGGATCGGCCACTCCGAGGCGGCGGCCATTCTCATGAAGTTGCAGAGCCAGGCGCCGCTGCGACCGATGACGCACGATCTCTTCAGCGAGATGCTCGAGCAGCTCGGTGCGCAGGTCGTCCGCATCACCGTGACGGAGCTGCGTGAGAACACGTTCTACGCGCAGATCACCGTCACGCAGGACGGCACCGAGATCGAGGTCGACTCGCGTCCCTCCGACGCGATCGCGCTCGCGATTCGCGCGGAAGCGCCGATCTTCGCCGCCGACCGTGTGATCGAGGAGTCGGCGATCGAGTTCGAGGGCGAGGAGGTCGATCCGGAGCAGCTCGAGGCCGAGGTGACGAAGTTCAAGCACTTCCTCGACGAGGTCACGCCGGATCAGTTTGCCGTCGAGGACGGCGACGAAGAGGAGTAGGTGCCGCGCTACAGGTGCGTCACGGAGAGCGTGAGCGCGAGGCCGTTGAAGAGCCCGTGCACGATCATGCCGGGATAGACGCTCTCCGTGCGGTCGCGCAGCCAGGCGAGCGCGATCCCGAAGGGTACGAGCACGAGCAGCGCCTCGAGGAGCCCGTGGGCGAGGCCGAAGGCGACTCCGACGAGGAGGATCGACGGCCACCGGCCGAGGAACGCGAGCAGCGACTGTCCGACGCCGCGAAACGTCAGCTCCTCGACGACCGGCGCGACGACCGCGAAAAGGACGACGTTGGCGGCGAACGCCCCCGCGTGCGCAGGCTCCCAATGGGTCGGCGTCAGCCCCTGCTCCTTGCTCGGGCTCTGCGGTAGCGGCAGGAGGGAGACGAGCGCTTCGAGCGCGTAGATCGCGAGCACGGCGGCGATCGCGAGACCGGCGGCTCTCCGCCAGGAGGCCGGCCTCCGCAGCGCGAGCAGGTTCCAGCGGTCGATCGCGATCGCGAGCACGAGGCCGAGCCAGAAGGCGTAGACGATGAGCCCGTTCGCGAACGTCGAGAAGCTGTACACGGCGTTGCGCGCGTTGCTCGATGCGCTGCCGCCGGTGAAGCGCGACGCGTAGTTGAGCGTGGCGATCGCCGCCACGAGGGCGATCCAGAAGCTGAGGCGGATGCGCGTCACGCGAGGATTCTCCGTACGGCGTCGGCGAGCGGCGCGGGTTCGAAGCGCAGACCGGCGTCGCGTGCGCCTTCCGAGTCCGCCTGCGAGTCGCCGACGTGCACGGTCCGTGCTGCCGTCGTGCCGAGCCGCTCGAGGGCGAGCTCGAAGACGGCGGTCGCAGGCTTGGGTGCGCCGGCCTCCGCCGAGGTGACGATCGTGTCGACGAGCCGGTCGAGCCCGAGCGCCGCGAGGTGCTCGTGGAGGCCGGTGTCCCAGTTCGAGACGACCGCGAGCCGGAGCCCCGCCGCAGCGAGCGAGCGGCACGCGGCCGCGGCTCCCGGCAGCTCCTCGAAGGCGAGCGCGTCGAGGAACGCCGGGGCGAAGTCGCCGGCGTCGAGCGCTGCTCCGGCCGCCTCGAGGAAGACGCCTGCGCAGTCCCGCCGGAGGCGCGCGAGCGTTGCTTCGTCGCGGCCCTCGTGCGAGCGTGCCACGTAGTACGCGACCTCGGCCTCGAAGGCGCGCCGCACCTCGTCGCCGGTCCGTTCGACGCCGCGTCCGGCGAGCGCCTCCCGTAGACGTGGCACGGGATCGCGGAGCGCGACCAGCGTCCCATAAGCGTCGATCGTCACGGCCTCGAGCTCCACGGCGCGCATAGGGTTGCACCGATGCGCCACTTCACAGCCGAGGAAGCGAACGCCGCGCTCGCCGAGGTGCGTCCGCTCGTCGAGCGCATGGTCGCCGAGCGGCAGGCGCATCTCGATGCGCTCGCGCGCCAGGAGGAGCTCGAGGGGCGGATCCGCGGCAACGGCGGCGGCATTCCGCCCGCCACCCTCGCGGACGCCGCCGGTGCGGTCGACCGCGAGGCGCGCGCCCTGGCGCGGACGATCGACGAGCTCGGCGAGCACGGCGTCCAGGTGAAGGACGTCGACGAGGGGCTGATCGACTTTCCGGCGCTCCGCCGGGGCGAGACCGTCCTGCTCTGCTGGCGGCTCGGCGAGGACGAGATCCGCTACTGGCACACCGTCGACGGCGGGTTCGCCGGCCGCCGGGAGCTTCCGCTCGATGACTGACGTCGCCGCGCTTCGCTGGGCGCCGCTCGCTGAGGAATCCGGGGAGACCGTGTCGAACTAGGACCCGGTATGCCCTTCTGGCACCGTCTCGTGATCGCGGCCGGGGTCTTCCTGGCCGTCTCCCTCCTCGCCCGGGTCATCGACTGGTGGCTTGCCCGGAGGCCCTTGCCGCCGCAGGCGGCGACGCGCTACCGCGTGCTGCGTCGCAGCATCAGCGCGTCGATCCTCGTGGTCGGCTTCTTCTCGTCGCTGCTCGTGATCCCGCAGGTGCGCGCCGTCGCGGGCGGCCTGCTCGCGTCGTCGGCGGTGCTCGGCGTCATCATCGGCTTCGCGTCGCAACGCACGCTCGGTAACTTCGTCGCAGGCCTCCTGATCGCGATCAGCCAGCCGGTGCGGCTCGGCGATCGCGTCGCGTACGCGGGCGAGGACGGCGTTGTCGAGGAGATCGGGCTCACGTACACGCTCATCCGCACACGCGACGACGCACGCCTCGTCGTCCCGAACGAGAAGCTTGTCTCGGATACCATCCGTAACTCGTCGATTCGGAGCAGGGGGACGTTCGCCGAGATCATGGTGCCGGTTCCGACCTCAGTCGACCTTCGCGCAGCGGTCGACGCTCTCCGCGACGAGGTCGCAGGGGAGCGTGACGCGACGGTCTTCGTGAGCGCGCTCGACGCGAACGCGACCGTGACGATCAGGGCGTCCGCCCCCGGCGAGCACGCGGCCCAGGAGCTCGAGAGCGAGTTGCGCATCCGCGCGCACGGGCGGTTGCGCGCACTGGGCGCCTGGGGATGACCCCCCCTCGCTCGCCGCAGGGCCGGCGCCGCCCGTCGTCGGAGCCGCTCGCCGGCAACCGCCGCAGGCGGAAGCGCCGCGCGCGCGCGCGCAAGCGACAGCACCGCCGCGTCGTTCTCATCACCGCGCTCGTCGGGATCCCGCTCGTGTTGTTGATCGGCGCGACGGTCGGCGGCACCGCAGTGTTCGGGTCGCGTTGCGACCTCAACACGCTCCGGCCGGTCGCGGTCGGAGAGAACTCGTTCGTGTACGCGGCGGACGGGTCGGTGCTCGGGGCGATCCCCGCCGAGCGAAACCGTACGCCCGTCGCGAGCTCGGAGATCTCCCACTGGGCTCCCGCGGCGACCGTCGCGATCGAGGACCGGCGCTTCTACCAGCACGGCGGCATCGACCCGGTCGGCATCTTGCGCGCGATCGTCGCCGACGTGCGCGCCGGAAAGATCGTGCAGGGCGGGTCGACGATCACGCAGGAGCTCGTCCGCAACCTCTATCTCACGCGCGAGCAGACGTTCACGCGCAAGCTGATCGAGGCGTGTCTTGCCATCAAGCTCTCCGGCCACTGGACGAAGGACCAGATCCTCACTGCGTACATGAACCAGGTGTACTACGGCAATCACGCCTACGGGATCGAGGCGGCAGCGGAGACGTACTTCTCGCTGCCCGCGAAGAAGCTCGACCTCGACCAGGCCGCGCTGCTCGCGGGGTTGCCGCAGGCTCCGTCCGATTACGACCCGTTTCACAATCCGTCGGCCGCGCTCGTGCGACGCGACGAGGTGCTGAAAGCGATGCTCGCGAACGGCGACATCACGTCCTCGCAGTACGCCGCCGCGATGGCGCAGACCGATCTCCACCTCAAGGCGGGACGGCGCTTCACGCACATCCGCGAGCCGTACTTCTTCAGCTACGTCGAGGATCTCCTGCAGCAGGAGTACGGCGCGAACACGGTTCGCTCCGGAGGCTTGAAGGTCTACACGACCATCAACCCGGCGCTGCAGCGCGCGGCGACCGCAGCGATCAAGAACGTGCTCACCGATTCGAAGGACCCCGCGTCCGCGATCGTGTCGATCGACCCGCGCACGGGGGCCATTCGTGCGATGACCGCGGTGACGCCGGGTACGACGAACAACCAGTTCAACTTCGTCACGAGCGCCAAGCGACAGCCCGGCTCGACATTCAAGGTGATGGCGCTCACCGCTGCGGTCGCGCGCGGACTGAATCCGTTCAGCGTCTCGTATCTCTCGGCGCCGTTCCACTACCAGCCGGATGCGACGTGCAATCCGGCCGACCCGAACTGCGCGTGGAACGTGCAGACGTACGAGCACACGTACGCCGGGGTCGAGTCGGTTGCGAGCGCGACGGTGCAGTCCGACAACACCGTGTACGCGCGTCTGTCGCTCGACGTCGGTCCGACGAACATCGTGACGATGGCGGAGAAGCTCGGCGTGCGTTCGTCGCTGCAGCTGCCGCGTGACGCGGTTCCGTCGATCGCGCTCGGATCGATCGCGATCACGCCGCTCGAAGAGGCGTCCGCGTACGCGACGCTCGCTGCGGGAGGGATCTACTCGAAGCCGATGGCGATCACCAAGGTGATCCTGCCGAACGGCAAGCCCGACACGAGCGCGCCGTGGGGCAAGCCGCAGCGCGAGCGGGTCGTCGACGACTGGGTCGCCGCGACGGTGACGAAGGTGCTCGAGGAGAACATGCTGTACGGCACCGGCACGGGTGCGCACCTGGCCGGGCACACCGACGCCGGCAAGACGGGCACGACGGAGAACTACGCGGACGCCTGGTTCTCGGGCTACACGCCGCGGCTGGAGGCGACGGTGTGGATCGGCTATCCGAGCGGGGAGATCCCGATGCTGAACGTGCACGGGATCGCGGTCTCCGGGCCGACGTTCCCCGCGACGATCTGGCACGAGTACATGAGCACGGCGGTCGGCAACCGTCCGGACGTGCCGTTTCCGCCCGCGACGACGCAACCGGTCTGGACCTCGTGGCGCGGCCAGTACCAGTACAGCGGCGCGTCCGGGACGACGACGGCCGCGACGACGACGGCCGCGACGACGACGGGCGCGTCGCGGCCGGCTCCGACGACGACGGCGGGAACCAAGCCGGCGACGACCGTCGCGCCGCCGCCTCCGACGACGGTGGCCGTTCCGCCGACGGACACGACGCCGACGACGCCTCCGCCGACGGACACGACGCAGACGACGCCGTAGCTCGGGGCCGCCCCGCGCTGAGGGTCTCCGGCGTGGAGTTACGGTATGCGCGCATCGTGGAGGCTTTACTCACCCTGGCCGAAGCTCAGGCGCACGTGCTCGCACACGTGCGGCCGCTCGCCGCCGAGACGGTGGCGCTCGACGCCGCCCTGGGCCGGGTGACCGCCGAGCCCGCGCGCGCCGCGGTCGACCTGCCGCCCTTCCCGAGCTCGGCGATGGACGGGTACGCGGTGCGTGCCGGCGATCTTCCCGGGACGCTTCCGGTGGTGGCGCACATCGCGGCGGGCCGGCCGGCGCCGCGGCCGCTCGCCGCCGGAGAGGCGATGGCGATCTCGACCGGGGGCGTCGTCCCCGACGGAGCGGACGCCGTCATCCCGCTCGAGTATGTTGTCCAGCATGACAACGCTATCGAGGTGGGCGAAGGCCTGGAGCCGGGCGCGCACGTGCGTCCACGTGGCGGCGACACTGCGGCGGGCGCCGTCGTCGTCGACGCGGGCGCCCGGCTCGGGCCTGCCCAGCTCGGTGCGCTCGCAGCGGCCGGCGTCGCCGCCGTGGTGTGCGCGCGCCGTCCCCGCGTCGTCGTGCTCGCCACGGGATCCGAGCTCGCGGCGCCCGGCTCTGCGCTCGCGCCCGGGCAGATCTACGAGTCGAACTCGCTCATGCTCGCGGCCGCGCTCGCCGCCGCAGGCGCCGACATCGACACGCTGCCGGTGGTGGCCGACGACGAGTCGGCGCACCGGGAGGCGCTCGAACAGGGCCTCGCTGCGGACGTCCTCGTCACGTCGGGCGGCGTCTCGGTCGGACCGCACGACCTCGTGCGGCGCATCGAGGCGGAGCTCGGCGTCGAGGAGATCTTCTGGCGCGTCGCGATCAAGCCGGGCAAGCCGGTGTCGTTCGGCGTGCGCGACGCGACGCTCGTGTTCGGGCTGCCCGGCAACCCGGTGTCGTCGCTCGTCGGCTGCGAGCTCTTCGTGAAGCCTGCGTTGCGCGCGCTCCAGGGGCTGCGTGACCCGCTCCCGCGTTTCGAGATCGGCCGGCTCGCGTCGCCGCTCCGGCGGAACGACGGCCGCGACGAGCTCGTACGGGCTCGTTCGCGCGTGGACCGGGAGGGCGTTGTGCTCGAGCCGCTCTCGGGTCAGGAGTCGCACATGATCGTGCGCAGCTCCGCGGCCGACGCGCTCGTGCACGTGCCGCGCGGCACGGGCGAGCTCGCGGCCGGCGCGGCGGTCGGCTGGTTGCGGCTCGACGTTCCCTGAGCGTCGGCTGCCGTCCGCCGTCCCGGCGAAGCGGGGCATCAGCCCTGTAGCGCGCGCTGCTCCCCATCGGATTCGCGCCGCCGCCGCCGCTGTGCGAGCACGAGCCGCCGGATCGTCTCCCGGATCGGTCCCCGCGGAGGTCGCTCGGCGGCGTTCGGGTACGGCGTGTAGCGCTCGCCCGCGAGCGCGACGAGCTGGCCGGCCGCGGCCGCCCATGCGAGCGCGATCACGAACCCGGCGGGCGGGGCGTAGCCGAGGGCGTAGAGCCGCGCGATGTACCACGGGGCGTCCAGCCCGAGGCCGTAGCGGCTCGCGAACGACCACAGGAGGAGGCCCGGGCCCGAGAAGCCGAGCAGCAGCACGGCTGCGCGCGTCCAGATCGGCCCTGCCCTCACCTGCGGGAGCCACAGCCAGGCATGGAGCGACGGCAGGAGGAAGATGAGCGCGAACGGGTTCGTCGCGACGACGAGCAGGCCGACGACGCCGAGCGCGAGCAGCGCGGCGGCGTGGCCTGCGAGCTCCTCCTCCGGCCGGACGGGGCGGCGCGGCAGCAGGCGCTCACGGGCGACGAGCCAGCCGATCGCGGCGAGCACCCCGAGCGCGATCAGGCCGCCGGCGGGCCAGCTGACGCCGTCGACCGTCGGCGGCCGGGCGGGGCCGCCGGGCCAGAGCCCGAGGAGCGTGAAGAGCCCGAAGAGGCCGCCGCACCAGAGCCAGAAGCCGAGGCGGCTCCGGTAGCTGCGTAGCGCGGGCGAGATGCGGATCCGCCGTCGTCGGCAGCGCGCGAAGAGGTCGACCGTCGCGGCGAGAAATGGCAGGAGTGCCGCGATGAGGACGAGCTCGATCGCCCAGCCGCGGATGATCCGGCTGCCGAGGTAGAGGTAGCTCGATGGGCCGGCGTTGAGTGCGACCCCCTGCTCGAGGGCGTCGAGCGTGTTCTGGGTCGCCCGCCCGATCTGGCCGAGCCGGGTCGTGCTGAGGCGCCCGGGGACGTCCCCGGCGTCCGAGACCGGCCGGTCGGCGCCCGTCGTGATCGTCACCGCGGGTATCCCCTGCGCGACGAAGGGCGCCTGCTCGTAGAGGCTGAACGGGAAGGCGAGGTCGAGGAGCTGGCGGGCGGCGCTCGGGCGGCTCGGGTCGACGCCGACCTCGCGCGCGAGCACCGAGCGGACGGTTTCGACGAGGCCGGCGGCGGGCGAGCGCGGGAGGTCGCCCGCGAGCTCGAGCCGCGGCAGCCCGGTGCCGGCGATCGCGTCGAGGTTGATGACGGCGATGACGTTTGCGCGCTCCGGCGAGTGGGCGGCGAACTCGGCGGCACCGAGCGCGCCGTCTCCGCCGCCGTCGGTCGAGAGGAAGAGCAGCGTGTACGGCAGTGTGAGCCGGGTGCCGGTTGCGGTCGGGGCGTACGTGCGGGCGAGCTCGATCAGCGCCGCGGTGCCGGAGGCGTTGTCGTTTGCGCCGGGGCCCGCGCCGTTGTCGTCCCGGTGCGCCATGACGACGATCGTCTTGAGCGACAGTCCCGGCTTGCGTGCGCTCAGATTCCGGAGGGTGACGCGGCCCTGTCCGGGGAGCGAGGCGGTGAAGGTCTCGCTTTCGACGGTGTAGCCGTACGGCGATCCCAGCTGGGCGCGGAACCAGCGTGCCGCGGCGCTCGCGCCGCCGGAGCCAGGCGTTCGGGTCGGGATGTGGAGCGCGAGGTCGTCGGCGATCGCCTTCGCGGCGGTCGAGTCGAAGGCGGCGGGCAGGCTCGGTGGCTGGAGCGCGGGCGGGCGGGCGACGCTGAACGCGAGCACGAGCAGCGGCAGTCCGACGAGGAGCCAGGTCCCGCGGTAGAGGCGCCCGTTGACGGGCCGCTCCAGGGACCCGCGGCGCGGACGGCGCCGCTCCGGCGCAGGCGGGAGGGCAGCCACGGCGGCTCTAGTGTAGGACGCCCGCGGGCTGC
>DATKQO010000096.1:0-7382 GCA_035532715.1 Gaiellaceae bacterium | reverse complement strand
CCGAGCGCGACGGCGCGGATCGCGAGCGTCGCGCCGGCGATCGCGTCGTGGCGGATCGCGGTCACCGCGAGCAGCAGTCCCTGCCCGGTGACGAAGGCGACGGCGAGCGAACGGCGGCGAACGACGACCGGTCCGAGGCCGGCGGCGACGAGCAGCCAGACGAGCGCCCCGCTCACGTCGACTGCACCAGCCACGAGACGATGCCCATGAGCGCCGCGAGCGCGCCGACGGCGAGCAGTCGCGGTGCGAGCAGGGTGCGCACCTTCGCGGTCAGCGTCTCGACGAGCGCGAGCGCGCCGCAGAGCGTGACGAGTGCGAACGGCAGGACTGCGAGCTGGCCCCATACCGAGTGCGTGTGCGGCAGGAAGACCTGGGCGGCGAGCACGAGAACGAGCCAGTGCCGCGCCGCCGCCGTCCACTGGAGGAGGGCGAGGTCGCGGCCGGCGTACTCGAGCAGCGGGCCCTCGTGGATCATCGTCAGCTCGAGGTGGGTGTCCGGGTTGTCGATCGGCTGGCGCCCCGTCTCGGCGACGGCGACGAGCGCGAATGCGACGGCGCCGAGTGCGAGCGCCGGGGTCGACCAGACCGCGGTTCCCGCCGTGCCTGCGACGACCGCGGTCAGGTCGGTCGTGTGGGAGACGAGCGCGGCGATCGCGATCGAGAGCACGAACGTCGTCTCGACCGAGACGGAGATCATCAGGTCGCGGCTCACGCCCATCAGGGAGAAGCCGTTGGAGGTTTCCCACGCCGCGGCGGAGACCGCAAAGCGGGCGAGGGCGAGCAGCCCGAGCAGCGCGAGCAGGTCGTGCCCGACGCCGAGCCGCGGCGCGACGGCGGCGACGGGAACGAGGAGCACCGCGGTTGCGGTGCTCGCGGCGGCGAGCGACGGCGCGAGCCGGTAGACGACGCCTGCGCCCTCGACGTCGACGGCGCTCTTGCCCCAGAGCCGTCGTAGCTCGCGGTAAGGCTGCAGCGGCGTCGGGCCGCGACGGCCCTGGAGCCGGGCCTTCCAATGCTGGACGAGCCCGGGGAGCAGCGGGGCGAGCAGGAACCCGCCCGCGAGCTGCGCAGCAAGTGCGAGCGCGCTCATCCGATCACGCCCGCCTTCACGCCGGCGAGCAGGACGACGACGAGCGCGATCAGATAGGCGACGTAGGTGCCCAGGCGCCCGGTCTGCAGGCGCCGCGCCTGCGCGGCCGCGGCGAGCGACAGCCGGACGGCGGGCAGGTAGAGGCGCTCGTCGAGCAGTTGCGGCACGCGGCCGCTGTAGGAGACCTCCTGCACGAGCCCGCCACTCCGGCGCACCGCGATGTCGCGCTGCGGGCGCAGGACCGACTCGAGCACGAGCCGCAGCGGCTTCGTGAAGCCCGCGCTCGTCCAGAGGAGCGGCCGCTCGACGAGCTGGCCGCACACCCAGGTCGGCGCGGGGGCGGCGGCTCGACGACCGCGCGCGAGCGCGAACGCGCCGGTGAGCACCGCGAGGACGGCCGCGAGCGCGGGCGTCGGCAGGGAGCCCGTGCCCGGGAGGTGGAGGCCGACGGTCGTCGCGACGTGAGCGGGCCACGGGGCGAGCGCGGCGAGGCGGCCGACGAGGAGGCCCGGCGCGACGCCGAGCACGACGCAGGCGCCGGCGAGCAGAAGCGACGCCGCGCGCATCGCGACGGGAACCTCGGTCGCCGCCGCGACCTCGGCGCGGCGCGGCGGCCCGAGCAGCACGAGCCAGACGACCTTGACGAAGCAGAGGACGGCGAGGCCGGCCGTCGCCGCGAGCGCCGCGAGCGCGACCGCGCCTGCCAGCCCGTCTCCGATGCCGCCGTATGCGGGCACGTGCAGCAGCGCCTGCAGGGTCAGCCACTCGGATGCGAAGCCGTTGAGCGGCGGCAGGCCGGCGATCGCCATCGCGCCGACGAGAAACGCCCCGCCGGTCCAGGGCATGCGGCGCAGCAGCCCGCCGAGCTTGTCGAGGTCGAGCGAGCCGACGCTCCGCTCGAACGCGCCGGCGCCGAGGAAGAGGAGCGCCTTGAAGACCGCGTGATTGAGCGTGTGCAGCAGCGCCGCAGCGAGCGCGAGCGCGGCCCACGTGTCGGCGCCGCGCGCGCGGAGCACGAGGCAGGCGCCCAGGCCGAGCAGGATGATCCCGATGTTCTCGATCGAGTGGAACGCGAGCAGTCGTTTCAGGTCGTGCTGGAAGATGGCGTACACCACGCCGCCCACCGCCGAGAGCGCTCCGACCGCGAGGACGAGCACGCCGATCCCGAGCGGCAGCACCCCGAGCCAGTCGACGAGCACGCGGACGAGGCCGTAGATCGCGACCTTGATCATCACGCCGCTCATGAGCGCCGACAGCGGGGCAGGGGCGATCGGGTGCGCGCGCGGCAGCCAGCTGTGCAACGGCATGACGCCGGCCTTCGTGCCCATGCCGACGAGCGCGGCGAGCGCGATCCCGATCTGCAGGCCCGAGCCGCGTGCGAGCGCCGCGTCGCCACCGAATGCGCCGGCATGCGCGGCGAGCAGGACGGCGATCCACGTTCCGGCCCCCGCGAGGTGTGTGAGCGCGACGTACACGAAGACGGTTTCGCGCGCCGCGCCGTCGGACCGCGAGACGAGGATCATCGCCGCGGGCAGCAGCGTCATCAGCTCCCAGCCGGCGAGGAATGTCAGCGGATCGCGCGCGCAGAGGACCTCCGCGAGCGTGAGCAGGAACGCACCGAGCAGACCCGCGATCGCGCGACCGCGCCGCGTCGGCTCGAGGTAGCGGGTCGCGAAGAGCAGGACAGGAGCGGCGACGAGCCCGAGGGTTGCGAGAAAGAATGCGCTCAGCCCGTCGACGCCGAAGCGTACGTCGAGCGCACTCGCGAACGGGCTGCCGATCGTCGTCTGCGCGACGAGGATCCATGCGCCCGCGACGCCGACGAGCGCGACGCCCACCGCCTGTGTGCGTATGCCGAGCCGGAAGGTCGGGCGTGCAGCCGCGCCGACGGTGCCGAGCGCGACGACTCCGAGCGCGGTGAGCAGAAGCGCGGAGCTCACGCGGACTCGGTACGGCGCGCGATCTCCGCGCGCACGGCCGGGGCGACCTCTGTGCCGAACAGCTCGATCGAGCGCAGCACGCTCGCGTGCGGCATCGCGCCGACGCTCATCTGCGCCAGAAATCGCTGATGGCCGAAGAGCTCGTACTGGTAGAGGATCTTCTCGACGACGTCTTCCGGGCTGCCGACGACGAGCGCGCCCCGCAGCGTCCGCAAGGCGTCGAAGTCCTGACGGTGCAACTCCGACCAGCCGCGCTCGCGGCCGATCGCGTTCATCATCGACGCGTACGACGGAAAGAACTCGTCCGCTGCCCGCTCTCTCGTGTCCGCGACGTACGCGTGCGAGTTGATGCTGAGCGGAAGGACGCCGTGGCCTGCGCGCCGCGCCGCTTCCCGGTGCAGCTGCGCGAACGGCGTGAACCGCTCGGGCTGTCCCCCGATGATCGCGAGCGCCATCGGCAGGCCGAGCGTGCCGGCCCGTGCCGCCGACTCCGAATTGCCGCCGACCGCGACCCAGACCGGGAGCTCGCCGTCGGGCCGCGGGTATACGCCGAGATCGTCGATCGGCGCACGGAGCCGGCCCGACCATGTGACGCGCTCGGAATCTCGGAGCGCGAGCAGCAGCTCGAGCTTCTCGACGAACAG
Source organism: Gaiellaceae bacterium (assembly GCA_035532715.1). Taxonomy (GTDB): domain Bacteria; phylum Actinomycetota; class Thermoleophilia; order Gaiellales; family Gaiellaceae; genus Palsa-739. Next base: position 3,708 of record DATKQO010000096.1, on the reverse strand, counting down.
CGCGTCGTAGTCGTGCAGGTCGTAGCCGAACAACGGGAACGACTCGATGAACGAGCCGCGGCCGGCCATGATCTCGGCGCGGCCGCCGGAGAGCAGGTCGAGCGTCGCGAACTCCTGGAACACGCGCACCGGATCGTCCGAGCTCAGCACCGTGACCGCGCTCGTCAGCCGGATGCGACGCGTGCGCTCGGCGGCGGCCGCGAGCACGACCGCGGGTGCCGACACGGCGAAGTCGGGTCGGTGGTGCTCGCCGACGCCGAAGACGTCGAGACCGACCTGGTCGGCGAGCTCGACCTCCTCGAGCACTTCCCGCAGGCGCTGAGCGGGGCTGACGGGACGCCCCGCCGGCGCGCCGGCGCGCAGCTCCGCGAATGTGTAGACCCCGATCTCCATGCCGGCAGCGATTGTGGCGGAAGCGGGCGACGGCCGGTCGGGTCATACGTGGCGGGCCCGGCGCGGTACAACACCGAGGTGGCTCCTCTCGACGATCTCCGCGCGCTCCGCCTACCGCTGCTCGCGCTGCACAAGCAGGTGCTCGCGACCGAGCGCCACACCCTCGAGCGCGTCCACGGCGCCCTGACGGGCGCGCAGTTCCTCCAGATCGTCTCCGACCGGCTTCGCTACGGCTGGCTGCAGCCGTTCTCCGAGCTCATCCTCGCCCTCGAGGACACGGTCGACCTCGCCGGCGACCCCGAGGCGGAGATCGCGACGCCCGAGGAGCTGCTCGACCGTGCGCGCGCGTTGCTGCTGCCGCCGAAGGAGGCCACGCCGTTCGGCCGGCGCTACCTGTCGCTGATGCAGCGGGAGCCGGCGCTCGTCCTGGCGCACGCCGAGGTGGCGCGGCTGCTGCGCCCGGCCGCGTAGCGGGGGCGTTCGGCGACGGGCCGGGTCAGCCGCGCTCGAGCTCGGCCGAGAGCCGGGCGAGCTCGCGGTCGCGGTCGGTGATCCCGCCCTCGGAGTGGGTTGTCCACCGGAGCGTGACGCGCCTGTAGGAGACGGCGATGTCCGGATGGTGGTTCTCCCGGTCGGCAAGCGCCGCGACCCGGTTCACGAACGCGATCGCCTCCGCGAAGGATGGCAGCTCGAACGCGCGCTCGAGCGCGCCGTCCACCTCTGCCCACCCCGCAGGGATGCTCATGCACGGCAGTATGCGGGATACGCGAAGCCGGCCGCCCCGTTCGAGCGTCGTGCCGCCGGTGTTCTTCCGACCCGAAGCGAGGCCAGATGAAGACGAGCCGCTACCTGATCGTCGGCGGAGGCATGAGCGGCGACGCGGCCGCGCAGGGGATCCGAGAGCGCGACCCGGAGGGGGCGATCACGCTCGTCGGCGACGAGGCGCACCCGCCGTACAAGCGTCCTCCCCTGACGAAGGGCCTCTGGAAGGGCGGCGACGAGGAGAAGATCTGGAAGGGCACTGCCGACCGCGGCGTCGACCTCGTGCTCGGCCGGCGCGTCGCCTCGCTCGACCTCGCGGCGAAGCGTGCGACCGACGATGCCGGCGGCGAGTACGCCTACGAGAAGGTGCTGCTCGCGACAGGCGGCCGGCCGCGCCGGCTCGACCGTGCGGACGACGGCGTCGTCTACTTCCGTACGCTCGACGACTACCACGCCCTGCGCGCGGCCGCCGGCGGGACCGGCGCTCGCGTCGTCGTGGTCGGGGGCGGCTTCATCGGGTCGGAGCTCGCGGCGGCGCTCGTCGGCGCGGGCGCGAGCGTGACCATGGTGTTTCCCGAGGCCGGCATCGGTTCGAGGTTGTTTCCCGCCCACCTCGCGGCGTTCGTCACCGCGTACTACCGCGAGCAGGGCGTCGAGGTGCTGGCGGAGGAGACCGTCGTCTCGGTCGAGCGAGGCCGGGTCACGCTCGGCTCCGGCCGCGTGCTCGACGCGGACGTCGTCGTCGCGGGCCTCGGCATCGAGCCCCGCACCGAGCTCGCGGAGGCCGCCGGTCTCCCCGTCGACAACGGGATCGTGGTGGACGAGTACGGTCGCGTCGACGGCCGCGACGACGTCTTCGCGTGCGGCGACGTCGCGAGCTTCCCGGTGCCCGCTCTCGGCCGGCGCTTCCGGGTCGAGCACGAGGACCATGCGAACTCGCACGGCAAGATCGTCGGTGCCAACATGGCCGGCGCAGGGCAGCCGTACGACCACGTTCCGTTCTTCTACTCCGACCTCTTCGACCTCGGGTACGAGGCCGTCGGCGAGGTCGACGCGCGACATGCGATCGTGGAGCGCTGGGAGGAGCCGAACCGGAAAGGTGTCGTCGCCTACGTCGACGACGAGCAGCGGCCTCGCGGCTACCTGCTCTGGAACACCTGGGACAAGGTCGACGCCGCGACGGAGCGGATCCGGGCGGCGCAGCCGGTCGACGAGGGCGCTCTTGTCTGACGCGCTTGCACGCTCGCGCAAGGAACGTGCGGTGCAGGAGTGGCTCTGCGAGCACACGTTCCGGCCGGCGGCCCATCTGGTCGTGCTCGCGCTCGCGCCGCTGCGCGTGCCGCCGCCCGCCGTCGTGCTCGCCGCCGGCGGCGCGGGAATCGGCGGTGCGGTCGAGCTCGCGCGTGGCCACGTCGTCGCCGCGGCGCTGCTCGTCCAGCTGAAGACGGTGCTCGACAACGCGGACGGCCAGCTTGCGCGGCTCAGCGGTCGCGTCACCCTGCTCGGGCGCTATCTCGACTCGGAGGTCGACCTGCTCGTAGACGCCGCGCTCTTTGCGGCGATCGGCTGGTACGCCGACGCGCCGTTCGCGGCCCTCGCCGGGTTCGCCGCCCTCACGGCCGTGCTCAGCCTGAACTTCAACGTCGAGCGGCTCTATCGGGGCGCAGCCCCGGCTCCGCAGCCCGACGTGCACGGTGTCACCGCTGCGCTGGGACGCGCCTACGCGCTCGCCTACGGCTGGCAGGACACGCTCGTCGAGCGGTTCGTCGAGCGGAGGCTGCGCGGCGCATCCGGTGAGGCGCGGGCCGCGTATCACGACCGGATGACCGTTGCCGTCTTCGCGAACGCGGGAATGTCGACGCAGCTTGCGGCGTTCGGGGTCTGCGTGGGGCTCGGACACCCGCTGGTATTCGCGTGGCTCACGCTCGCGGAGCTCGGTCTCGCTGCGCTGCTCGTCCTGCGTCGCGAGCTGCTCGTGCGTGACGCAGTGCTCGAAGGACAACCGGGAGGGATTGCGTGAACGGATACGTCGAGGCGGAAGACGACGACGCGAACATCGTCGAGCTTCCGGCCCGCTGGGACCATGCGACGCCGCGGCACGTCCCCGCGGCCGAGTTCGCCCGCTTCGCGCGCTACGTCGAGGAGATCCTCGCCGCGTTCGGCATGGATCTCGAGACGCCGGGCACGCGCGACACGCCGCGGCGGTTCCTCGAGGCGCTGTACGACGCTACCTCCGGATACGACGGCGACCCCAAGCTGCGTACCGCCTTCCCGTCCGAGCGGCCTGCGGGCGTCGAGGGAGCACACGCACAGATCGTCGAAGGCCCGATCGGCTTCTTCTCGCTCTGCGAGCACCACGCGCTGCCGTTCCACGGAGTCGCCCACGTCGCGTACGTCGCCGGCGGCGAGATTCTCGGCATCTCGAAGCTGACGCGGCTCGTCCGCCTGTACGCGCGCCGGTTCACGGTGCAGGAGCGGCTGGGCGAGCAGATCGCCGATGCGCTCGTCGAGCTCGTCGGGCCGCGCGGGGTCGCAGTGCATCTCGACGCTGCG
>DATKQO010000095.1:0-3610 GCA_035532715.1 Gaiellaceae bacterium | reverse complement strand
GCGCGGAGCGTTGCCGGCACAGCCCTAGGCGAAAGGCCGGGCGCCCGGGCCGAGCGGTTCCAAGGAGACCGCCGCGTTCGCCTGTCGCAAGCGGAAACGTGACGAGTCCCCGGCGAATCGGGCCCAATAGAGAAAGCCCCGTTTCCAGGGCTTTCTCCGTAGCAGGCCTGTAAGCCGGATTCTGTCGAGGGTGACCATCCATCTCTGCGGCTACCCGGCTCCTCGACGGGCCGTCTCGGCGGAGCCTGTTCGCCTTGCACCGGACGGGGTTTGGCGAGCCAGCCGTGTCGCCACGGCCGCTGGTGGGCTCTTACCCCACCGTTTCACCCTTACCGCCGACGTACTCCGGAGATCACGTCGGCCGGCGGTCTGCTTTCTGTGCCACTTTCCGTCGGCTTTCGCCGCCTCCCTCACGGGAGCGTCCTGCCCTGCGGTGTCCGGACTTTCCTCGAGCCCCCGAAGGAGCCCGCGGTCACCCGGCCTGCGACCCGAATTCTACCTGGAGGACGTTCGACTCGAGCCTGCCGCGCAGCGTCATCTCGCACTCGGGGCAGCGGACGGCCGCGCCGTCGTGGAGGACGAACTCGCCGCACACCGGGCACTCGAGCGACGCCCCCCGCAGGAGGGCGAAGAGCTCGTGCTCGAGCGTCCGGTGCACGGAAGAGATGGACATCAGATCGTCCTGAAGACCCCCACGACCTTGCCCAGGATCTGCACGTGCTCGGCGTAGATCGGCTCGAGCGCCGCATTCTCGGGCTGGAGGCGCACGCGGCCGTTCTCCTTGTAGAACGTCTTCACCGTCGCCTCGTCCGCCGACTCGTCGTCGCCGGCGAGGGCGACGACGATCTCGCCGTTCCGCGCGTCCTGCGCCCGCCGCACGACCACGAGGTCGCCGTCGAGGATCCCGGCCTCGATCATCGACTCGCCCTTGACCCGCAGCACGAAGTCGCCACGCAGGGTCTCGGGCACCGCGATCTCGTCCTCGACGTTCTGCTCGGCGAGGAGGGGGCCGCCGGCCGCGATCTGCCCGAGCAGCGGCAACTTCGGCAACTCGACGACGGCGCCCGCCGCCGGCTTTTCGCGGCCGGTGAGCTCGAGGGCGCGCGGCTTCGTCGGATCGCGCTTCAGAAGGCCGGCGCGCTCGAGGTTCGCGAGGTGCGCGTGCACGGTCGACGGCGAGGCGAGCCCGACCGCTTCGCCGATCTCCCGCACCGTCGGCGGGTAGCCGTGACGGTCGACGTACTCGACGAGGAAGCTCCAGATCTCCTGCTGTCTACCGGTGAGGTCCACTTGCGTCCTCCTGCGGGGATGGGTCGGGGGTCGAACGTGTGTTCGCTGAGAGGGTAGAGACTCCTCCGGACGGCGTCAAATGAAAAGGGCCGCCGGCAGGCGACCCTTCGTAGTGCGCTGGAGAGGACTTGAACCTCCACGGCCTATGCGGCCACTAGGCCCTCAACCTAGCGCGTCTACCAATTCCGCCACCAGCGCGAGAGCCCGCGCATTGTAGCGCCGGGAGGAACGAGCGCTACTTCAGGTAGTGGAACAGCAGCACGCTGTTCACGAAGAAGAGGACGCCGACCACGATCGTGAAGCGCGTGAGGTTGCGCTCGACGATGTGCGTCCCGCCCTGCGACGCCGGGGTGAAGCCCATGCCGCCCATGCCGGCGTCGCGACCGCTGTGCATGAGGATCAGCGCGACGAGCACGAAGACGAGCAGCACCTGGATGACGGCGAGGACGCTGGTCACGCCGGAAAGGGTAGCTAAGTCTTCTGCGCGATCTCGACGATCGCGTCGATCAGCTCGGCTGCGATCCGGTCTTTCGTCACGTAGCCCGCGGCGCCCGCCTTCCGGGCCCGGTCGACGTCGCCGCGGGAATTCGAGCCGGTGAGCATGAGGATGTGCGGGCCGCCCGCCTGTGCGCGGAGCTCCGCAGCGGCCTCGATCCCGTCGAGGACGGGCATGCTGATGTCCATCAGGACGACGTCGGGACGGAGCTCGGCGGCGAGGTCGACCGCCTCGCGACCGTCGCCTGCGTGCGCGACGACCTCGATCCGGCGGTCGGCGGCGAGGATCACCTCGAGCGCCTCGGCGAAGAGCCGGTGATCGTCTGCGATGAGGACACGGATGGCCATGGCGAGAGCGAGACGGCGGTCGCCTCTCGCTCGCAATCTGCCTTGTTAGGCTCCATTTGTGAAGGGCGAGGCCGACGCCCGCGAGCGGATCCAGAAGCTGCTCGTGACCGGGGACAACCGCCTCAAGCAGGGCGTCGACCCGGCGAAGGCGCGCGCGAGCTGGGAACAGGCGCTCGCGGTCGCGGTCGAGGCGGGGCTCGAGGACGCCGTGCGCCCGCTCGTCGAGATCAGGCTCGCCGACCTGCCTGCGCCACGGCGCGACTGAGGATCGCCTCGATCCGCCCGGCCTGGCCGCGGACGTCGTGCTCGGCCGCGGCGGCGCGCGCGATCTCGTTCGGGCACGGCAGCGCCGCCGCTTCGCGGAGCGCGGCCGCGAGGCCCTCGACGTCGAGCGGGTCCGCGAGGACGCCTGCGCCCGGCGGAACGAACTCGGGCGGCCCGCCGATGCGCGTCGCGACGACAGAACGGCCGCACGCCATCCCCTCGAGCAGCGCCTGCCCGAGCGGCTCGATCAGGCTCGGCTGACAGAGGACACGACTTTCGGCGATCAGACGAGGAACGTCGCCGTGTGCCACGGGCCCGAGAGCGCGCACCCGCTCGCGGCCTTCGAGGCGCGCGCGCTCCGGCCCGTCGCCGGCGTACGTGAGCACGCCCTCGCCGAGAAGCGCGAACGCGTCGGCGAGCCGCACGACGTTCTTTCGGGCGGTCAGCGCGCCGAGGCACAGGAAGCGCGGCGGCCCGTCGGGCGCCGGGGAGACCGCGAACCGGTCGAGGTCGACGCCGCTCGAGACGACCTCCGTCTTGCCGCGCGCGTCGGGCAGCTTCAGCTCGAGCTCGCGGCGCAGGTAGTCGGACACGCACACAACGGTCGCCGCACGTCTGACGACGAGGCGTGTTGCGGTCTCGATGCCCGGTAGCGCACCGATGTTCCGCACGTCGCGCCCGTGCGCCGTCACCACGAGCGGCGCACGCCCTGCGAGCGCAGCGATCAGCCCGCTGGGAACGAGGAAGTGGGCGTACACGACATCGGGCCGCGCAGCGCGCAGCGTGCGCGCCGCGAGCGTCACGTAGCGCAGCTTCCCGCCGGCGCGCGTGTCGATCACGGCAAGCTCGACAGCGTGCCCCCGCGCGACGAGCTCGCGCTCGACCTGCGCGACGAACGTCCCGAGATCCGGTGCGTCGCGGCCGGGATACATCTGCGAGACGAGCAGAATGCGCACGACGGCAGCGTATGCTCCCCCGATGCCGGGGGTCGTCCACGTGTCGCATCTGACAAAGGTCTTTCGCGTCCCGGAGCGCGAGGGCGGGATGGCGGCGGCGCTGCGCAGCCTGTTCCGGCGCCAGTGGCGCGAGGTGCACGCAGTCGAGGACATCTCGTTCGACATCGAAGCCGGCGAGATCGTCGGCTTCCTCGGCCCGAACGGCGCCGGGAAGACGACGACGCTGAAGATGCTGTCGGGTCTCCTGCATCCGACGA
>DATKQO010000094.1:0-2283 GCA_035532715.1 Gaiellaceae bacterium | reverse complement strand
CGCGTCGATCACGAGCAGGAAGAGGTCGATGCCGGTCGCGCCGGCGACCATCGTGCGCACGAACCGCTCGTGGCCGGGGACGTCGACGACCGACAGCTGCGTCCCGTCCGGCAGCTCGAGCGGCGCATAGCCGAGGTCGATGGAGATGCCGCGCTCGCGCTCCTGCGGCAGCCGGTCCGTGTTCTTGCCGGTGAGAGCCTCGACGAGCGTCGTCTTCCCGTGGTCGATGTGGCCCGCGGTGCCGACGGTCAGCGGCATGCCGTCACTGCGCGCGCGATCTCGTCGACCTCCTCGTCGCCGACGGTCAGGCAGTCGAGCAGCAGCTTCCCGTCCCGGACGACACCGACGACCGGCGGCCGGCCGGTGCGCAGCGGTGCGGCGAGCCACTCCTCGACCGCGCACGCGAAGCTCGGAAGCTCGGCGAGAGGCAGCGCACCGCCGCCGACGCGGCCCACCGTCGTCTCGACCGTTCCGCCCAGGAGCGACGCAAGCCGTTCCGCTCGAGCACGCACCGTCGCGGCGTCCTGTCCGAGCATGCGGAGGACCGGGATCTGCTCCGGCGCGTCGAGGTACACGCGGAGCGTGCCCTCGAGCGCGGCGAGCGTCAACTTGTCGGCGCGCAGCGCACGCTGCAGCGGATGGCGGCGCAGGCGCTCGACGAGGTCGGCGCGCCCGACGACGATGCCCGCCTGCGGGCCGCCGAGCAGCTTGTCGCCGGAGAAGCACACGAGGTCCGCGCCCGCGGCGAGCGACTCCTTCGCCGAGGGCTCGCCGGAGAGCTCTGCGAGCGCGCCGGAGCCCTGGTCGTCGACGAGCGGCACGCCGTGGCGACGCGCGACGGTTGCAAGCTCGTCGAGCCGCGGCAGCTCCGTGAAGCCGACGACGCGGAAGTTCGACTGGTGAACGCGCAGCAGCAACGCAGTGTCGGGCCCGACGGCCTTGTCGTAGTCCTTCACGCGTGTCCGGTTGGTCGTGCCGACCTCGACGAGCTTTGCGCCCGAGCGTGCGAGCACGTCGGGGATGCGGAAGCCGTCGCCGATCTCGATCAGCTCGCCGCGCGAGACGATGACTTCTCTCCCCTCGCCGAGTGCGGCGAGTGCGAGGAGGATGGCCGCGGCATTGTTGTTCACGACGAGCGCGGCCTCGGCGCCGGTCAGCCGGCGCAGGATCGCGGCGACGTGATCCTGGCGCGAGCCGCGCACGCCGTCGCGCAGGTCGAATTCGAGGTTCGAGTAGCCGCGCGCGGTCTCGACGACCTGCGCGATCGCCTCGGCGACGAGCGGCGCCCGGCCGAGGTTCGTGTGCACGATCACGCCGGTCGCGTTCAGCACGCGGCGCAGGCTCGGCGTTCGCGCCGCCTGCAGCTCCTCGTGCAGCCTCGCGCCGAGATCGCCGGGATCGGCGCCTGCGCGGATCTCCTCGCGCGCCCGTTCGATCACCGCGCGCGCGGCTGCGATCGCGAGCGGGTCCTCGAGCCCGCGCGCGAGCTCGTCCACCGACGGAAGGTCGCGGAGCTCCACGACGGGAAGGCTACGTCGTTTCGCCGGCCTCGAGCAGGAAGCCCTGCAGGAAGAGCGCCTGGCCGTGCGCCGCCACCATCCGGTAGGTGCCGCGTCTGATCGGGCGCCGCGCCGGCGCTACTGCGCGTCGGACTTCTGCGGGGTGTGCGGATCGTGGCCGTCCGGGAAGAGGCGGTGGTACGACGCGAGCACCGAGCGCACCGCCTCCTCGGGGTCGTCGGTGACGAGCAGCAGCTCGAGATCCTCGGGCGAGACGAGACCCTGCGGCTGCAGCCGCCCGCGAATCCAGGAGACGAGCGGGGCCCAGTGCGCGCTGCCGAAGAGGACGACCGGGAAGTGCAGCACCTTGCCGGTCTGGATCAGCGTCAGCGACTCGAAGAGCTCGTCGGCGGTGCCGAATCCTCCCGGGAAGACGACGAAGCCCTCGGCGGCCTTCACGAACATCGTCTTGCGCGCGTAGAAGTGCTTGAACGTCATCGCGACGTCGAGGTACGGGTTCGACGCCTGCTCGTGCGGGAGCTCGATGTTGAAGCCGACCGAGAGGCCACCCCCTTCGCGGCAGCCGCGGTTCGCGGCCTCCATGACCCCGGGGCCACCGCCCGTGACGACCGCCCAGCCGACTTCGCCGAACCGCCGCGCCGTCGCGCGGGCCGCAGCATACGCCGGCGAGTCCTCGCCGACCCGGGCGGAGCCGAACATCGACACCGCCGGACGGTCGATGCGCTCGACGGCCAGGAAGCCTTCATAGAACTCCTCCGCGATC
>DATKQO010000093.1:0-3146 GCA_035532715.1 Gaiellaceae bacterium | reverse complement strand
GGACAGCTCGGGCGAGCGTCACGCCGGGCTGCTCGCCGAGTCCGACCTGCGCGACTGGCGGCCGCGCTACGAACGGCCGCTCTCGGTCGACTACGCGGGTACGACCGTGCTGAAGGCAGGCACGTGGAGCCAGGCGCCGGTCTTCCTCCAGCAGTTGCGGCTGCTCGAAGGCTTCGACCTCGCCGCGATGGGGCACGCGAGCGCCGAGTACATCCACACGATTACCGAGTGCGCGAAGCTCGCGTTCGCGGACCGGGAGGCGTGGTACGGCGATCCCGACTTCGCCGACGTTCCGATCGAGTCGCTGCTGTCGCGCGCGTACGCCGACGAGCGCCGCGCCCTCGTCGGCGCCGACTCGGCGTCCGGGCTGCGGCCGGGAAGCCCCGACGGGCGCGAGCCGCGCCTCGCGCAACCGGTGCGCGGCGACATTCCGCCTGCGCCCGGTGTCGGCGAGCCGACGCGCGGCGACACGGTGCACCTCGACGTCGTCGACCGCTTCGGGAACATGGTCGCGGCGACACCGAGCGGCGGCTGGCTCTGGGGCGCGCCCGTGATCCCCGAGCTCGGCTTCTGCCTCGGCACCCGCGCGCAGATGTTCTGGCTCGAGGAGGGGCTGCCGAACTCGCTCGAGCCCGGCAAGCGCCCCCGCACGACGTTGTCCCCGACGCTCGTCGCGCGTGGCGGCGACCCGTACCTGGCGCTCGGCACGCCCGGCGGCGACCAGCAGGACCAGTGGACGCTGCACGTGCTGCTCGGCCACCTGCACTTCGGCCTCGATCTCCAGGCGGCGATCGACGCGCCGAACCACCACACCGAAGCGTTCCCGAGCTCGTTCTATCCCCGGGAGACGCGCATGCGCCACGTCGCGGTCGAGGATCGTGCGGGCGAGGAGACGATGCACGGGCTGCGCGCGCGCGGGCACGACGTCGAGGTCTCCGGGCCGTGGTCACTCGGGCGTGTGAGCGCCGTCGGACGCGAGCCGGACGGCCGGCTCAAGGCAGGCGCGAACCCGCGCGGCATGCAGGGGTACGCCGTCGGCCGCTGACGCATAGGCTCTGAGCGATGGTGGTCGCTGCGGTCCGGCGGATCGTGCTCACGTTCATCGTGCTCGCGACCGCGACGTTCGCCTCGTTCGTCTTCTTCTGGACGCACGACCTGCCGCTGAAGGGCAAGCCGGCGCTGCCTGCGTACGTCCACTGGGCATACGGGCTCGTCTCGGGGGCGAGCTACACGGGACAGTTCCAGGGCCCGCTCTGGCCGACGATCGGGCCGGCGGTCGGACACACGACGGTGCTGCTCGCCCTCGCGGCGCTCATCGTCGTGCCGGTCAGCATCGGCTTCGCCGCGGTCGCAGCCTGGAGCCGCGGCGGCGTGATCGACGTCGTCCTGCGCGCCCTCGCGTACGCGGCGTGGGCCGTCCCGGCTTTTCTGCTCGCGTTGCTCGTGGCGCTCGCTGCGACGACGCTCGGCAATCACGGCGGCATCGGGCCGTTTGCGGTCGCGGGCTGGCCCGGGCAATGCGTGCCGGGCTACAACTTCGTCAACGGCACACTCGTTCGCTGCACCGGCGTCGGCTTCGGCTGGCACTACGCGGTGGAGGTCGTCCGCTCCGTCACGATCCCCGCGCTCACGCTCGCGGCCGGCTTCGTCGGATTGCACGCACGCCACCTCCGTGCCAGCCTCCTGCAGACCCTCGAGGCGCCGTATATCACGACCGCGCGCGCGAAAGGGCTCAGCGAGCGGCGCGTCCTCTTCAAGCACGCGCTGCGCATCTCGGTCGCGACATTTGTCGGGGGACTGCTCGCGGACGTGGGGGCGATCTTCGGCGCGGCGCTCGCCGTCGACGTGGTCTTCGGCCTCGGCGGCCTCGGCACCGTTCTGATCCGCGAGTTCCCGGTCGACAGCTACGCGCCGTTCGACGTCTACTCGATCCAGCTCATGCTCCTGATCACCGGCGCGTTCGTGCTGTTGAGCTCCTTGCTCGCGGACGCGGTGCTCGCGTGGCTCGACCCGCGTCTGAGGAAGGTCGGGTGAGCGCCGCGCAGGCGGAATCGCCCGCCGGCGTGCGGCGGCTCGTCCGCACACGGGGCTTCTGGGCGGCCTCCGGTCGCCGGCTCGCCGGTCAGCCGGTGACGATGAGCGCGCTCCTGCTGCTCGTGGCACTCTTTGTCGCCGGCGCCTTCGCGCAGCGGCTGGCGCCCGGCGGCTGGAACGACATCCACCTGGCGGATGCCTGGAAGAACAACGAGCCGGGACTGCACCACGGCTGGCTCCGCCTGTTCGGAACCGATCACATCGGGCGCAGCGTGCTCGCGCGGACGATCTGGGGCCTTCACTACAGCGAGACGGCCGCGCTTTTCGGCGCGCTGCTCGCCGGCGCGATCGGCGTCATGCTGGGCTCCCTCGCCGGTCTCTACGGTGGGGTGCTCGACGCGGTCCTGATGCGCTTCGCCGACTTCGCGACGACGTTTCCGGTGATCGTGACGATGATTGCCGCTTTCACGTATCTCGAGCCGATGACTGTCAGAAAGGCGACGCTCGTGTTCGCGCTGTACCTGTGGGCGTTCGTCGCGCGGGTCGTCCGCGCTCGAATCAAGACGCTGTCGGTCGAGGAGTTCGTCGAGGCGGCGCGGGCGCTCGGCGCGTCCGAGCTGCGGATCCTCGTGCGTCATCTGCTCCCGAACGCCGCGAGCGCCGTGATCGTCGCGACGACCGCGCTCGTGGGGCAGATCATGCTCGTCGAGGCGACGGCGGAGTTCTTCGGCTACGGCGTCAACTCGCTCGTGCGACCGACGCTCGGAAACCTGATCGCCGATTCCACCGCGGGGGGGATCGGCCACTTCAACGTGCTCGGGATCGGCTGGTGGGTCTGGACGACGCCCGCCGTCGTGCTCGTTCTCGTGCTCGTCTGCGTCAACCTCGCCGGCTACGGTCTCGCGACGGCGCTCGACCCGCGGGCCGCCCGCGGCTGACGCAGATGGAGATTCAGCGCACATGAACGTCTGGCCCGGACAGCCATTCCCCCTCGGACCGACCTGGGACGGGAAGGGGACGAACTTCGCGCTCTTCTCGGAGAACGCCGAACGCGTCGAGCTGTGCCTCTTCGACGCCTACGACCACGAGACGCGCATCGAGCTCGTCGAGCG
>DATKQO010000092.1:0-6569 GCA_035532715.1 Gaiellaceae bacterium | reverse complement strand
CCGGCGGCGAGCGGTGGCCCCAGCGCAAACGCCGCCTCTGCGCGCCGCCGGTTGTAGTACGCGGCGTCCGCATACTCCGCATCGGCGAAACCCTCCGCCACCTTGTCGTACTTCTCAGAGAGGTCCACGGGCGGCGAGTATGCCAGGGGCCAGGTTCACAGCCTCCAAACGAGCGGCCGCTAAGGTCCCCGGATCCGGTACGGGGGCGCCAGACCTGTTCATGTCGCGGTCGCCGTAACGGCGGTCTTCCTGCTGCTCGCCGTCGGTGGGACGGCGGCGCCCCGCGCAACCGCGGCCGGCAGTCCGGCGATCACGTGGCGCGCCGCTGCGAGCCCGTTCCGACTCACGTTTGCGAAGAGCGGCACGGTGCTGGCCACGGAGGCCGCGACCTCCGGCGGTCCCGGCGGACGGTTGAGCTACCGGCTCGATGACGGATCGTTCCATGGGCTCACAACCCTGCTGCAGGCGACCGCGCTCACGCGGGGCGTCTCGTACCGCGTCGCGACGGACGAGCCGGGCCGCACCGCTCTCGTCAACGTCCTCGAGACCCGAACCGGGGCGCGAGTCTCGTTCACCCTGCGGCCGTCGACCGGCGTCGTCGCGACGTTCGAGGCGTTCGACGCCTCGCCCGCCGAGCACTTCCTCGGGGGCGGCCAGCGGCCGGGAGGGCTCGACCTGCGCGGCCAGGCGCTTGCGGTGAAGACCTCCTATGCATGCCAGAACACGATGCCGGCGCCGTTCTTCCTCAGCTCGGCCGGCTACGGCGTCTCGCTTCGGTCGTCGGCGATCGCGTCGCTCGCGTTTCCGGGCTCCGTATCGAGCAGTGCGTGCCCGGGTGGTGCGACGCCCCGCTGTCCGCTCGCCGACGGGCTGAGCGTCGTGCAGCTCTGCATGAAATCTCGCGGCCTCTCCTACGACCTCTTCGCCGGCACACCGGAGGCGATCGTCTCGGCATATACGCAGACCATCGGGCGCCCACAGCTCCCTCCGGTGTCGCAGTTCGAGCTCATCAAGTGGCGCGACGTCGTCGGAGGCCCGTCGGATCTCTATGACGACGTCGACATGCTGCACGCGCTCGGCATCCCGATCGGCTGGGTGCTGCTCGACAACCCTTGGGAGAGCAACGCGTGCTACGGCAGCATGACGTTCGACCCGAAGTTCGGCGATCCACGCACGCTGATCCGCGCCCTGCACGCGCGCGGCGTCAAGTTCATGCTCTGGGTGTCGCCGCTCGTGCGGCAGCAGTTCTGTCCGCCTCTGCCGCTGTACCCACAGAGCGCCCTGTTCGGGACGGGCGGCAGCGCCGTGACGATCGACCTCTCGAGCCCTCCGACGGCGGCGGCCTTCGAGACGAGCCTGCGCGGGCTGATCGGGCTCGGGGTCGACGGCTTCAAGGCCGATCGCGGAGACGAGATCGACCTCGAGCCGGAGCAGCTCGCGGGCGGAGCGGGCACGACACTCCACAACCTGTACCCGTTGCTCTACGCGCGCGCGGTCGCGGCCGCCGTCAGGGCTGCCGGGCGGGAGGGCAGCTTCGCGACGCTGTTCCGGGCAGGCGCCCCGGGCAGCTCCGCCGTCGTCCCGGGCTTCTGGGCGGGTGACCAGGCGGGAACGTTCACGGGGCTCCAGCAGGCGATCCACGACGGGCTCAGCGCGGGTGTCGCCGGGTATCCGGTCTGGGGCTCCGACACCGGCGGGTACGGGGCGACCGCGTCGGCCGAGGTCTTCGTCCGCTGGGCGCAGTTCAGCGCCGTGTCTCCCGTGTTCGAGGTCGGTGGCACGGGCCAGAACGCGACCTTCTGGAAGTACGGAACGCGGACCGTGAACGCGTTCCGGGAAGCGGCCGTCCTCCACTACGAGCTGTTTCCATATCTCTACGAGCTCGCCCGCGCCGCCCACGCCACCGGAGTGCCGATCTTGCGGCCGCTCGCACTCGAGTATCCGGCGGATGCCCCCTCGTGGACGCAGGATCTCGAGGTGCTCGTCGGGCGCGATCTGCTCGCCGCCCCGGTCGCGGCCGCGGCGCCTGCTGGAGCGCACGGCACGGTGCTCGCCCCCGTGTATCTGCCACCCGGCTCGTGGGTCGACCTCGCCACCGGCATCGTCGATCGCGGGGGAGCCACGCTGGACCGGACGACGCCGCTGTCCGAGCTGCCGCTGTTCCTCAAGGCGGGCGCGGCGATTCCGTTCGCGGCGCGCGCGCCGCTGATTTGGAGGAACCCCTGGCCGACGAACGCGCTCCAGCTTCCCGGCCGCGGCGGGTGGCTCTCTGCGCCGGGGCAGGGGACGACGAGCGCGCAGACGCCCGAGTTCGGCAGGCTGACCGAAGCGACGTCCGGCCGGACGGTCTCGATCGCGCTGCGCGGCGCACCCCGCGAGACACAGATCCTGCTCGCGACGACGCAGGTGCCGACGCTCGTGCGCATCGGAGGTCGTCCGGTTCGACGCGCCACGACGCTCGCTGCTCTCCGCCGCGCCCCCGAGGGCTGGACCGTCGTGCGGCGTCCGTTCCCCGCGGTCGTGCTGAAGCTCGCGCCGCGCGCCGGTAGGGAGACCGCCGTCCTGCTGCTGCCTCAGGCGCCCTGAGGCGGAATCGCCTCGGCAAGCGCGTCGCACACGCGCTCGATCTCACCTTCACGCAGTTGCGAGTGGATCGGCAGCGAGAGCACCTCGCGCGCGAAGCGAGCGGCCCGCGCGCCTCCGCCCCGGTGAGGAGCCGCGGCGGCGAAGGGGAGGGCCGAGAGCTGCGTCCCGTAGTGGACGAGCGTCGCGATGCCGCGTTCGGCGAGTGCAGCGCGCACGGCGTCGCGGTCACCGACCCGGATCACGTATTTGTGGAACACGTGCTCGCGGTCGACGGGTTGCTCCGGCGCGAGAGCCGCCAGCGGAGCGAGCGCGCGACGGTACGCGGCCGCCGCCGCCTGCCTGGCGCGAAGCCACGTCTCCTCGTGCCGCAGCTTGAGCGTGAGCACCGCGGCGACGATCTCCGACATCTGCGCGTTCTGGCCCACACGCTCGAAGACGCCGCCGGGCGACTTCCCGTGCCGGCTCAACGTGCGCGCGACGCGCGCGACCTCGTCGTCGTCGGTGAGCAGCGCTCCGCCGCTACCCGGCGCGCTGACGACCTTCGTCGGGTCGAAGCTGAAACAGCTGACCACGCCGACCGATCCGGCGGCCCGACCGTCGCGAACGCCGCCGAGCGTCTGCGCCGCATCCTCGACGAGCACGAGGCCGTGCTCCTCGACGAACCGCTCGAGCGCGGGGGCGTCGCCCATCCGCCCGTAGAGGTCGACGTACACGAGCGCCTTCGTCTGCCCACTCACAAGCGCGGCCGCATGCCCGAGGTCCAGCTCGTAGTTCTCGCCGATGTCGGCGTACACCGGCGTCGCCCCCGTTCGCAGCACGGACGAGGCTGTGGCGGCGAAGGAGAAGTCCGGGACGAGCACCTCGTCGCCCGGACCGATCCCGAGCGCGACGAAGGCGAAGTAGAGCGCGTCGGTGCACGAGTTAACGGCGACCGCGTGGCGGCGGCCGGTGAGCGAGGCGAGAGCGCGTTCCAGCTCCTGCAGCCACGGGCCCTGAAGCAGTCGGCCGGACCGGAGCACCTGCTCGATGCGTTCGAGGACCGGCTCGCGAAGCGCGTCGAACTCGCGGTCGAGCGCGAAGTACGGAACGGTCTCGGCCGCCGTGGGCGCGCTCATGCGCGCGCAGCCACGACCGGACCGGCGGTCGGAAGCGACGAAAGGAAGTCGGCGTATTCCTGGACGCCGCGCTCGAGCGAGTACTGCGGCTCGTAGCCCACCATCGACCGCGCCTTCGAGACGTCGAGGGCGCCGCGCTTCGGGCGGAAGTCCTCGGTCTTCGTCGACACCTCGACCGGCATGTCGGGGAACTGTGCGCGGAGCACGGCGTAGAGGTCGGACAGCGTCCGTCCCTCGCCGGCGGTGATGTTGAAGGTCTCGTTCGTCACCGGCGAGAGCAAGGTCTTCATGAGACCCTGCGCAACGTCCTTCACGTACGAGAAGTCGAGCACCGTGTTGTCGGGGTCGACGATCGTGAGCGGCCGGTTCCAGAGTGCGCATTCGACGAAACGCTGCACGATCCGGTCGTTCATGTCGGTCGGTCCGTAGACCGCGGATGGGCGGACGATCGCGTACGGCAGTCCCTGCGCGCGCGAGAAGGTCTCGACGATCACCTCGCCCGCGAGCTTGAACCCGCCGTATGGATCCTTGGGCGCGGTCCGCTCCGTCTCGGGCATCGGCGTCTTCGTGAAGTCGCCGTAGGCCATGCTCGAGGAGACGTAGAGGAACTTCTGCACGGTTCCGAGCTCGAGCGCGAGCTCGACGAGGTTGAACGTGCCGCGCAGGATGCTCTCGAAGGCGTGGTCGGCGCTGACGCGTGCGACGGTTGCGAGCGGGAGCGCGCCGAGGTGGAGGATGTAGTCGGGCTTCACGTCCATCATCGCGCGGCGCATCTCGTCGCGATTCTCGGTCGAGCCGACGACGACGCGGGCGTCGCGTAGCAGAACCTCTCGCCGGTAGCGCAGCCCGTACCAGTGCTGCGGCTCGAACGAGTAGGAGTACGTGCGGAGCGGGTCCACGGCCACGACGTCGTGGCCTTCGGCCGCAAGTGCCGCGGACACGTGAGCGCCGATGAAGCCGGCGCCGCCGGTGACGAGAACGGTGCTCATGGTGCGCCAGGGTACCTCTCAGCTGCGAGAGGCTGCGAGCACCGCGTCGGCCCAGTGCGCGACCGAATGGGCGCTCTCGACCCGAGCGCGAAGCTCGCGGCCGAGCGCCGGAAGCCGCGCCCGCGGGAGCGCGGCGAGGCGGGCGGCAAGCGACCCGGCGTCGCCGTCCGGGAAGCGCAGCTCGTCCGGCAGGAGCGTGTCGAAGACGGGCGAGGCCGCGACGACCGGGAGACACGAAGCCGCAGCCTCGTACACGACTTTGTCGGCGGACGCGCCGTGCGTCGCGTTCACGAGCACGTCGGCGTGCGCAAGGAGCGCCGGCACCTCCGTGCGCGGCACCGGATCGAGCAGGCTCGCATGCGCCCGCAGCGCAAGCTGGTCGACGAGCCCGGCGAGACGGGCACGCACATCGGCGTCGCTTGAGGTCGCCTCCTCGCCGCGCACGACGAGCTCGGCCGCGACCCCCAGGTCGAGCAGCAGCCGCAACGCGCGCAGCACGACGTCATGCCCTTTGACGTCGGCGTAGCGGCCGAGCGAAAGCAGACGTAGCGGCGCGTCGTGAACGGCGCGCTCGACGCAGTCGAAGCCGTCGAGATCGATGCCGTGTCCGATCGCGCGAACCTTGGACGAGTCGAGCGGCACGCTGCGCACGTCGACGCTCAAGATCCCGTCCACGACGCGCTCGGCGCGCGCGAGCGCACCGCCGGCCCGCTGCTGCGTGAACCAGAGCAGGAGCGGGACGCGGAGGGGACGCGCGAGCGGCGCGGCGAGGACCGCGTAGATCGGCGACATGTGCGCAAGGATCGTGACCGGCCGGCCGCGGGCGAGCTCGCGCGCAAGCCCGGCCTCGAAACGCAGGCCGCGCAGCGCCTGGGTCGGTGCCGCAAAGCTGCGGAAGCGGACGTTCCCGGGCAGCGCACCGACGTCGGCGGCAGATGCGAACACCACGACCTCGTCGACGCGTTGGGCGAGCGCACGCACCATCGCCGCCGCGGCGCCGAGCGTCGGATGCGCCGGGTCGACCTGCTGCGTGACGAAGAAGAGCCTGCTCACCGGCGCAGCGCCTCGACGAGCTCCCGCATCCGGCCGGCGAATTCCTCGGGCGTCTGGAGCCAGCGCGCGCCCGCGGAGCGTGCGCCCTCTGCGAGCCGCTCGGCGAGGTCGCGATCGGAGAGCATCCGCACGAGCGCATCGGCGAGCGCGGGCACGTCTCCCGGCGGCACGAGCAGACCGCTCGCGCCGTCCTCGACGATGTCGGGGATGCCGCCCGCACGGCTGCCCACCACCGGCCTGCCGCGCGCGAACGCCTCCATCGCGACGCGCGGCAGCCCTTCGGAGAACGACGGCAGCACGAGCGCCGTCGCGTTGTCGAGCGCCGCAGCGACCTCCGCCGGTTCGAGCCGCTCCGTCCACGACGTCTGATCCGGCAGGTCGCGGACGAGCTGCGCGACGAGCTCACGCTCCCGGCCGCGTCCGACGACGCGCAGCGTCGCGTCCGGCACACGCGGTGCGGCGAGCCGCCACGCGTCGACAAGGCCCTGCACGTTCTTGTAGCGCTCGAGCACGCCGACGAACAGCACCGAGGCGCGCTCGGGTAGTGGGACGGACGGCTGTGCGTCGAACGCCGACACGTCGAAGTAGGTCGTGAACGTCGCAACGGGCTCGACACCGAGCCTGCGCACGAGCGCGCTCGTGAACGGCGAGACGGTGCGGACCGCGTCGGCGCGGCGTACCGCCTCCCGTGACGCACGCCGGCTGACGGGCTCGAGCAGGCGACGCAACGGCGATCCGTAGAGACGTGTTGCCGTGTCCCAGTCGCCGTGAACCTCGAGCAACACTCGCGCGCGACTCCCGGCGATGCGACGACCGGCGAGCGCCG
>DATKQO010000091.1:0-9881 GCA_035532715.1 Gaiellaceae bacterium | reverse complement strand
TGTCGCAGCGACGCCACTCATACGCATACGAGGTCGGGCTACCCGACCACACACCGCTCGACGCCGACAACACCTGCCCCACCACCACACTCCCGCCGATCACCGGCAACCCCGTATTCACCGGCGGCGAAGGCGCGCTCGACTCCGTCCAGAAGAATTCGTGCGCCTTGACGAAGGCGCGCATGTAGCCGCACGACACCTGATAGGTGCCGTCGGGATTCGCGGTGCAGTCGATCTGCGACGAGTACCGGGAGATCACCTGCCACTTCATGTTCGTGCTCGGATCCGTCGATCGCATGTCGGCAGGAACGGCAACGAGCTCGTTCGGAGGACCGGCGCTGCCCCAGCTCTGGCCGGTCGGGGACGGCGTGCACACCGGGGTCGGCGGGGCCGTGGCATCCAGCGTCGGCGTGAACCGCCCGTACGGGTTCGCACCGATCGGGTCGGATGGGTTGGGCCACATGTACGCGGACTGAACCATGCAGCTGCCGCTGCCCGTGGGATGGACCAGCGTCGAGTGGAGTGCGGGCGAGAGGCCGGCGCGCTGCACCGCGTCGACGACGAGCTGGTGGAGGGCCGTGTGATCCGGGTGCCCGTCGAACGCTGCGATGAGATAGACGTCCGTCGGCTGCGTGAGGGCGATCAGGCTGTCGAGGTCGCCGTTCAGACCCGACGCGCTGAGCTGCGCATGCGTGCCGCTGAGCTGATAGTGGAGGTCGCCGTTGCAGGTGGCGTTGCTGCCGTCTCCGTCCTCGGCGTACGTGCGGTGGAGGCCGGTCGCGTCGCCGGTCCAGCCCGTGCCCGAGGAGGCGATCGCCTGCAGGCCGCCGTCCGGATAGCCGAGGAAGAAGATCCTGGTCGAGGCCGGGTCGCTCGTACGCGCGAGACCGAGTAGGCCCATTGCGGCGACCGTCTCGCCGTCGCGCCGGAGACCGTAGTGGGCCGTCGTCGCCGGCGTCCCCGAGGAAGCGCCGCAGTAGCCGTTTTCGCTCCCGGACAGGGAGGCGTCGCCGTTCGTCACCACGGCGACGTACACAGGCCGGCCCTGAGTGACCGCCGACTCGATGACGCCCGCGAAGCCGAGCCCCTCGTCGTCCGGATGGGGAACGACGACGAGCAGCGCGTTCGCGGCCGCGACGACGGGCGTCGCCGCGGAGGTGGCCGCCGCCGACCCGTCGGCGTTCGTCGCCGTGACCACCACGCGGAGGGTGCGGCCGACGTCGAGCCCGCTCACCGCGTACGTCGAGCGACCGGCCCCGCCAACGTTCACGCAGCTCGCGCCACCCGGGTCACACCGCTGCCACTGGTAGACGTAGCCGGTGGGGTTGCCGGTCCACGTGCCCGGAGACGCGGTGAGTACCTGTCCTTGCCGTGCGGTGCCGCTGATCGTCGGTGGGGCGACGTTCACGGGCACGGCCCCGGCGCCGGACAGCCGCCCGACGATCGTGCCGTAGCCGCCGATCTGGATGGGCACGTCTCCGTTCGGGAACGCGAACTGCACTTGCAGGCCGGCGCTGCCGGTCGTGTACGCAAGCGCTCGCTGGAAGACGTCCGTGAAGCTGCTGCCGCCGTCGTTCGATGCGTAGAGGTGGAGGTTGGGGTCGACGACCGGCACGCCGCTCTCGTGCGTGGTGCCCACGAGGTACGTGCCGCCCACGCGCACCGACGTGAACGAGTCGTACGGCAGATCCCGCACGATCGTGAGAGCGCCCGTCGCGAGATCGAGACGGACGATGTGATTCTGCGACGTGTAGTTGTCCTGGCCGAAGATCGCGAACAAGCCGGTGGGATCGAACGCAGCGTCGATCGTCGTGCACGCGTACTGCGTGCAGAGCGGCGAGAGCGTCTGGCCGTTGTCGGACGAGACCCAGACACCGTCGCCGTCACCGTCGCCGAAGAAGACGTAGAGCTTCCCGTCGGCGGGGTTGAAGCCGAGCCCGTGGATGTGACGGTGCGTGGTCGTCGTGTTCGACACCGACCATGTCCGCCCGTCGTCCGCCGACCGGTAGACGTAGTTCGTCACCGTGGCGCTGCCGTTGTTGTACGTCCCGAGCCACACGAAGCCGTGACCTTCGGCGATGGAGTGCGGCGTCAGTGTCCGGTAGAAGACGGGGGCGCTCGGGAGCGAGAGCACCTGCGTCCAGCTCGAGCCCCTGTCGGTGGAGCGCCAGATCGTCCAGCTCCCGGTGTCGAGGGACGCAAGCAGCGTTCCGTCCGAGAGCGCGGAGATGTACCAGAGGCTGGCGCTCGACGGGAAGCTGTAGACGCGCGTCCACGTAGCGCCCTCGTCGGACGAGCGCATGATCTCGTAGTCGTTGCCGACAGGAACGCCGTACGCCGTTCCGTCGGGGCCGACCGCCTGCAGACTGACGTTCGGGTTCTCGACGACGACCTGCAGGGAGGGCGCAGCCTCCGCCGCGGCCGGCCGACGCACGGGCACGGCCCGCGCCCGCCCGGGCGGCGGCGCCGGCGAGGACGCAGCCACGGATCGCGCCGCACTGCCGGGCGTGAGGAGAAACGCGCGAGTCGCGCCGTCGTGGGAGCCCACTCCGACGATCTGGCCGCGGTCGTTGATGCCGGTGGCCTGCTCGAGGATCCAGCCGGAACCCGAGTCGATCAGCGTGTTGAGGTCGACTGCGGCTCCGTTGTCGTACAGGAAGGCGTGGGATCGGCCCGAGCCGGTGTCGAAGAAGTCGCCGACGATCTGCCCGGCGTCGTTCAGCGCTCTCGCCTCGCTCTCGGTGTCGCGCGGGAGGCCGAGGTCGACCATGCGGCCTCCTGCGTAGCGGAACGCGCGCGCGGCACCGCCCGACCCGCTCGTCGACCAGCCGACGACCGTACCGGCGTCGTCGACGGCGCTCGCAACCGACGAGCCGCCGGGGCCGAGCGTGCCGAGCTCCGTCCTGACGCCGCCGCGCTCGACGAACGCCCGCGACGCGCCTCCGGCGGTGACGGAGCCGACGACGTCCCCGGCCGAGCTCACACCCGCGGGGAGCGCCCCGTCGGCCGGCGTCAGCAGGTGCGCGCCGGTCGGGCCGGAGCTGGCGCCGACCGGCTGCTCCCCCGGCTCGGTTCCGACGACGCTGCCCACCACGTCCCCTCGGTCGTCGATCCCGCTGGCCGTCGACAGCGGCACCGCCGGGTCCGGCCCGCGCACCGGGGAGAACCCGCCGGGGCCGGAGCGGAAGGCCTCGGTCGTCTCGTTGCGCCAGCTTGTGCCCGCGACGTCGCCTGCGGAGTTGACCGCCGCAGCGCCGCTGTTCTCCTTCCCCGGCAGCGTGCCGAGATCTCGCATGCGCCCGCCGCTGTAGAGGAACGCATGCGTGACCTCGCTGCCCGGGAGGCGAGCCGACCCGACGACGACCCCCGAATCGTTGATCGCCGTGGCGGCGCTGGAGTTGCCTCCGAGCGTGCCGAGGTCGACGATGCCGTAGCGCGCGCCCGCCGCAGCGCCGCCCCACCCGACCACCGTCGACCCGGCGACGGCAAGCGCCACGAGAACCAGGAGCAGCCGTCGCCGCAGGAAGGCCACCCAGCACCGGCGGACGGCTCCAACGGCTCGCACCTCGAGCACGCTATGAGCCGTCCGCGGCGATTCCCCTGGACGATCGTCACGTTGCCGGAAGCGGAACGCCGAGGATCTCCCCGACTCCGAGCCCTCTCAGGGTCGATGCCTGGCTACCCGGTGCAGCTCGACCCGCCGCGCGGCGGCGGGGTGACGTTCTGCCACCAGAAGACCCGCCCGTTCCGGGGGGGCCGAGCGCGGTCGGTGTTCTCCTCGTGGCCGACGAGGTCGGGCAAGCCGTCTCGGTTGAGATCGGCCGCCTGGACGTCGTGCGCCCCGATCGAGTCGACGACCGTCCGTGACCAGCCCGCAGCTCCCAGCAACCGGTAGAGGTAGACGTGGGGATCGGGCGCGGCGCCGAAGTCCCAGCCGCC
This sequence comes from Gaiellaceae bacterium, assembly GCA_035532715.1. Taxonomy (GTDB): domain Bacteria; phylum Actinomycetota; class Thermoleophilia; order Gaiellales; family Gaiellaceae; genus Palsa-739. The sequence continues at coordinate 5,942 of DATKQO010000091.1, read as the reverse complement.
GATGTTCGTCTCGGCGATCGCGAGCTCGGGGCGGGGACAGCCGTCGAAGCGGGCGACGGCGAGGCTGTGGACGCCGAACAGCGGCCCTTGATCGAGCAGGACCGGCGTCCACGCGGGGTCGCGGGCGTCCGACGGCGCGAGGAACGCGTAGAGCCGCCCGGCCGGGCTCTCTGCGAAGAGCGAGGCGACGATGTCGGGCCTCCCGTCACCGTTGAGGTCGAGGACGGCGACCTTCGCGTAGTCGTCGAAGCTGGGATAGGCGGCGCTGCCGAGCGTCGTATACGGGTAGCGAACCCATCCGGCGGCACCCACGTTGCGATACCACGAGCGCCCGACCACCACGTCGAGTCTCCCGTCGCCGTCGATGTCCGCGACCGCCGCTCCCATCGCGTCGACGCCGTTCTGGATGAACGCGAGCGACCACGGCGACGCTCCGGGACGCCGGGTGAGGAGAGCGATCCGGTGGCGACCCTGGTCGACGCACACCGCACCCGCCGAGCCCGGCCCAGCGACCGCCGCGAAGACGAGATCGTGACAGTAGGCGTCGCTCGACAGCACGTGACGACGCCAGCCATGCGGAGTGTTCGCAAACCACACCTCCTCGCTCCCCCCGGACGCGATCGTCTGGCCGGTGACGATGTCCGGCCGGCGATCGCCGTCGACGTCGCGGACGAGTATGGCCGCTCCCGCTCCGAACGCGCCCCGGGCGACGAGCACGGGCCGCGCAGCCGGCCGCGGGTACCAGAGGAGATACCGGTCGCCCGCCACCACGACGTCCGGCCGGTGGTCGCCGTTGAGGTCGCCGACGCCCACAGCCTCGACGACCTGGCCAAATCCCCACGAGGGCACGACGTGCCTGAGGAACGCGGGGCTGCCGGAAGCGGCTCCCGCGGTCGCGCGACGCGCAGACGAAGGAGTCGTCGCAACGCCGACGGCGCTGACGGCGGCGAGCGCGACGACCGAATTGATCAGCGTTCGAAGCAGGGCGTCCTTCCTCGAGAGACACTCAAATGGTCGCAGCGCAGTCCGGGTCGAGCCCCCGCCGAAGGTCTGCTCCGGCACCCGGCGGAAGAGCCGGCGCAGCCTCCCTCAGTCTCCGATGTCCTCCCGCACGAGCCCGTACATCACGGAGTCCACCCACTCGTCGCCGCGGAGGTACGCGCGCCGGCGCACGCCCTCCCGTACGAAGCCTGCGCGCTCGACATGGGCCTGTGCGCGCTCGTTGAAGGCGTAGATCTCCAGCTCGAGGCGGTGGAAGCCGAGCTCGACGAGCAGCAGCCGCTGGAGAAGCCGCGCCGCCTCGTCTGCGACGCGGCGCCCGCGGAAGCGCGGATGCACCGCGAGGCGCTCGAGGCGCGCGATGCGGCTCACCTCGTTGGCGATCTGGAAACCCGTCGAGCCCGCGGGCTCGTCGTCCAGCTCGATCACGAAACGGCCGAACGCGCCCGGCTCGGCCGCCGAGCGCCCGATCTCCTCCAGCAACGCGTCACGATCGCTCGCGCCCCGCGGACTGAGGAACGGCCGCACGTCGTCGTCGTTCACGAGCTCGAGCAAGAAGTCCACGTCCTCGGGACGCGAACGCCGGATCGCGACCCCGCTCACGGCGCCTGCACCACCTGGGGGCGCCGCGGCAGCCGCAGGGCGCCGCCGGCGCCGAGCGCAACGCCGCCGAGAATCAGGACGAGACCCGCGAGCTTCTGCGCACTGACCGGCTCGCCGAGGAACACGGCGCCGTAGGCGAGCGCGAACGCGGGCAGCACGTACGCGACGAGCACGGCGCGAGAAGAGCCGTAGATCCGGATCATCCGATACGACAGGATCTGCGCGAGCGCCGTCCCCAGCAGGCCGAGCGACACCGCCGAGCCGACGGACTTCCATCCGGGCGCGTGCGCGGGCAGCGAGAGGAGCGCGAACGGAAGCAGCACGACGAACGCGACGGTCATCGACGACGCAGCGAGCACCGGCCCTCCGACCGACATCCGCTTTCCCGCATAGAGGTTCGAGGCGGCATACGAGACAGACGCGAGCACGATCACGAACGTTCCGAGCACACCGTGCCACCCGCCGGCGGGATGCACGCCCGCGAGGATCGAGACGCCGACGAGGCCGAGCAGGATCCCGACGAGCCGCAGACCGGTCGAGCGCTCCGCCGGCGCGACCCAGATCGCAAGGAGCGCGACGAAGATCGGCACGGAAGAGTTCGCGATCGCCGCGACCCCGGAGTCGACGTACCGCTCGCCCCATGCGATCAACGTGAACGGCGCCGCCGCGTTGAGGACGCCGAGCACGAGCCCGGGCCGCCACGCCGCGACGATCGCGCGCCAGCCTGCGCGCGACGCCGCGAAGACGAGCAGCACCGGCGTCGCGCAGAGCAACCGGATCTCGACGAGAGCAGCAGGCGAGAGATCGCGGACGCCGACCTTGATGAAGAGATACGAGGAGCCCCAGATCGCCCCGAGCACGAGAAGCAGGAAGACGTACCGCCGGCTCACATCTCCGAGGCTAGCCGCCGCCGCACCCGGACCGTCCCGGCCGCGCCCGTGCCGAGCGCGACGCCGCCGAGGATCAGCGCGAGGCCGCCGAACGCCGCGAAGCCGAAGCGCTCGCCGAGGAAGATCGAGCCGTACGCGAGCGCGATCGGCGGGATGAGGTACGTCACGAGCGACGCGTACGCCGCACCCGCGCCGACGATCAGCCCGAAGAAGAGGAGATACGCGAACGCGGTGCCGGGCACGCCGAGCGCGACGACCGAGCCGATCGTCTTCCAGTTCGGCACGTGATGCGGCGCCTGCCAGATCCCGAGCGGCAGGATCGCGAGTGTCGAGACGCCGGTCGAGGCGAGCGCGATCACGAGCGGCCTGACACCGCTCAGGTGCCGTCCCATCAGCAGGCCGCCGGTCGCATACCCGAGCGCCATGCCGACGACCGCGAGCGCGCCGAGGATCTTCCCCTGCGGCTGCGCGCCGACGAGCAGTGCGACGCCGAGGAAGCCGATCCCGGTGCCCGCGAGGCGAGCTCCCGTCACGCGCACCTCGCGGAAGAAGCCGAACGAGATGAGCGCGACGAAGACCGGCACCGCTCCCTGGATGATCGACGCGAGGCCCGAGTCGATCCGCGTCTCGCCCCACGACAGGAGCCAGAACGGAACCGCCGTGTTCACGAGCGCGACGACGACGAGCCAGCGCGCGTTCGCGCGGAGCTGCGTCACGGTCTCCCGCGCCCCGACGACGATCGGAACGACGACGGCGAGCGTCAGCGCGGCGAGTCCGAGCCGCCCCATGATCAGCGTCGCCGGCGCGAGCTGGCGGTCGGCCACCTTGATGAACATGAACGAGGCGCCCCAGAGCAGGGCGAGTGCGGTCAGCATGACGAGGTGCCGGCGGCTCATACGTGGTGAAACGCGCGCGAACGCAACTTTGTTTCGTCTGTGGGATCCCGGCTCCCGGTGAAGCGGTGCAGCCACCGCTGGCCCGCCGGGACCCCGGCTAGACTGGAGCACCTGACGCAGGTCGCCGAACAGCCGCTCCACCGCGCTCTCGGTCTCACCGACTGGGAGGCGGACCGTATCCGCGAGCTCCTCGGCCGCGACCCGAACCACTTCGAGCTGGCGGTCTTCTCGCTGCTCTGGTCGGAGCACTGCGGCTACAAGCACTCGGCGCCGCTCCTGCGCCGCCTGCCCTCGAAGGGCGCGCGCGTGCTCCAGGGGCCGGGCGAGAACGCCGGCGTCCTCGACCTCGGCGACGGGCAGGCCGTCGCGTTCAAGGTGGAGTCGCACAACCATCCCTCCGCGGTCGAGCCCTTCCAGGGCGCCGCGACCGGCGTCGGCGGGATCCTGCGCGACATCATCGCGATGGGCGCGCGCCCGGTCGCACTGCTCGACGGGCTCTGGTTCGGGCAGCCCGACTACCACTTCTCGCGCGCGGTCGGCGGCATCGGGCACTACGGCAACTGCGTCGGCGTCCCGAACGTGGGCGGCGCGACCGTGTTCGACGACGCGTACGCCGGCAACTGCCTCGTCAACGCAATGTGCGTCGGCCTGATCGACTCCGGGCGGCTCCAGTCGGCGAAGGCGTCGGGCCCCGGCAACCTCGTCGTCCTGTACGGAGCGACGACAGGCCGGGACGGGATCGGCGGCGCCTCGGTGCTCGCGAGCCAGGAGCTCGGCGAGAACGACGCGGACAAGCGCCCGACCGTGCAGGTCGGCGACCCGTTCACGGGCAAGAAGCTGATCGAGGTCTCCGTCGAGCTCGTGGAGTCGGGGCTCGTCGAGTCGCTGCAGGATTGCGGCGCCGCGGGGCTCGCCTCGGCGCTGTCGGAGATGGCGGACGCCGGCGCCGGCATTGACGTGCACCTCGACCGTGTTCCGCTGCGCGAGGACGCGATGGAGCCGTGGGAGATCATGATCTCGGAGTCGCAGGAGAGGATGGTCGCGGTCGTCCGGCCGCAGATGCTCGACGCGGTCGCGGCGATCTGCGCGCGCTGGGAGCTCGCCTGTGTGCCGGTCGGCGAGGTGACGGACACGGGACGGCTGCGGGCGCTCTGGCACGACGACGTCGTGGGCGACATCCCTGCCCGCCTACTCACCGACGAGTGCCCGCGCTACGAGGTGCCGCAGACGCCGGGGACCCGCGAACGCGCGTCGAGCCCGCAGGCGCAGCCCGCGGAGCTTGGGGCGCTGGTCTACGAGCAGTACGACCAACTCGTCGGCTCGCGCACCGTGCGCCGGCCAGGCCTGGACGCCGCCGTGCTCCGCCTCCGGCCGTCGCTGCGCGGCCTCGCAGTCTCGTTGCAGGGACCTCGACCGGGTGAGATGGACGCGTTCGCAGCCGGCGTGCACGCCGTGCTCGGCGCCGCGCGCAACGTCGCCTGCGCGGGCGGCGAGCCGATCGGGCTCACCGACTGCCTCAACTTCGGCAACCCGGAGAAGCCGGAGATCGCGTACGAGCTCGCACAGGGGATCGAGGGGATCGCGCAGGCGGCCGAGACGCTCGGCATCCCCGTCGTCTCCGGCAACGTCTCCCTCTACAACGAGACCGACGGCCGGCCGATCCCGCCGACGCCCGTCGTCGGCTGCATCGGCGTCGTGCCCGACGTCCGGCTCGTCCCCGGGCGCTGGGAGGGCGGCGATCTCGTGCTGCTCGCCTCGGCGCCGGAGGGGACGCTCGCGGCGGAGGCCGCGCTCATCCGCTTCCTCTGGAAGGCGGCTCCGCTCCTCAGCCTCTGCCACGACGTGGGCTACGGCGGGGTCGAGCGCGCGCTCGCGGAGGCGGCCCGCTGGAGCGGCCGCGAGGCCGACGTCGACCTGCCGGCGGAGCCGCAGACCGGCGCGGCCGTGCTCGCCGTCGCCCCCGACCAGCTCGAGAGACTCGGCTCCAAGGGATTCGTCCAGATCGGCCGGGTGCGCTAGCGATGTGCGGCGTCTTCGGTGTCTACGCGGCCGAGCGCGACGTCGCGCGCCTGACGTATTTCGGCCTCTTCGCGCTCCAGCACCGCGGCCAGGAGTCGGCGGGCATCGCGGTCTCCGAGCAGGGACGGCTCACCGCGTTGCGCGATCTCGGCCTCGTCACGCAGGTCTTCGACGAGCAGAAGCTGCACGGGCTGCGCGGCCAGGTGGCGATCGGGCACACGCGCTACTCGACGACCGGCTCGTCGCAATGGTCGAACGCGCAACCCCTCGTCCAGCACGGCAAGGCGCGGACCGTCGCGATGGGCCACAACGGCAACCTCGTCAACGCGACCGCCCTGCGGGACGAGCTGCGCGCGGCAGGCGTGACGCTCAAGGCGACCTCGGACAGCGAGGTGATCGCGGCGCTGATCGCCAACGACGAGGCGCCGCTCGAAGAAGCCGTCGCGAACGCGATGCAGCGGCTCGAGGGCGCGTACTCGATCGTCGCGCTCTCGGAGGGCAAGCTCGTCGCATTCCGCGACCCGCACGGCTTCCG
>DATKQO010000090.1:0-7626 GCA_035532715.1 Gaiellaceae bacterium | reverse complement strand
GCGCGCCCCGGGCGGAGCGGCGGTCCTCGTCGTCGTCCTGCTCGGAATCCAGGCGCTCGTCACGGCCGTGCTCAACCTCGACACGGCGGTCGTCTTCATGACGCCCGTGCTGCTCCAGGCGGCCCGGCGGCGCGGGATTCCGGACGGGCCGTTCCTCTACGGCGCCGTCTTCATGGCGAACGCCGCCTCGACGCTCCTGCCCGGCTCGAACCTCACGAATCTCATCGTCCTCCAGCCCGAGCACGTGACGGGATCGACGTTCGCCGCGCGGCTCGCAGCGCCGTGGGCGATCGCGGTCGGCGTCACCGTCGGGTTCGTGCTCGTCGCGTTCCGGCACGAGCTCTCCGGTCGCGCCGGTGGCGCGCCGGATCATGTGCGGTTCCTGCCACGAGCCGGTGCCGCAGGCATCGCCGCAGCCGCCGTGCTCGTCCTCGTGCTCGCCCGGCCCGCGCTGCCCGTGCTCGGCCTCGGAGTCGTCGTCGCGCTCGCCGCGCGGCTCCCGGCCCGCCGCGTCCTCGACGTCGCGAACCCCGCCCTGCTGCTCGGCGTGCTCGGGGTGGCGGTCGGGCTCGGCACGCTCGCGCGCGAGATCGGGTGGTTCGAGCAGCTCGTCGCCCACGCGGGCCGCTGGGAGACGGCCGGCATCGCCGCCGCCGGCGCGCTGCTCGTCAACAACCTCCCCGCCGCCGTGATGTTGTCCGCCCACGCGCCGCTGCATCCGCGCGCGCTCCTGCTCGGGCTCGACCTCGGCCCCAATCTCGCCGTGACCGGATCCCTGTCCGCCGTGCTCTGGCTGCAGGTCGCCCGTGCGAGCGGCGCGCGACCGTCCGCGCTGCGCTACACCGCGCTCGGCCTCGTGCTCGTTCCCCTCTCGCTCGGGCTCGCGCTGCTCGCACCCGTTCGTCTCTGACCGGTGCGCTTCACGGCGACGATCGCGGCGCTCTGCGGTGTCGTCAGGATCTCCACCGCCGCGACCCGAGGATCGCGGAGCAGGAACTCGCGCACCGGGTCGCCGGCGACGGGTCGTCCCGGGGTCAGGTCGTCCTTGACGATCAACCCACCCGGCTCGAGGAACGAGAGGATCGCCTCCCAGTCGTAGATGCCGCCGTCGGCGAACACGAGCCCGAACGGGCCGCGGCCGCGCAGCAGCTCGTAGCAATCGCCCTCGAGGAGCTCGACGTTCGCATGACGCGCAAGCCGCGCCCGTGCATGCGCCGCGCGCTCGGGATCGAGCTCGACCGTCACGACGCTGCGCGCGGTCTCGGCCATCGCCGCGGCTCCCTCGCCGAACGCGGCTCCGAGCTCGGCGACGTTCCGGCCCGCCGCGAGCACGCGCAGCAGCGACTGCACCTCGGGGATCGACGAGCCGCCGCCTGTCATCGCCGTCAGAGCTCGGCGAGCGGGAACGAACGGTGCGCCCGCGGCGGCACGAGGAAGTTCTGCCGGTGGGTCGTTGTCAGCACCGAGTTGAACCCTGCCGCGCGCGAGCGAGCGGCGACTGCGAGCTTCGTCCCGTCGGGCAGCACGCCGTCCATTGCGAGGCGGTTGCGCTCGAAATCGTCACCCGTCGGGTTGAAGACGACGAAGTGCACGCCTGCGACGGGGTCGGTGCTCAGCTTGTCGCGCGCCGGCGACGAGCTCCACGCGAACGGATTGTCGAGGGTGTTGAAGTCGACGCGCTGCGGGATCGCCGTCCCCTTCGGATAGACCGTGCCGTCGTGCCCGACGAAGTCCTGCTCCAAGCGGGACGTCGCCTGGATCGACGCGCTGTGCCCGAAGCGGCCGGTCGCCTCGAACTGCCGCTGCAGCCTGCCGGGCGGCCCGAGGTCCTTCGGGCCCTGCGGCACCGTCTGGGTCCCCTGCCTCACGTTCGTCAACCCGGGCCGGAACGCCGTCAGCAGACGCTCGTCGAAGTCGAAATTGAGGTACCACGCCTCGAGATCCTCGGTGAGGTGCGACACGTGCATATGCGTGCCGCCGTGAAAGTAGCCCGAGCCGAGATCGACGAAGCCGAGCGTCTCGTGGTTCGCGATCAGGCGCGGGCCGAGACCGGCCTTCTGGGTCGACGTGAAGCCGAGGAACAGCTCGGCGTCGTCCGGAATGAGGTCCGCGCCCGGAACGCCTGCGGCCATCGCCATCTTCTTCGGGAGGCTCTGCTTCCCCTGCCCTCGAAGCCTCCGCCGGCGAAGCCCCGCCGGATACTCGTCATCGAGAAGAACGGGAGAGCGTCGAAGATCGTCTTCCGGGCGTCGTCGATGTGCGCGCGGCTGTCGTCGGGCAGTAGACCGGCGCTCCGATGCGGTTGGCGAGATGCTGCCAGCCGGCCTTCCACGCGGCGGGACAGACCCGCGCGCGCGTGCTTCCGTCCGCGCCGGCACGAGCGCGCCGAGCGCAAGCGCGGCCACGCTGAACACGATCGCGGCCCTCATCGACGACAGGGGTACCGCGGTTTCGAAGGCCGGTCAGACCTCGGGGGGCGGGCCGCCCGCGAGAGGCGCGATCTCCGTCCCGTGCACGATCACGGCGTCGCAACCGGCGCGCTCGAGCTCCAGCACGTCGCCGGGCGTCGTCAGCGGGAGGTCGGCGATCGCGAGCTTGCCGGCCGGAACCGCGGCGAGCAGGTCGAGGACGACCTCGAGCGGCGACTCGTCGTCGTCGGCCTCCGCAGGAGACAGGAGGAAGATCTCCGGGTCGACGCGGTCGAGCGCCTGCTCGAGCTCCTCCTCGTCGCGCACCTCGACGGCGCAGTCGAGCCCGAGCTCGAGCGCACGCCGGTGCAGCTCCTCGAGGCGCCCGTCCTCCTCGCCGAGGACGTCGAAGACGAGCAGGTACGCATCGGCTGACCGCGACGCCTCGTCGAGCGGGACGTCGGCGCGCCAGAGGATCGGCAGACCCGTCGCGGCGCGCAGCGCCGCGGGATCGCCACGTACGACGAGCGCCTCCGCGCGCTGCTCCTCGGCAGCTCGGGCCGAGGCGGGGTCTTCGACCGCAGCGATGACGGAAATCCCGTCCCCTTCCGCGATCGCGTGGCTGAAGCGGTGCGCCATGCTGCGCCCGTAGCGTATCGGCCGCGGGTCCGCGCTACCGGCCGACCGGGTGCCAGACCGTCTTCAGCTCGAGGAAGCTCGAGATCTCCCACGGGCTCTGCGCGTCGGCACGGCCGTGCACGACGCGCTTGACGTTGTCGGCCGCGGCGCGCTCGAGCTCGGCCGAGTCGCCGCCGGCGCCGCAGAGGTCGATCGCGTTCACGTCCATGTGCGAGGCCAGGACCGGGCCGAGCTCCGAGCGGAGCCCTGTGAGCAGGTTGACGACGCCGTCCGGCACGTCGCTCGTCGCGATCGCCTCGGCGAGCTCGATCGCGGCGAGCGGCCGGGTCTCCGACGCGACGGCCACGACGGCGTTGCCGCCGACGAGCGGCGGGACGAGGCGCGTGACGAGCCCGAGCAGGGGCGGCTCGTCCGGGGCGAGCACCGCGACGACACCGGTCGGCTCCGGCACCGTGAAGTTGAAGTACGGGCCTGCGACGGGGTTCGAGCCGCCGAGCACCTGGGGGAGCTTGTCGGCCCAGCCGGCGTACCAGACGATGCGGTCGATCGCCCGCTCGACCTCCGTGCGACCGGTGCAGAGCTCCGCGAACTCGGGCACGCGCGACTCGACCATCTCCGCGAGGCGATAGAGCACCTGGCCGCGGTTGTAGGCCGTTGCAGCGCCCCACCCCGGCTGCGCGGCGCGCGCCGCCTTCACCGCGTCGCGGACGTCCTTGCGCGAGCCTCGCGCGACGTTCTGGCCCTCGGCCTCGAGCGTGCGTCCTGACTCGCTGCGCGGGAACGCGCCCCCGATGAACAGCTTGTACGTCTTCTTGACCGGGAGCCGGCTCATTCCTCGAACCTCAGATACGGCTCGAGGCCGTGCAGACCGCCCTCGCGGCCGAAGCCCGACTCCTTGTAGCCGCCGAACGGCGAGGCCGGATCGAAGCGGTTGAACGTGTTCGCCCACACGACGCCGGCGCGGAGCCGTTGCGCCATCCAGAGGATGCGCGAGCCCTTCTCCGTCCAGACGCCCGCGCTGAGGCCGTACGGCGTGTTGTTCGCCTTCTCGACGGCTTCTTCCGGGGTGCGGAACGTCAGCACCGAGAGCACCGGCCCGAAGATCTCCTCCTGCGCGATGCGGTAGCTCTGCGCGACGTTCGTGAACACCGTCGGCGCGAACCAGTAGCCCTTCTCCGGCAGCCGGCACGGCGGCTGGAAGATCTCGGCTCCTTCTTCCTTGCCCGCCTCGACGAGCTCGGTGATGCGTTCGAGCTGCAGCTTCGAGTTGATCGCACCGACGTCGGTGTTCTTGTCGAGCGGATCGCCGACGCGGAGCGTCTCGAGCCGCTTCTTCAGCTTCTCGACGAGCGGCTCGTGGATCGACTCCTGCGCAAGCAGGCGCGAGCCGGCGCAGCACACGTGGCCCTGGTTGAAGTAGATGCCGTTGACGATCCCCTCGACCGCCTGGTCGAGCGCGCAGTCGTCGAAGACGATGTTCGCCGCCTTGCCGCCGAGCTCGAGCGTCAACTTCTTGCCGGTGCCCGCGAGCTGCCGCTGGATCGACTTGCCGACCTCGGTGGAACCGGTGAACGCGACCTTGTCGATGCCGTCGTGCTCGACGAGCGCGGCGCCGGTACGGCCGTCGCCGGTGACGACGTTGACGACGCCCGGCGGCAGCTCCGCCTGGCGCAGCACGTCACAGAAGAGGAGGGCCGTGAGCGGCGTCGTCTCGGCGGGCTTCAGCACGACCGTGTTGCCGCACGCGAGCGCCGGCGCGAGCTTCCACGCAAGCATGAGCAGCGGGAAGTTCCACGGGATGATCTGCGCCGCCACCCCGAGCGGCGCCGGCCTGCGGTTCGGAAACGCGTACTCGAGCTTGTCCGCCCAGCCGGCGTAGTAGAAGAAATGCGCGGCCGCGAGCGGCAGGTCGACGTCGCGCGACTCCTTGATCGGCTTGCCGCCGTTCAGCGACTCGAGGACGGCGAACTCGCGCGAGCGCTCCTGCAGCAGGCGCGCGATGCGGAACAGGTACTTCGCCCGCTCGGAACCGGGAAGTGACGACCAGCCGTTCGCGAACGCAGCGCGCGCGGCGGCGACCGCACGGTCGACGTCCTCCGCGGTCCCCTGCCCCACCGTCGCGAGCGTCTCCTCGGTCGACGGCGAGATCGTCGCGTACGTGTCCGCGGGCTCGATCCACCCGCCCCCGACGAAGTGGCCGTAGCGCTCCCGCAGCCGGACGAGGTCGCGCGACTCGGGTGCGGGCGCGTACGTCCAGTCCGTCGGGACGGCCGTGCGATCGCGTTTGCGCTCGATGTCAGTCAAGGGTGAAGTAGTCCGGGCTCTGGTAGACGCCCGTTCTCTCCTTGCGGAGCTGCATGAGGATGTCGTTCAGGAGCGACGAGGCGCCGAGCCGGTAGAGGTCGGGCGTCAGCCAGTCGGAGCCGAGCGTCTCGTGCACGAGCACGAGGTGCTGCACCGCCTGCTTCGCCTGCCGGATGCCGCCCGCGGCCTTGAAGCCGATGCGGCGGCCGGTCTCCTCGTGGACGTCGCGCACCGCCTCGAGCATGCAGAGCGCGACGGGGAGCGTGGCGGCGGGATTGACCTTGCCGGTCGACGTCTTCACGAAGTCGGCGCCGCCCGCGATCGCGAGCAGCGTCGCGCGGCGGACGTTGTCGTACGTGCCGAGCTCGCCCGTCTCGAGGATCACCTTCAGGTGCGCCTCGCCGCACGCCTCCTTCACCTGGACGACCTCGTCGTAGACCTTCGCGTAGCGGCCGGAGAGGAATGCGCCGCGGTCGATCACCATGTCGATCTCGTCGGCGCCGAGCTCGACCGCGCTGCGCACGTCGGCGACCTTGAGCTTCGTCGGGTATTGCCCCGACGGGAATCCGGTGGCGACGGCGGCGACCTTCACGCCGCTGCCCGCGAGCCGCTCGCGCGCCGTCGGGACGAGGTTCGGGTAGACGCAGATCGCGGCGCACGACGGGATCGACGGGTCTCCCGGGTCGGGGCGGATCGCCTTCGAGCAGAGCGCGGCGACCTTGCCCGGCGTGTCGGAGCCCTCGAGGGTCGTGAGGTCGGTCGTGCGGATCGCGAGCTCGAGGGCGAAGACCTTGGCGTCCTTCTTGATCGAGCGTTTCGCGAGCGAGGCCGCGCGCTCCTCGAGCGCGACCGCGTCGACCGAGCCGATCCGCAGCAGCCGCAGCTCGAGCGGCAGCTCGAAGCCGGCCGGGAGTGCAGGCGCCTGGGCCATGCCTCCAGTGTAGATCCGGCCCGTCGCTAACTGGTCGGGCGGGCGAGCTGGTTGAGCGCCATGCCGAGCCAGCGGACGGCATGGGCCTGCCAGAGGGCGCTGGTGTGCGCTCCCGGGTAGAGGTCGAACACGTGCGGGACGTGGGCCGCCGTGAGCTGCCGGTCGAGCTGGAGGTTGTCGGAGACGAACGTCGGGTCGCTGCGGCCGACGTAGAAGGCGAAGAAGGTCGGCGCGCGCCGGAACACCGTCTTCAGCCGCGACACCTGGTCGAAGACGCTCGCGTAGGCGTTGTCCGCGTCGGAGCCGACGTCGAGGGTGGCCGTCCCGGTGGGGTCGGTCGGACGGAAGTAGCCGCTCCACGACTCCATGACGGCGTACTCGCCCGGATGATGCACGTCGAGGATCGCGGCGCCGTACCCGCCGGCCGAGAACCCGATCACCGCACGGCCGGAGCGGTTCGCGATCGTGCGGTAGGTCCGGTCGATCCAGCCCGGCAGATCGTGCGAGAGCGCCGTCTCCCAGTTCCGGCCGACGCCCCAGTCGTGGTACTCGGGGTCGCCGTTCTGGCTGCGCGTGCCCTGCGGGATGACGACGATCGCCTGCCGGCCCGTCTGCTGCACCGCGGAGGCGACCCAGGCGACCGAGCGGTAGTCGGTCGGCCCGGCGGGCAGCCCGTGCAGGAAGTAGACGACCGGATACCGGAGCCCGTCCGTCGCATACCCCGGTGGAAGTACGACGAGGAGGTGGAGCTTCGAGTCGAGCGCGGCGGACTCGAACGCGGTGTCGATCACCTGCGGCGCCGAAGCGCCGAGCGCCGCGCCGGGCGCGATCGACGTTCCCGTCGAACCGCCGAGCGCGCCCACCACGACTGCGGCGGCGACCACAGCGCCGCGGGTCCCGGTCACGGTCGAAAAACGCCTCGTCACGCCGGTCCACGCTACCCGTGCGTTCACGCGACGGCGGCGTCGGCCTCACGCTCATAGGGATTTCTCATGTAGCCGCGGCCGAGGTACGAGAGCGGCATGGCGAGCGGCCGATGTTGCATCTGCCACACATGGCAGAGCTCGTGCACGAGGAGATCGTCGTCCTCGAGAAGGTGCCGGGCGCGAAGCAGGATCGTCCAGTGCGCGGCGTAGCCGTCGAAGCGGCGAAACCACCGCAGGCGAAAGAGCGACGGCACGATCCAGATGCGCACCCCCCCGCGTCGAGACCGGGCGCGGGTAGAGGTCGAGCCGGTCGAGTCGCGCCTTCGCGCGCGCGAGCGCGCCACGCTTCGCGTCGTCCACGAGCCGACGCTATAGCGTTGCGGGCCCGTGAAGCGACGAATCCTCCGCCTGCTCGACC
>DATKQO010000089.1:0-8952 GCA_035532715.1 Gaiellaceae bacterium | reverse complement strand
CGAGCATGCGGTGGAGGGGAAGACGCTCGCGGTCGAGTACATGCGTGAGCTCTATCCCGTCACCGTCGCGGTCGTCGGCTCGCGCGCGCCGTTCGACCCGGAGAACGCGAGGATCCGCTCGTGAGAGTGCTCGTCTGCGTGAAGCGGGTACCGATCACGGGCGGCCGGATGGTGCTGACCGCCGACGCGCAGGCGCTCGAGACGAAGCACCTCGGCTTCACGATCTCACCGCACGAGGAGTGCGGCGTGGAGGAGGCGGTGCGGCTCGTCGAGGCAGAGGGCGGCGAGACGGTCGTGCTCACGCTCGGCCTCGCTGAGGCGGAGGAGCAGCTGCGCGACTGCATGGCGATCGGCGCCGACCGCGGCATCCTGATCAAGACCGACGGCGCCGAGTGGGACGCGCAGGCGACCGCTGCCGCGATCGTCGACGCAGTGCGCGACGAGGACGAGCCGTTCGACCTGATCCTCTTCGGCAACGAGTCGGCCGACTCCGGGAACTACCAGGTCGGGATTCGCGTTGCGTATGCGCTCGGGCTGCCCGTCGTGACCGGACTCAAGAAGATCGAGCTGCAGGGCGCGGACGTGCGCTGCGAGCGCGACGCGGGCGGGGCGCGCGACGTGTACGTCGTGCCGCGCCCGGCCGTGCTGACCGTGCTCGAGGGCCTGAACCTGCCGCGCTACCCGTCGGTGCCGGGCCGCCTCCGCGCGAAGGGCAAGCCGCTCGCCGTGCGCGACCCCGTGCGGCCCGAGCCGAAGCTCGAGAAGCTCCGCCTCGTCGTGCCGGAGGGCCAGGGCACGCAGGCGGAGATCCTCGGCCACGGCCCCGAGGCGGCGCCGAAGGTGGTCGAGCTGATGCAGTCGCTCGGTGTCGCGTGAGCGTCCTCCTCTTCATGGAGGGCGACGAGCTCTCGCTGCAGGCATTGACGCTCGCACGCTCGCTCGGCGAGGTGAAGGCCGTGGCGCTCGACGGCGCGTACGCGCCCGCTGCCTGGGCTGCGGCGCTCGTCGAGGCGGCAGAAGGCGCGGACGCGATCGTCGCGGCCGGCTCCGATCGCGGCAACGAGCTGCTCGCGCACGTCGCGGCGCGGCTCGACCAGCCGTTCGCGGCGAACGTCACCGCGGTCGACGGCGACGTTGTCACACGCGTCCGCTGGGGCGGGAGCCTTGTCGAGGAGGCGCGCCTGCACGGGTCGCCGAAGATCCTGTCGGTCGCGCCGCACACGCAGCCTGCCGCCGAGGCGGTGCCGGTGGAGCAGCTCGCGCTGCCGGCCGACGCCGACGCGTCGGTGCGCGTGCTCGAGACCGTGTCGGAGTCGGGCGGCGGGGTCTTGCTGCGCGACGCGAAGGTCGTCGTCAGCGGCGGCCGCGGCGTCGGCTCCTCGGAGGCCTTCGCGATCATCGAGGAGCTCGCGGGGCTGCTCGGCGGCGCGGTCGGCTGCTCGCGCGTCGTCACGAGCGCCGGCTGGCGGCCGCACGCCGACCAGGTGGGGCAGACGGGCACCAAGATCTCCGCCGACCTCTACGTCGCATGCGGGATCAGCGGCGCGACGCAGCACATCGCGGGCGCGAAGGGCGCGAAGAAGATCCTCGCGATCAACAGCGATCCGGAGGCGCCGATCTTCGCCAGCGCCGACTACGCGGTCGTCGGCGACCTGCACGCGATCGTGCCTGCGATCAGCGCCGAGCTGAGAAGGGTGCGCGGGCAATAGCGATCCTCGCCGGCGCGCTCGGCCTGGCGGTGCTGCTCGGCGTGAGCGGCGGCTTCTTCGCGCGGCGCGCGCTCTTCCTGACGCGGGTCGTGCTCGCAGGCAAGCCGGTCGACCGGCGCAACGACGTCGTCGGGCGGGTGCGCAACGAGGCGACGATCGTGCTCGGGCAGCGCAAGCTTCTCCAGCGTTTCGTCCCCGGGCTGATGCACGCGTTCGTCTTCTGGGGCTTCCTCGTCCTCTTCCCGACGATCGTGATGGCGATGATCGCGGCCGTCGATCGCCGGCAGGGCATCCCGTGGCTTTCGCGCCAGGGCTGGTTCGCGCTCCTCGTCGACCTCTTCGTCCTGCTCGTGCTCGTCGGCATCGCGTTCGCGGTCGTGAACCGCGTCGTCCTGCGGCCCGAGCGTTTCGAGGGCTCACACGCGCGCGACGCGTACGTGATCCTCGCGCTGATCGCGGGTGTGGTGACGACCTTGCTGTTCTGGCACGCGAGCGCGATCGCAACGGGGCTGAACGAGTGGCCCCGCGCCGACTCGTTCCTCGCGAACCCGATCTCGCGCGCGCTGCCGTCGAGCGGCGTGCTCGAGCGCGTGTTCGTGTGGGCGCACCTCTGCTTCGTGCTCGGCTTCCTCGCGTACCTGCCGCACTCGAAGCACCTGCACATCGCGACCGCGGCGGTGAACGTGTGGTTCGCGCGCACGCGCGACCGGGGGCGGGGGAGGCTCGAGCCGCTGCGCTTCGACGTGCCGGAGGCGGAGATGCGTTTCGGCGCGGCGACGATCTTCGACCTGACGCGCAAGGAGGTGCTCGACGGCTTCTCGTGCACCGAGTGCGGCCGCTGCCAGGACGCGTGCCCGGCACACGCGACGGGGAAGATCCTCAATCCGAAGCTGCTGATCATGGGCATCCGCGACCAGGTGTTCGCGCAGGACGGCTCGCCGATCGTGGGGACGGGCGTGCCGGAGGAGATGATCTGGGACTGCGTGACCTGCGGGGCGTGCGTCGAGGCGTGCCCGGTGTCGATCGAGCACGTCGACCACATCGTCGACCTGCGCCGGAGCCGGTTGATGGTCGACTCGCAGTTCCCGGCGGAGGCGGAGCCGATGCTGCGCGACATCGAGGGCGCGTCGAACCCGTGGGGCAAGCCGCAGACCGAGCGGGCCGCGTGGGCGGCGGAGCTCGGCGTGCGCGTGCTCGAGCCGGGCGACCCTGCGCCGGAGGTTCTCTACTGGGTCGGTTGCGCGGCGTCGTTCGACGAGCGGGCGAAGAAGTCGGCGGAGTCGACGGCGAAGCTGCTGCAGGCTGCCGGCGTCGATTTCGCGATCCTCGGCCCGCGCGAGTCGTGCACGGGCGACCCGGCGCGGCGGATGGGGAACGAGTACGTCTTCCAGGCGTTCGCCGAGCAGAACGTGGCGACGCTGAACGAGCAGGGCGTGACGAAGATCGTCGCGAGCTGCCCGCATTGCTTCAACACGCTCGCGAACGAGTACGGCGACTTCGGCGGCAACTACGAGGTGCTGCACCACACGGAGCTGCTGGCGCAGCTCGTCGACGAGGGGAAGCTCGCGCCGGCGAACGGCGGCAGGTCGATCACCTACCACGACTCCTGTTACCTCGCGCGGCACAACGACGTGCGCCTCGAACCGCGGAAGCTGCTGAACGTGATCGGCCGGCCGGTCGAGATGGCGCGAAGCGGCAAGCAGACGTTCTGCTGCGGCGCGGGCGGCGCACACATGTGGATGGAGGAGCGGGGCCGCCCGATCAACGAGGAGCGCGCGCGGGAGGCGACGGAGACGGGCGCCGAGACGCTCGCCGTCGCATGCCCGTTCTGCACGGTGATGCTCGACGACGGCGTCAAGGGCGTGGGCTCGGAGATGCGGGTCGCCGACGTCGCGACGCTGCTCGCGGAGTCGCTCGACGCGGGTTAAGCTCGCCGCGGTGGCGAGGAGACGAATCGCGGCGGGGGACGTGGTGCGTCGCGTGCCGCTGGTCCCGCAGTCGGAGCTGGGGGAGTCGCCGCTCTGGCCGACGGCCGCGGTGCTGTCGGCGGCGGGGCTCTACGTGACGCTGCCGGGCCGGTTCATCGTCGGCCGGCAGGCCGGCTTCTTCGGCGACATCCGCTGGATCGTGATGGGGCTGACGGTCGTGCTGCTGGCGGCGCTGCTCGTGAGCGTTCCGCACGGAGCGGTGGCAAGGACGTTCGGGTGGCACGCACACCAGGTACGCGTCGGTCGGCGTGTCCTGTCGCTCGGGATGATCGCGGTGCTGACGGCGGCGAACTCGGCGTCGATCTATCTGCTCGTCCACGTGCTGATCAACGGCGGGACGGTGGTCGCCTCGCCGCTGCTGCGGGCGGCGGTGCATCTGTGGTGCGTGAACGTGCTCATCTTCGCGCTGTGGTTCTGGCAGCTCGACGGCGGCGGCCCCGTGAACCGGGATACGTGCGCGATCCACGAGCGGGACTTCTTCTTCCCGCAGCAGAGCGATCCGGTGTTGTTCGGGACGGCGTGGCACCCGTCGTTCATCGACTACCTGTACGTCTCGTACACGAACTCGTCCGCGTTCAGCCCGACCGACACGATGCCGTTGAGCCGGTGGGCGAAGGTGCTGATGCTCGTGCAGTCGGCGGTCAGCCTGACGCTCGGCCTGATGGTCGTCGCGCGCGCCGTCAACATCCTCCGCTAGTAGTGCTCGTCGGGCTCGGGGCGTCGGCGCGGCGGCGTACTCCTCCACGCAACTACACCACACTGCAGAAGTTGACGTGGGACGTTTCCACAGCCACAATCAGCGTGGAACACCCGTTCCACGATCTGAGATGGCAGCCGAGCCCACAGGCACCCAGGCGATCGACCGCGCGGCGCAGCTCCTCGTCAGCGTCGTCGAGGCTTCTCGGCCGCCCTCGGTCGGCGAGCTCTCGGCCCGCGCCGGGCTGCCGAAGAGCACGACGTCCCGCCTGCTTGCCGCGCTCGAGCGGCAGGGCCTCGTGCAGCGGCTCGGCGACCGCGGCCGCCTGCACCCGGGGCCCGTGCTCCTTCGCTTCGCGACCGGCGACTCGTCGTCCGCGCTCCAGGAGCTCGCCGCGCCCTCGCTGCGGCGGCTCGCCGACGCTTCGGGCGAGACCGTCAACCTCGCCGTCCCCGGTCACGCCGGCGTCGAGCATCTCGCGCAGGAGGACACCGCACACATCGTCGGCGTCGGCAGCTGGGTCGGCCGCAGCGTCCCGTACCACCTCGCCGCGAACGGGAAGTGCTTCCTCGCCTTCGGCGCCGCGCAGTCCGACGCCGCGAACGGCGTCGAGCTCGAACGGATCCGCGCGCGCGGCTTCGCGACCTCCGTCGACGAGCTCGAGCTCGGCCTCACCGCGCTCGCCGCACCCGTCTTCGGCCCGACCGGCGACGCGATCGCCGCCCTCTCCATCTCCGGGCCCTCCGCCCGGCTGACCTCCGACCGCATCGCGCTGCTCGCGCCGCTCCTCACCGAGGAAGCGACGAAGCTCGCGGAACGGCTCGGCCACCGCGACCACGCACGAGGTGCCGCATGACCCATGAAGAGATCCTCCAGGGGCTGTTCGACAACACGCTCGTCGGCAACGCGCCCGAGGTGAAAGACCTCGTCAACACGGGCCTTGGCGACGGGATGGAGCCCGAGTCGATGCTCTATGACGCGCTCATCCCGTCGCTCGAGGAAGTGGGCGCACGCTTCGAGCGCGGCGACTTCTTCGTCCCCGAGATGCTCATCGCCGCACGCGCGATGCAGGGCGCGCTCGACATCCTCCGCCCGCTCCTCGCCGAGACGGGAGCACAACAGGTCGGCACGTACGTCATGGGAACCGTCAAGGGCGACGTGCACGACATCGGCAAGAACCTCGTCAACATCATGCTCGAGGGCGCCGGCTTCACCGTCCACGACCTCGGCGTCAACGTCGCGCCCGAGAAGTTCATCGACGCGATCGAGGAGTTCAAGCCCGATGTTGTCGGCTTCTCCGCCTTCCTCACGACGACGATGCCGATGTTCAAGGCGAACATCAACGCGCTCGAGAAGGCCGGCATCCGCGACGACATCATCGTCATGGTCGGCGGCGCCCCCGTCACGCAGGAGTACGCCGACGCCGTCGGCGCCGACGGCTACGCGGCCGACGCGTCGAGCGCCGTCCGCCTCGCGAAGGACCTGATCGAGAAGAAGCGCTCCGCGGTGCCCGCCTAGTGGACACCGTCGTCCGCTCGCAGACGAAGAGCGTCGTCATCGGGCCCGACCAGCCGTTCTGCGTGATCGGCGAGCGGATCAACCCGACCGGCCGCAAGGCGTTCCAGGCGCAGCTCCAGCAGGGCGACCTCTCGCAGCTCGACACCGACGTCGCCCAGCAGGTCGCGGGCGGCGCCGACATGCTCGACGTCAACGTCGGCGACCCCCTCGCCGACGAGATCGAGCTGATGCGCGCCGCCGTGCCGCGCGTGCAGGAGCTCACCGACCTGCCGCTCTGCATCGACTCCTCCGTGATCGAGGCGCTCGAAGCCGGGCTCAGCGCGTACGAGGGCAAGGCGCTCGTCAACTCCGTCACCGGCGAGGACGAGCGACTCCAGGCGATCCTGCCGATCGTCGCGCGCCACGGCGCCGCTGTAATCGGGCTCGCGAACGCCGAGGACATCCCGATGGAGCCGGAACGCCGGCTCGAGGTCGCGAAGAAGATCGTCTCCGTGGCCGGCGACTACGGCATCCCGCCCGAGGACGTGCTCATCGACCCGCTCGCGATGCCTGTCGGCGCCGAGCCGCGCGCCGTCACGCTCTTCCTCGAGACGCTGCATCTCCTGCACGACCATCTCGGCGTCAACACGACCTGCGGCGCGTCGAACACGTCGTTCGGCCTGCCCGGACGGCACACGCTCGGTGCCGCGTTCCTCGCGGTCGCGCAGAGCCACGGGCTGACGAGCGCGATCATGGATGCGCGTCGCACCGAGACGGTCGAGGCCGTGCGCGCCACCGACTTCCTGCTCGGCCGCGACGAGTGGGGCGCACGCTGGATCGCCGACTTCCGGCGCAAGCAGACGGAGGCGGCAGCCACCGCGTGAGCGCAGAACCGCTGCCCGAGCTCGACGAGGTCCATCCGGACCGCGTCCGCCTGCGCTTCCTCCAGTCGGGCGAGGACCACGCCGTCAAAGAGGCGCGTGTGCTCGCCGGCACGACGGTGTTCGACGCGGCGAGCTGGAACGGGATCGCGATCGACTCGACCTGCGGCGGGCACGGCACCTGCAAGAAGTGCAAGGTGCGCGTCGTCTCCGGTCACGCGCCGCTGAGCGCGATCGACCCGCGCGCGTTCACGACCGAGGAGCTGAAGGGCGGCTGGCGGCTCGCGTGCCGCTCGGTCGCACAGGAGGACCTGACGATCGAGGTGCCGCCGCTCCAGTCGCGCCCGAAGGCGGCGCTCGTCGGCGTCGGCCGCCACGTGATCCTGCGGCCCGCCGTGCAGAAGCGCTACCTCGAGCTGTCGGAGCCGTCGCTCGAGGACCAGACGTCGGATCTCGAGCGTGTGCTCGGCGGCATGGACGACCTCGAGCTGCGCGTCCCGCTCGCCGTCATGCGCACGCTCGGGAAGACGCTGCGCGAGTCGAGCTGGAAGGTCACGGCCGTGATCGCCGACGACCTGCTGATCGACGTCGAGCCGGGCGACACGTCGGGGCAGCGGCATGCGCTCGCCTTCGACCTCGGCACGACCACCGTCGTCGCGACGCTCATGAACCTCGAGACCGGCCAGCCCGAGGCGGTGCAGTCGATCCTCAACAAGCAGCAGCCGTTCGGCGCCGACGTCATCTCGCGCATCTCCGCGACGATGCTCGACCCCGGCGCGCTCGCGATGCTGCAGGAGCACGCGCACGCGACGCTGCAGCAGCTCACCGACGAGGTCTGCACCGAGGCGGGCGTCGACCCCGCGACCGTCTACGAGGTCGTCGTCACGGGCAACGCCACGATGGTCCAGATCGCGCTCGGCATCGACCCGGAGCCGCTTTCGATGGCGCCCTTCACGATGGCCGCGCGCAAGCTGCCCGCCGCGACCGCGCAGGACTTCGGGATCAACGTGCACGAGCGGGCCCCCGCCGTCATGTTTCCGGCGCTCGGCGCGTACGTCGGGCCGGACATCGTCGCGGGGATCCTCGCGACCGGGCTCATCCTCGACCGGCGCATCCGCCTCTTCATCGACGTCGGCACGAATTCCGAGATGGTGCTCGGCTCGTCGGCGCGCGCCCTCGCGACGGCCGCGCCCGCCGGCCCCGCATTCGAGGCGGCGCAGATCCGCTGCGGCATGCGTGCCTCCGACGGCGCGATCGAGGGCGTGAAGGTCCGCGACGGTGACGTCGAGCTGACGGTGATCGGCGACGTCGCACCGGTGGGGCTGTGCGGCTCCGGGCTCGTCGACGCGGTCGCCGAGCTCGTCGGCGCCGGGATCATCGACCGCTCGGGCCGCTACGTGCTCGGCTCGTCGGAGCGGCTCGGAAAGATCGGCGAGGAGAACGTCTTCTACCTCTCGGACGACGTCTTCCTCTCGCAGCGCGACGTGCGCGAGCTGCAGTTCGCGAAGGCGTCGATCGCCACCGGCTGGAACCTGCTCTGCCGCGACCTCGGCGTCGAGCCAGAGGAGATCGCGCAGGTGCTGCTCGGCGGCTCGTTCGGCTCCTATCTTTCGGCGGCGAGCGCCGTCAAGATCGGGCTCGTGCCGAAGCTGCCGCTGACCCGCATCGTCTCGGCGGGAAACGTTGCCGGGGAGGGCGCGAAGATCGTCGCGCTGTCGGTGACGGAGCGCGCGGCCGCGACCGCGATCGTCGACGAGGTCGCGTACGTCGAGCTCTCGGGCCGAGCGGACTTCAACGACCTCTTCATCGACCAGCTGAGCTTCCCCGTATGAGCGCCGTCGTCGTCAGCTGCGGCGCGCTCGCGCTCCACGTGAAACAGATCGCCGTCCGGCGTGGCTGGGACATCGAGGTTCGCCCGGTGCCGCCCGAGCTGCACAACCGGCCCGAGAAGATCCGCGCCGCCGTCGAGGAGGCGGCGAACGGTGACGACGTGCTCGTCGCCTACGCGCACTGCGGGGCCGACCTCGCGGGCTTCGACAGGCTCGAGGGCGCACACTGCTACGAGGTGTACGGCGCCGAGCACGAGCCTGCGACGTACTTCCTCACCGACTTCCTCGTCCGCAGCTTCGACCGCGTCGTCGTGCGCAGCCTCGGCCTCGACCGCTACCCCGAATTGCGCG
>DATKQO010000088.1:0-2986 GCA_035532715.1 Gaiellaceae bacterium | reverse complement strand
CCAGTACGGGTACGGCACGTCGTAGCCCGTGACGCGCAACACGGGGGCGCGAAGGTCGAGGATCGCCTTCTCGGCGAGGATCGCCGCGAGCTCCGCGCCGAACCCCGCGACGCGCGGCGCCTCCTGCACGATCACGACGCGGCCGGTCTTCGCGGCGGATGCGAGTAGCGCATCCTCGTCGAGCGGTTTGAGCGTGCGGATGTCGAGCACCTCGACGGAGGCTTCGTCCGCGAGCGCCTCTGCCGCGCGCTCGCACAGCGGCACCATCGCCCCGTACGCGACGAGCGTGACGTCGTCGCCTGCGCGCGCAAGCCGCGCTTTGCCGAGCGGTATGACGTAGTCCCCGTCGGGAACCTCCCCGCGCTCGGTGCGGTAGATGAGCTTGGGCTCGAGCACGACGACCGGATCGGGATCGCGGATCGCCGCGGCGAGCAGGCCCTTCGCGTCCGCGGGCGTCGACGGAATCACGACCTTCACCCCGGGCGTGTGCACGTAGTACGTCTCGGGCGAGTCGTCGTGCAACTCCGGTGCGCGCACGCCGCCTCCGTACGGCATCCGCACGACGAGCGGGAACTCCATGCTGCCGCCCGTGCGCCAGTGGTAGCGGCCCACGTGCGTAATCAGCTGGTCGAGGCACGGGTACGAGAACGCGTCGTACTGCATCTCGCACACGGGGCGCCAGCCGGCCATGCAGAGCCCGACCGCAGTGCCGAGGATCCCGGCTTCGGCCAGCGGCGTGTCGACGCAGCGGTCGACGCCGAAGCGCTCGCGCAGCCCGGCCGTCGCGCGGAAGACGCCGCCCGACCGGCCGACGTCCTCGCCCAGCACGAGCACCGAGTCGTCGCGCGCAAGCTCCGTGTGGAAGGCGTCGTTGATCGCCTCGATCATCAGGAGCTCAGCCAAGACCGCCTCCCAGGATGCGCCGCAGCTCCGCGAGCTCGCGCGCGAACGACGCCGGCGGATTCGCGTAGGCGTGCTCGAAGACGAGGCCGACGTCGGGCTCGGGTTCCGCTTCCGCCGCCGCGATGCCGGCGCGCATCGCCTCGAGCGCCTCCGACTTGATCTCCGCCTCGAGCTCGTCGTCGAGAACGGAGTGTCTGCGCAGGTAGCGCTCGTACCGGCCGAGGCATTCGTTTCGCTTCTCCAGCTCGACGCGCTCGAGATCGATGTAGCTGCGTGGGTCGTCTGCGGTCGCATGCGGCGCGGCGCGGTAGCTCACGGCCTCGATGAAGGTCGGGCCCTCGCCCGCGCGCGCACGCTCGACCGCTTCGCGCGTCGCCTCGAACACCGCGAGCACGTCGCCGCCGTCGACGCGAACGCCGGGGATGCCGTAGCCGGCCGCCTTGTCGACGAGCGCGTCCGCGTGCGTCTGCTGCGAGACGGGCGTCGAGATCGCCCACTGGTTGTTGTTGCAGAAGAGGATGAGCGGCGCGCGCATCACGCCCGCGAAGTTCGCGCCCTCGTGAAATGCGCCCTCGCTCGTCGCACCGTCGCCGAAGTACGTCAGCGCGCAGGCGCGCTCACCCTTGAGCTTCTTGCCCCAGGCGAGACCCGCAGCATGCGGAATCTGCGTCGCGATCGGCACGCAGATCGACGCGACGTTGTAGTCGGCGGGATTCCACCAGCCTGCCGGGTGACCGCGCCACCAGTGCAGCACCGTCGCCGGCGGCATCCCGCGCAGCAATCCGATCGCCGACTCGCGATAGCTCGGGAAGATCCAGTCGCCGTCGTCGAGCGCGTGCGCCGAGCCGGCCTGCATCGCCTCGTGATTCCAGAAGATCGCGTACGTCCCGATGCGTCCCTGACGGTGATAGACGAGCGAGCGCTCGTCGTAGGTGCGCAGGAGCACCATCGAGCGGTACAGGTCGAGCAGCTCCTGCTCGCCCAGCCCCTCGACCTCGCCGTCCTCGTCGATGACGCTGCGCAGCTCGTGCTCCCCGTGCGCGACCTGGGCCATTCCGTGCACGATGGTACAAGGCGCCGAGGCGGCTAGACGAACACCGAGACGGCGCCCCGCTCCGCTTCGAAGAGGGCCTCCTCGACGTCGCCGAGGTCCTCGCCGTCCGCGTGGAGCGGCATCGGCCGGTCGCAGGCGATCTCGACCCGGTCGAGATCGTGGCCGTAGAGCACCGGCCCGCTCGGCGCCCGGCCGGTGAGAAGCGCAACCGTCATGGCCACGAGCGAGCGGCGGCGGACGCGGAGCGGAGCGACGAGGTCGAGCCCGAGCTCGAAGTCGGCCTCGGGTGCGATCGGCAGCGGGATTCCCTTCGCATACGTGTAGGGCGCGCCGTTCGCGACGAAGGCGAACGCGGCGCGTCCGAGGCCCTTCACCTCGAGCGCGGCGTCGAGACGGCCCCGGCGCGCGGCGAGCGCTCGCACGACGGCGAGGGCGAAGGCGAGGTCGCCCGGCCGCTTGCCGTCCTCGCTGCGGCCCATCTCGTCGACGCGGCGCACCGCCTCGGCGTCGAGGCCGAGACCGGCGCTGAACCCGAAGCGGCGCCCGTTCACGCGTCCGAGCGTGATGCGCCGTGTCTGCCGCGCCTCGATCGACTCGGCGAGACGGTGGGCGGCGGCGACGGGGTCGAGCGGAAACCCGAGCGCGCGCGGGAGGACGCTCGTTCCGCCGCCGGGGAGGAAGCCGATCGGCACGTCTCCGTGCATGCCGTTGAGCGCCTCGTTGAAGCCCCCGTCGCCGGAGAAGATGACGATGGCCGCGTTGCCGTCGTCACAGGCCTCGCTGACGAGCTCGGTCGCGTGCCGGGGATGCTCGGTCAGGACGACGCGAAGGTCGACGACGCGCCGCAGCGCCTCCTCGACGGCGGCGAGCTTCTCCTCGCTGACGCGCGTCGCGAACGGGTTGACGACGAGGACGGCTGCCTGCACGAAGCCACGATGCCCGTCCGGGCGGCCGCGGCGCAAGCGAGGAGGCCCGGGAGGCGTGGCCGCGCCGAAGCGGGCGTCTACACTCCGAGCCTAACGATCGTTC
>DATKQO010000087.1:0-4014 GCA_035532715.1 Gaiellaceae bacterium | reverse complement strand
CGCCAGGCCGACCTGGAAGAGGCGCCTGAAGCGCCCCCACTGCGAGCGCGCCGCGTACCGGTTGCCGTACTTGACGACGACCTCGTCGATCGTCAGGTCGACGAAGAGCTGGAGCAGGCTGGTGGTTCCGAAGACGAGAGCAAAGCGCGCGAAGTCGTCCTTCGAGAGCTCACGGGCTGCGACGATCGTGGCGGCGAACCCGACGAGCGCCGACCCGTAGATCCCGAAGGCCGTCGTCGCGCGACGCCGGAGGACGCGGGAGGGCATCTCAGGTGGCGAGTATAGTGGCGGGCCTTGGCGAACCCGCTCGCGTCCGTGCGTGCGCGATCCGGCGCTCTGCCGCTCGTCGCGGCGGCGGCGATCCCGGAGTCCTCGGCCTGCCCGCGTTTCTTGCGACGCTGCTCGCGCCGGCGCTCCTGGCGGCCCGCCGAGGCATCGGCGACGCGCGCATGATCGGCGTCGCGTCGACCTGGCCCGGAGTGGGCGTCGCGGCAGCGTCCGTCTCGTTCGTGCGGAGCGAGACATGAAGTCGCTCGTCACCGGCGGAGGCGGCTTCATCGGCTCGAACCTCGTCCGCGAGCTGCTCGAGCGCGGCGACGAGGTACGCGTGCTCGACAACTTCTCGACCGGGAACCGCGCGAACCTCGGAGGGCTCGACATCGAGGTGGTCGAGGGCGATCTGCGCTCGTACGAGCGCGTGCACAACGCCGTGCGCGGTGTCGAGGTCGTGTTCCACCTCGGGGCGCTCGGGTCGGTGCCCCGTTCCGTCCAGGATCCGCTCACCTCGAACGCCGTCAACGTCGACGGGACGCTCAACGTGTTGCTCGCTGCACGCGACGAAGGCGTGCGCCGCGTCGTCTTCTCATCCAGCTCGTCGGTGTACGGAACGCGGCGCGAGCTGCCTGTGACCGAAGATCAGCCGCCCGACCCGCTTTCGCCCTACGGCGTCGCGAAGCTCGCGGCCGAGCGCTACTGCGTCTCGTTCTCGCGCGTCTACGAACGTTTCGAGACCGTCGTCGTGCGCTACTTCAACGTCTTCGGCCCGCGCCAGAGCCCGTATTCGCAGTACGCGGCGGTGATTCCCCTGTTCATCACGGCAATCGCCACCGGGCAGCCGATCACAATCGACGGCGACGGAGAGCAGCGACGCGACTTCACCTATGTCACGAACGTCGTCGACGCGACGCTGCGCGCGGCGGAAGCCGCCGGTGCGAGCGGGCAGATCTTCAACGTCGCGGCGAGCTCACCGGTCAGCGTCAACACGGTGGCCAAGACGATCGGGCAGATCCTCGGCCGGCCGGTCGAGACGACGTCCGCCCCGCCGCGGGCGGGTGACATCAGGGACTCGTGGGCCGACATCGCCCGCGCGCGGGAGACGCTTCGGTGGGAGCCGGCGGTCGGGCTCGAGGACGGCCTCCGGCGCACGATCGACGCGCTTGTCTGAGCAGATTCGCATCCTGCGCGTGATCGCGCGCCTCAACATGGGCGGGCCTGCCCTGCACGTCGCGTACCTGACCAAAGGCCTCGAGCACCGCGGCTACACGACCACGCTGGTCGCCGGAAAGCTCTCGCGCGGCGAGGACTCCATGTCGTACGTCGCAGACGAGCTCGGGGTCGACGTGATCCCGCTCGGCGCCATGCACCGCGAGGTCTCGCCCCTCTACGACCCGGTCGCGGTGACACGGCTCGTTCACGAGATCCGCCGGGTGCGGCCACACATCCTGCACACGCACACCGCAAAGGCCGGTGCGGTGGGCCGGGCGGCGGCGCTGGTCGCCGGCGACGCGCGGCCGCCGGTGATCGTGCACACCTACCACGGGCACGTGCTGCGCGGCTACTTCGATCCGGTGCGGACGCAGATCTTCCGGGAAACCGAGCGCGCGCTGGCGCGGCACACGAACCGGCTGATCGCCGTCGGCCCAGAGGTGCGTGACGACCTCGTCGAACTGGGCGTCGCTCCTCCCGAGAAGTTCTCGGTGATCCGGCTCGGCATCGATCTCGACTCGCGCATCCTCACGACCGACCGGCGCGCCGAGTTCCGGCGGCTGTTCGGGATCCCGGAGGAGCGGTTCGTGGTCGGATGGATCGGCCGCATGACCGCCATCAAGCGCGTGCCCGACATCCTCGCTGCGTTCAAGGCGCTGCGCGAGCGTGGCGTCGACGCCACGCTCTGCCTCGTCGGCGACGGCCCGGACCGCGAAGCCGTCGAGCTTGCCGCCTCCGAACTCGGCATCATCCGCGACACGCTCTTCGTGGGCTACCAGCGTGATGTCGCGCCGTACTACGCGTTCTTCGACGCGTTCCTCCTGCCCTCGGCGAACGAGGGGACGCCGGTCGTTGCGATCGAGGCCCTCGCGGCGCAGCGCCCGGTGGTGGCGACCGCTGTCGGTGGGGTGCCCGACGTGATCGAGGAGGGTGTGGACGGCTTCCTCGTCGAGGTGGGTGACGTGGCGGCGCTGGCAGAGAGGCTCGAACGCCTCGCCCGCGATCCCGAGCTGCGCAGGCGGATGGGCGAGGCCGGGCGCGCCCGCGTGGTGCCTCGCTACCGCGTCGAGCGCCTCGTCGACGACGTCGACGCGCTCTACCGGGAACTGCTCAGCGAGCGGAACCTCAGCCCGCCGCCATCTTCATGAAGGCGGCGAACGACGGCTTGTGCTTCCCGCCGTAGGTGATGAGCCCCGACTGCCAGCCCGACAGATTGGGCTCGTCCTTGAGCAGGAACCACAACATCAGGTCGATGCGCGGATTGCGGCGGGCGATCGCGAACGCCTCGGTCAGGTAGGCGGCCTGTTTCGCCCACGACACGCCGAAGAGCGGGTCGGGCGGATTCGTCTGGTAGCCGTACTCGGTGATCCAGATCCGTTTGTTCCCGTAGAGCCGCGTCACCTCGCTGATCAGCTCGCCGATGTTCCCGAGCGTAACGGCGGTCGCAGGGACACCTCTGACGGACACCGGCTTCGTCGTCGGCGTGTCGCTGGGGCTCGAGTAGTACGGGTGGTGCGCCCACGCGTCGAAGGTCTTCAGGCCGGCTTTCTTGACCGCGCGCAGGAACGCAAGGGGTGAGACCGAGGCCCGTGCGCTCGACGGATCGTTGTTCCCGCGCGGCGCCGTACCGCCACAGGCGACGCGCTCGTCTCGGATCAGCGTCGCGTGCACGCCGCTGTAGACCGCGTTGCAGATCCGCGCGTAGTCGGCGGCGCTCTGCATCACCCACCCCCTCGCCGTCTTGCGGTACTGAGGCCTGAGAAACACCGGGTTGTTCGGCTCGTTCCAGGCGAGCCACTCCTTCACCGCGGGCAGGATGCGGCCGTCCGTGCCCGGGTAGGTGCCGCCGTAGCGCTTGGCCGCAGCGATCACGAAATTGCGCAGGTCGATCGCCCGGGTGGGAGCGACGTTCATTCCCTTGCCGCCGTTCGCCCAGCCGGGTGTTCCGTAGACCGAGAAGAGCACGTGCACGCCCGCCTGGGCGGCGTAGTTGACCGTGCGATCGTAGAGCGACCAGTCGTAGGCGGGGTCGGCGGGGTTCGTCGCAGATTTAGGCCGGTACCTCGCGACGCCGTAGGTGCCGCCCCAGTAGAGGTTCAGCCGCACCTCCTGGACGTGCAGCTCCTTGAAGAGCGCGAACGTCTGGGGGACGGGGCCGTACAGCGTCTGTGCCTCGTCGTAGATCCCGACGCGCAGGTAGCGCGACCCGTCGGCAGGACCTGCGAACGCAGCGACAACCGCTGCCGCGACGACGGCGATGATGACCCCCACCCTGCGCATCGTCAGACCGTCGCCGGCTCGCGCCCCATGGCCCTCAGCCACCGGCGAAGCCCTTCCTCCAGGTCGATCTCCGGTTGCCAGCCGAGCACCTGGCGGGCTCGCGTGATATCCGGGCGGCGCACCTGCGGGTCGTCGGTCGGGAGCGCCTCGAAGACGACCTCGCTCGACGAGCCGGTGACGCGGATGACGGTCTGCGCGAGCTCGAGCATCGTCACCTCGTGATCGGGGTTGCCGATGTTCACAGGCAGG
>DATKQO010000086.1:0-7513 GCA_035532715.1 Gaiellaceae bacterium | reverse complement strand
TCCAGGCCGATCCGCTCGAGCTCGCGGGTGAGCTCCTCGATGTCCTGGTCGTTCAGATCGAGCTCGAGCGCGAACGCTTCGAGCTCGGTCGGCTCGACGTAGCCACGCTCCTCCGCGCCCTCGACGAGCGCCTTCGCCTGGTCGGTCTCGAGCAACTCGTGAAGCTGGTTCTGCGTCAGGGTCTTCTCAGTCCTTTCGGTGCTGCATCGAGGACATCCGCAAGCCTTCTCACTCTAGGAGCGAAGTCCTCCGGCCGCCAGGGGTACCGTCGCGCCTCTCGAGACTTCGAACGTGCTCGGCGCCCTGATATTCCGCCGAAGGCGGCTCCTCGGTTTGCGCGCGCACGGGAAACCCCGTCCTGCTCATTGTACGACGCCCGTCGGCCGCGAAAAGTTGACCGTTCAGGACCCCTTGCGACGGCGCGCGACCGGCTTCTTGCGCGCCGGGCCCTTCGCGCGGCGCTCGGCGAGGAGCTCGACCGCGCGGTCGAGCGTCACGTTCTCGGGATCGTCCCCCGTGCGGAGGCTCGCGTTCGTCTCGCCGTCGGTGACATACGGCCCGAACCGGCCCGCCTTGACGACGATCGGCTTCCCGCTCACCGGGTCGTCGCCGACCTCCTTGAGCGGCGCGGCGGCCTGCCGTCCTCGCCGCTCCTTGGGCTTCGCGAGAATCGCAAGCGCCTCCGCGAGCGTGAGGCTCAGGAGCTGCTCCTCCGACTCGAGCGAGCGGGATTCCTTTCCGTGCTGGACGTACGGTCCGTAGCGCCCGTTGCGCGCGACGATCTCCTCGCCGTCCTCGCCGACGCCGACGGTGCGCGGCAGCCGGAGCAGCTGGAGGGCGTCGTCGAGCGTGAGCGTGTCGAGGTTCATCGACTTGAAGAGGGATGCCGTCGGCGGCTTGTCTTTCGAGTCGTCCGGCATCGTCTCCGTCACGTACGGGCCGTAACGGCCGTTGCGCGCCACCACTGCTCGACCGGTCTCGGGATTCACCCCGAGCTCGCGATCCTGCGACGGTTGCGCGAGCAGCTCTTCCGCCCTCGCCACGGTCAGCTCGTCGTAGGGCAGGTCGTCCGGGACGCTCGCGCGCTCCGCATCGCGCTCGAGGTACGGCCCGTAGCGGCCGACGCGAACGACGATGCCGGAGCCGTCGCCGACCGGGATCGAGTTGATCTCGCGGGCGTCGATGCCGCCGAGGTCGGAGACGAGCTCCTTCAGCCCGCCGTTGCCGGCACCGCCGCCGTCGGCACCGAAGTAGAAGCGCTTGAGCCAGTCGTTCCGCTGCTCGTCGCCGGAGGCGATCCGGTCGAGATCGTCCTCCATCCGCGCGGTGAAGTCGTAGTCGACGAGGCGCCCGAAGTGCTGCTCGAGCAGCTGCACGACCGAGAAGGCGAGGAACGAGGGCACGAGCGCCGTCCCCTTCTTGTAGACGTAGCCGCGGTCGAGAATGGTGCCGAGGATCGACGCGTAGGTCGACGGGCGGCCGATGCCGAGCTCTTCGAGCGTGCGGACGAGCGTCGCCTCCGTGTAGCGCGCGGGCGGGTTCGTCTCGTGCCCCTGCGGCTCGAGGCTCTTCAACTGCACGGCGTCTCCCTCGGCGAGATTCGGCAGCCTGCGCTCGTCGTCGTCCTTTGCCTCCGTCTCGTCGCGGCCCTCCTCGTACGCGGCGAGGAAACCGCGGAAGGTGATGACCGTGCCCGACGCTCCGAACTCGACCTTTTCGTCCGCCGACGACGTGCCTGCGATACGAAGCGACACCGTCTGCCCCTTCGCGTCCTCCATCTGCGACGCGATCGTGCGAACCCAGATCAGCTCGTACAAGGCGTGCTCGTCACGAGACAGCTCACGCTGCACCTGTTGGGGCGTCCGGAACGCGTCGCCCGAGGGGCGGATCGCCTCGTGCGCCTCCTGCGCGTTCTTCACCTTGCGCTCGTAGCGGCGCGACTTCTCCGGAACGTACTCGGCGCCGTAGAGCTCGGCCGCCTGCGCGCGCGCAGCTTTCAGCGCCGACTCCGACAGCGTCGTCGAGTCGGTGCGCATGTACGTGATGTATCCGTTCTCGTACAGCCGTTGCGCGACGCGCATCGTCGTCTGTGCGGTGAAGCGAAGCTTGCGGCTCGCCTCCTGCTGCAGCGTCGAGGTCATGAAGGGCGGGCTCGGGCGACGCACGTACGGCTTGCGCTCGACGCGACCGACCGTGAACGACGAGCCCTCGAGACGCTCGGCGAGCCCGCGCGCCGCAGGCTCGTCGAGCTGGACCACGTCGCCGCTGCGCGACTTCCCGTCGGGCCCGAAGTCGCGTCCTTGCGCCACACGCGTCTCGTCGACGCTGACGAGTCGCGCCGCGAAGGACTCCGGGTCGAACGTCGCTTCGATGTCCCACCACTGCGCGCGGACGAAGTCGTGACGCTCGCGCTCGCGCTCGACGACGAGACGCGTGGCGACCGACTGTACGCGGCCCGCCGACAGCCGCGGCATGATCTTCTTCCACAGCACCGGCGAGATCTCGTAGCCGTAGAGCCTGTCGAGGATGCGCCGCGTCTCCTGCGCGTCGACCAGCCGCTGGTCGACCTCGCGCGTCTCACCGAGCGCGCGGTCGATCGCGTCGCGCGTGATCTCGTGGAAGACCATGCGGCGCACCGGCACCTTCGGCTTCAGCACCTGCAGCAGATGCCAGGCGATCGCCTCCCCCTCGCGGTCCTCGTCCGTCGCGAGCAGCAGCTCGTCGGCGCCGGCAAGTAGCTTCTTCAGCTCGCTCACCTTCTTGCGCTTGTCGGGGTCGACGATGTAGAGCGGCTCGAAGCCCTCGTCGACGTTGACACCGAGACGGGCCCAGGCCTGCTTCTTGTACTCCTCCGGAATATCGGCGGCGCGCTCGGGCAGGTCGCGAATGTGGCCGACGCTCGACTCGACGACGAAGTCCTTGCCGAGGTAGCCGGCGATCGTCTTCGCCTTCGCCGGCGACTCGACGATCACGAGGCGCTTGTGCTTTTCGTCTCCGGGCACGGCTGGTCACGATAGCTTGCGCCTCCATCGGCTCCAACAGCCGCGCCCGGCAGGGGCGATACTGGGTTCGATGCGGCCGACCCTCGCCTACAACGCGATCGCAGCGTTGACCTGGCCTCTCCTCTACGGTCCCTACCGCCTCCGCGCCGCCGGCCGCGAGAACATCCCACAGGGAGGGTGCGTCCTCGCCTGCAACCACGTATCGAGCTTCGACCCCTGGCCGCTCGGCATGCCGCTCTGGCCGCGCACCTTCCTTCGCTTCATGGCGAAGTCGGAGCTGTACTGGTTCCCTCTGGGCGCGCTCATCGGCGCGGCGGGCGCCTTCCCCGTGAACCGCGGTCAGCGCGACACCGTGGCGATCGAGACCGCGGTGAGGCTCGCGCGGGAGGGAAACGTCGTCGCGATGTTCCCGGAAGGGACCCGGCGCACGAAAGGCCTCGTAAAGCGCTTCGAAGCGAGGCCGCGCACCGGCGCGGCGCGCATCGCACTCGAGGCGGGCGTGCCGCTCGTCCCGGCGGCGATCGCCGGGACAGACACGCTGCTGCGCCTCGGCAAGCTGCGCGTCGCGTACGGTCCACCGGTCGACATCGACGACCTGCGCGGGCAGGACATCGCCGAGGCGGCGCAGGAGGCGACCGTGCGATTGATGGCGCGCATCGAAGCGCTGGAGGCCTCGCTCTGAGCGTGCTGCTCGCGATCGACGGCGACTCGCTCGCGCACCGCGCGTATCACGGCGGCCCGAAGACGCCCTCGAACGCGGTCATCGGCTTCACGAACTGGCTCGTCCAGCTCTGGCAGGCGGAGGCCCCCGACGCGATCCTCGTCGGCTGGGACACGCTCACGGTGCCGACGTACCGCCACGAGGCGTTCCCTCCGTACCAGTCGGGCCGGGTGTTCGAGCCGTCGATCCTCGAGCAGCTCGACCTCTTGCCCGACGTCGTGCGCGCGGCCGGCTTCGCCGTCGGCAAGGCCGGCGGCTACGAGGCGGACGACTTCCTGGCGGCCGCCGCACGCACGTGGCCGGGAGAGGTCCGCATCGTCACATCCGATCGCGACGCGTTCCAACTCGTCGGCGACCGCGTCACGATTCTCCAGCCGACGAAGGGCGTGACCGACCTCCTGCACATCGGGCCCGCCCAGGTGCGCGAGCGCTACGGCGTCGACCCCGGACAGGTCACCGACCTGATCGCGCTGCGCGGCGACCCGTCCGACAAGCTGCCCGGCGCGCGCGGGATCGGCCCGAAGAAGGCGGCCGTCATCCTGCGCGAGTTCGGGACGCTCGAGGCGGTGCTCGCCGCGGGCCGCTTCGCCTCCGAAGCGGAGGACTTACGCCTGTACCGGCGAATCGCGACAATGGACGCCTCCGCTCCTCTTCCTCCCCTCTCTCACCAGACACCCACATGGGCGGAGGCGTCCTCCTTCGTCAGGCGGCTCGGGCTCGACCGCCTCGCCGACCGGCTAGCCTCCCTCGCATGAACGAGTGGCTGTCCGCGCGCGCCGACGAGCTCGCCGAGGCGGGCCCCGCCGTTCGGGGGTCGCTCGACCTGACTGCGGCAGAGATCGAGACGCTGCTCGACGTCGCGGGGTTCGCCGCGCACGACAGCGGAGCGCGGACGAACGCTCCTCTGCTCTGTTACCTGCTCGGTCGCGCAACGGCAGGCGGCGCAACCCTGGACGAGCTCGTCGCGGCGGTTCGCGCATCGACGTCCTGACGCATCCCGCGCTCGCGCGGCTGCATCCGACCGGCCACCACCCGGAACGGCCCGAGCGGATCGGAGTCTTGCTCGACCGCCTGCCGAACGTGCGGGAGGGCCGCCCGGCGACCGACGAGGAGCTCCTGCTCTGCCATACGCGCGAGCACGTCGAACGCGTCCGGGCGATCGACGACACGACGTGGCTCGACTACGACACGGTCGGCTCGCCGACGACCTACGAAGCGGCGGCGCTCGCGGCCGGCACCGCGATCGAGGCGGCGCTGACCGGGGGCTTCGCTGCGGTCCGGCCGCCGGGCCACCACGCATTGCCGGAGCGTGCGATGGGCTTCTGCGTGTTCAACAACATCGCCGTCGCGGCGCGGGTCGCCCAGAGACAGCTCGGGCTCTCGCGCGTCGCGATCGTCGACTACGACGTCCACCACGGCAACGGGACGCAGGCCGTGTTCGCGGACGACGACAGCGTGCTCTTCATCTCGCTGCACCAGTGGCCCTTCTATCCCGGCGGGGGCGGGCCGGAGGAGCAGCGCGAGACGACCGTGAACATCCCGATGTCGGCCGGCTCGGGCGACGAGGAGTACTTGCACGCGTTCGACCACGTCGTCGCGCCCGCCGTCGCGCGCTTCGAGCCGGAGCTGGTCCTCGTCTCCGCCGGGTTCGACGCCCACGAGGACGACCCCCTGGCAGACATGCGGGTCACCGCCGACGGCTTCCGGGAGCTGTCGCGCCGCTGCGCCGGCCTCGCACCGCGCGTCGCAGCCGTGCTCGAGGGCGGCTACGAGCTCGACACCCTGCCCGACCTCGTCGACTCGGCTCTGGAGGGGTTCGACTCCGGAAAAGCCAACGGCCCCTCCGGGGGCCGTTCGCTGCCGCAGTGAGCTTCCGCCATTCCCCTGTCCATCGGGGTGCTCGCTGTACAGGGGGTATCGGCCGCGCCCGCCCTCGGGTGGTGACCCCGCGTTGGTGAATCGCGTCACCCATTCTGGGTGAGAACGAGTGTTCTGGTTCAGGCGGCGCGCGCGAAGGCGAGGCGCTCGAGCGCCTCGCGGCGGGACGAGACCCCGAGCTTGCGCAGGAGGCTCTTCACATGCGAGCGCACGGTGTGCTCGGAGATATAGAGCCGCCGCGCGATCTCGTCCGTGCCGAGATGGTCGTCGAGCAAGAGGAGCACCTCGACCTCTCGGGCCGACAGGGTCTTGGCGATCGCGTCCGGGACGCCCGACCCCCGCTCCGTGCCGCTGCGGACCTCATCGAGGAGACGCCGGGCGATCGAGCCGGAGAGCGCGGCCTCCCCGTTCGCGACACCCTCGAGGAAGCTCGCGATCCGCTCCGGCGGCTCCGCCTTCAGCAGATAACCGGCGGCGCCGGCCCGAATCGCGGCGAGCAGATTCGCCTCGGTGCCCGACGCCGTCAGGACGACGACCTCGCAGTCGGGAGCCGCCGCGCGCAGCTGCGGCAGGGCGGTCAATCCGTCCATACCGGGCATCGACAGGTCGAGCAGCACGAGATCCGGCAGCAGGCGCTCCGCCTCGACGACCGCCTCCGCCCCGTCAGACGCGCAACCGACCACGTCGAACCCGTGCGCGCCCAGAAGCGAAGACAGCGCTTCACGCGTCAGCGGATGGTCGTCGACGATGAGGATCCTCGCTGCCATTCCTGACCCTTATCGGCAGCGATCGTTCTGCCGACAAGAGGGAGGTGAAGGTGAAACGCAGCGAGTACCAGGCCTGGCTTCTGGGCGAGATCCTGCTGGCGGGGCTGCTCGGCGCGAGCCTGGCGCTCTTCCTGACCCACCCGGCGCTCCAGACGCGCTGGCAGCTGCCGGAGCTGCGGCTCGTGCTCCAGACCTCGATGGCGCTCGCCGGCCTGCTCGTCGCGGTGCTCGCCGCGGTGCGCTTCTCGGTCGAGGGCAGGCGACTCGACCTGCTCCTCGCGAGCGGATTCTTCGTCGCCTCGCTCTCGGCCTTCGCGTTCGCGATCGGCCCGCTGTTCGGAGGCCGGCCCATCCGTCCGGCGGAGGGCTGGGCGGCGCTCCTCGGCGGCATGCTCGGATTGGCTCTCGTCGCGGCCGCGCCGTTCGTCCGCGGCCGCTCGAAGTACCGGGACTGGGCGATCGCGAACGCGGTCGCCGCGGCAGGAATCGCCCTCCTCGTCGCGTGGTCGCTCCTGCGCGCGGCCGGACCCGGGCTCCCCAATCCGACGGCGACCGCGGCCGACAACCAGCCCTTCTATCTCACAGGCACGCTCGCCCTGCAGGCGCTCGTGTGCCTCGTCGCCGTCGTCGGGTGGGGCGAGCGCTTCCGCAAACGCCAGGACGACCTGGCGCGCTGGCTCGCCCTCGGCTTCACGCTCTTGCTCTTTGCTGCGCTCCATCTCGTGTTCCAGCCGCTTCTCGCGGGCACGTACGTGTCGCAGGGCGACTTCCTCCGGATGCTCGCCTACACGGTGATCCTCGTCGGCGCCTGGCGCGCTATCCGCTTCGCGGAGTTCGGACGCGCCGTCGCCGAAGAACGGGCCCGCGTCGCACGCGAGATCCACGACGGCCTCGCTCAATATCTCTTCGCCGTCTCGACCCACGCGTCGATGCTCGAGGCGGGCGCACCGCTCGCGGAGGTCGCGCCGCGCCTCAAGGAGGCCGCGGTGCTCGCGCAGCAGGAGGCCCGCTTCGCGATTCTCGCTCTCTCGTCAGCCAGCGGCACCGCGCCGTTCGATGCCGCGCTTCGCCGTTACGTCGAGTTCCTGACGGCAGACGGCGTCCTCGAGGTCGAGCTCGAGATCGACACGTCGATCCGCCTCGCG
>DATKQO010000085.1:0-10195 GCA_035532715.1 Gaiellaceae bacterium | reverse complement strand
GAGGATCGTCTGGCCCTTGCTGATCAGATCCTGGATCTTGCGGCCGTGGCCGCGCTCGATCTCCGGACCGACGATCTCGTCGACGTAGAGGAAGCCGTTCTTCTCGAGGCCGATCTCGACGAACGCGGCCTCCATGCCGGGAAGCACGTTGTCGACCTGGCCGAGATAGATGTTCCCTGCGATCGAGCGCCGGCCGGGCCGCTCGAGGTAGACCTCGGCGACCTTGTCGTCCTCGAGCACGGCAACGCGCTGCTCGCCGACGTCGACGGAGACGAGCAGCTCGCGCTTCGCCGCCGGCAACGGCGCGCGGCGCGGCGGCTGGCGCCGGCGGCTGCCGCTCGCGCTCTCCGAGCGGCGACGCTCCTGGCGCTGCGACATCGCCTTGCGCTCGGTCTTGCGCTCGCCCTTCGGCGCGGCCTTCACCGGCGCGGCAGGCTTCTCGGCCTTCTCCTCGGCGCCCCCTGGTGCGCCCGCGGTGCCGGGCTTCTTGCGTCCACGCCCGCCGCGACTGCCGCGGCGGCGCTTCGGCTTCGTCGGATCGGTTGGGGTGTCCCCCGTGCCGGGAGGCGCGCCGGCGGCGGCCGGAGGGACTACGACGGGCTCGGGCTGAGCCTCGAAGACTTGGGCAGCGGACTCGTGAGTCGCTGCAACGTCGGATTCGTTCTTCCGTCGGCGAAACCAGGGCAAGCGGGAACTCCTTCGTGGGAGCGCGCGACGGCGACGCCGGCAGCCAGTGACTGCACCCGGCGGCGCGCGCGCTCGTTGTCAATGATGAAAAACGTCGGCATGAGCCTTCCGGAGCAGGGTAGCAGCGGCGGCGGAGCCCCCGGACCGGGCCCCGGGAGACAGGCACGCGCCCGACGGCGCAGCCAAGGGCCCGGCCCCCCAACACCGTCCGATGCAGGTCCTACGATCCGCTCCATTCACGACCGGAGGTGAGACTGCCGTGACGGGAAAGCGCGAGGCCGAGGAGCTGCTGCTGATCGAGGAGGCAGACGCCTGGTTCGAGTACCTGGAGGCGACGCGCGCCCAGACGGCGTCCCGGTACCGCGAGGTCGAGCCGTGGGCCTGGGCCCGCCTGACCCAGCGCCTCCGGGCGATCAAGGCACGCCGGGCGAAGCTCCGGCCGGCCGCGGCCTAGGAGCGCCGACGGCCGCCTGGTGCCCCGACTTCGAGCCGGCGGACGGCGGCCTCGCCGAGGGCGCGCGTGCCCGCATACGCAACGGCGCCCTTTACAGCCCACCCCGCTACCGGGACGACCGCCAGCAGCTGGCGGGCGACCGCCCGCAGGCCGAGCCCGGCGCCGACGGTGGCGAGGAGCTCGGGCGCACGCTTGCGGGGGTCGGCCTCGAGCCCGTGGGCCTGCTCGATCCGCAGCAGCATCCGAACCTGGTTCATGGCGAGCACCGGCAGGTCGGCGCCGGGGACGAACGCCGCGGCGGCGAAGATCCCGTTCTTGCGGGAGAACTCCGCGACGAGCTGCTCGCAGACCGAGCGGCGTAGCACCGGCAGGCGCGCGGCGAGCGGGGCGCCGTCCTCGCCGAGCCGCGCCGCGACGACCCGCGCGATCGCGTCGACCGGAAAGCCCGCGCCGGCCTCGACCCGCACGACGTCGGTCGCGGGCACGAACGGGATCGAGACGTCTTCCGAGAAAGGGCCCGTCGTGACGGCGACGATCGGCACGCGGGCCCGGCGCGAGCGCTTCAGCGCGCTCTCGTCCTCACCGGTCGGTTCGCGCCCGAGCACGTGCACGTAGACCGCGGCGCCTTCCGGCGCGTCGTCGGACCGGACCGCGCCCGGCGCCGCATCCCGGCCGAGCTCGCGCCGGAGCACCGCAGCGAGCTCGCGCGCGCCGCCGACGACGAGCGGCTTCTCGTCCCGCGCCGAGCGCTGCAGCTCCTTCACGAGCCCCCGGAGCGCGCCGAACGAGACCGGCAGCGCCATCAGCGCCGGAGTGAGCGCGCAGCACGGCCGCGCGCGTGCACGGCGAGGAGCACTCCCATCGCCGCCAGGTTGGCGATCATCGAGGAGCCTCCGACGCTGACGAACGGGAGCGGGATGCCGGTGATCGGCGCGATCCCCATCGTCATGCCGACGTTGACGAAGATCTGGAAGAGGAGCGCGACGACGATCCCGCCGGCGACGATCGCGGAGTAGAGGTCGCGCGCGACGGTGACGACGCGCAGCCCTCGCCAGAGCACGAGCAGGTAGAGCGCGAGCAGGACGGACGCGCCTATGAAGCCGCGTTGCTCGCTGAACGACGCGAAGACGAAGTCGGTGTGATGCTCGGGCAGGAAGTCGAGACGCGTCTGCGTCGCGTTCTGCACGCCGCGCCCGTTCACCTCACCGGAGCCCACGGCCGCGATCGACTGCTCGACGTTGTAGCGCGCGTCGACCGGGCACGTCGCGGGGTGCGTGAAGCAGGTCAGACGCTGCCTCTGGTAGCTCTTGAGGAAGTCGACACCGACCGCCGGCCCTGCCCAGAGGACGCCGACCATGACGAGCACGGTGACGAGGCCGAGGGCCGAGAGGTGCTTCCACGGCGTGCCGCAGACGAAGAGCATCGCCGCGAGCGCGGCGAGGTAGACGAGAGCGGTGCCGAGATCCGGCTGCGCGAAGACGAGCACCACCGGGATCGCTCCGAGCCCGAGCGTGCGCAGCGTCGTCCCGATCTCGTTCGCCCCCCGCGCGCGCTCGGCGAGGAAGCCTGCGAGCGCGAGCACGCAGAGGAGCTTGCCGAACTCGGAAGGCTGGAACGTGAAGAAGCCGACGTTGATCCAGCGTGTCGACCCGCGCGCAGCGCGTCCGACGACGAAGACGATCGCGATCAGGCCGACGGTGCTCGCGAAGACCGCGCGCCAGTAGCGGCGATAGAGGTCGGGATCGACGACGAGCGCGACGACCAGGGCGAATCCGCCGACGGCCGCATAGACGATCTGCCGGTCGAGGTAGTACGTCGGATGGCCCGGGAAGTCGAAGCGCGTCACGCCCTTCACCGCCCAGAGGCCGACGGCGACGAGCCCGGCGACGCCGGCGAGCAGGAGCCAGTCGATCGACCGGAGGACGGCCACGAGTGCGACGCCCTCGCCCCTCTGCGCC
This sequence comes from Gaiellaceae bacterium, assembly GCA_035532715.1. Classification (GTDB taxonomy): domain Bacteria; phylum Actinomycetota; class Thermoleophilia; order Gaiellales; family Gaiellaceae; genus Palsa-739. Next base: position 7,096 of record DATKQO010000085.1, on the reverse strand, counting down.
TGGAGCCCCGTCCGTTGTGATCCCGCGTACTCGAGCATCAGCCCAGTCTGCCCTCTAATCGCTGTGGATGGGCGCGGCGAGCTGCGCCTTGACGTGGAAGAACGTCGAGAACACCTGCATCGCCGCCGGGGCCGCCGCGGTGCCGCCGTGGCCACCGTTCTCGATCACGACGCAGACGACGAGCTTCGCGTCGTTCGTCGGCCCGTACCCGCACCACCACGACTGGTTCTGGAGCCCCCGGTAGCCGGGCAGCGCGACGACTTTCTCGGCCGTCCCCGTCTTGCCGGCGATCGAGACCGGGAACTTGCCGAACACGCCGTACGACGTCCCGAACGGGAGGTGCGTTCCCTCCCAGAGACCCCGGCGGACGACCTGGAGCGCGCCCGGGTCGAGGCCGACAGACCTCGGCGCCGGCGGCGCGGCGACCGGGACGGGCGTCCCGTTCGTGTCCTCGACGTCCATCAGGATGTGCGGAGTCACGAGCTTGCCGCCGTTGGCGATCAGCGCGTAGAAGCGCGCCATCTGAAGCGGCGTCACGAGCAGGTCCTTCTGTCCGATCGTGAGCTGGATCGAGTCGCCCGGCTTCCAGAGCTGGTCGACCTGCCAGCAGCACGGATCGAGCTTCGGGGTGTACGTGCGAAGGCGCCATGCACTCGTCGGCACGAGGCCGGCCGCCTCGGGGCCGAGATCCGATCCGGTCGTGGAGCCGAAGCCGAACGCCTCCGCCCACTTCTGCAGCGGCTGGCCGCGGTCCTTCGGCAGCCCGTAGAACAGGTCGCCGAGCTGGTAGAAGTACGTGTCGCACGAGTACGCGAGCGCGGTCGGCAGGTCCATCTGCTCGTTGATGTTGGGGTCCCAGTTGTGGAACAGGTGGGGGACCTTCGCCTTGTCGTAGCGCGACGCGTATGACCCCGTGCACGGCAGGTACGCGTACGGCGAGACGAGATGCTCCTGCAACGCTGCGAGCGCGGTCACCGGCTTGAAGACGGAGCCCGGCGGATAGGTGCCGACGAGCGCCCGGTCGAGCGACGGAAAGTTCTTCTTCAGCGCCGTCGCCGTCGTCAGTCCCTGGTTCGCGAGCGCACGCAGCGAGACCCGGCCCGCGAACACCGACGGCTCGTACGTCGGCGACGACGCAAGCGCGAGCACCGAGCCGTCGTTCGGGTCGAGCGCCACGATCGCGCCGCCGTTCGCTGCCCACTGGCCACCGTTCCGGGCCAGCTGGATGCCGCTCTGGAGCGCCTTCTCCGCAGCCTGCTGCAGCTTCAGGTCGAGCGTCAGGCGCAGCCGGTGCCCGGGCTTCGCGAGCGCCGTCGTGATCACCGAGCCCTGCGGCCGGCCGTGCGAGTCGACGTGCAGCCGCTGTGAGCCCGCGACGCCACGCAGATACGTGTCGTACGTCGCCTCGACGCCGGACTGGCCGATCTCGTCTCCGGCGACGTAGCCGGCCGTCGCCTTCGCCGCCAGCTCGCTCGGCGAGATCTCGCCGACGTAGCCGAGCACCTGCGCGGCGAGCGAGTGATAGGGGTAGTGGCGGATGTAGCTCCGGCCGACCGCGACGCCGGGGAACTCGCTCGTATGCTCGGCGAGGTACGTGACCATCGCCTCGCTCGCCGCGTCGCGGACGATCACCGGCGTGAGCGGATCGCCCGCGCGCCGCTTGATGCCCGCGGCGATCTCGTAGAGGGGGACGCGCGTGACCCGTGAGATCCGGGTCAGCTCGGCGTACCGCTCCGTGTAGACCTTCGGCAGGTCGTGGGGCCAGAGCAGCACTGCCTGGGCCGGCTGGTTCAGCACGAGCGCACGCCCGTTCCGGTCGAGGATCGGCCCGCGCGGAGCCTGCACGCGCATCGTCCGGTAGGAGTTCGCCTGCGCCTGGTCGACGTACTTCGACCCGGCGAGCACCTGGAGCGCCCAGAGGCGAAGGAAGAGCGACGCGAAGACGACGAGGACGAGGACGCTCAACACCGCGACGCGCAGGGAGAGACGCTGCGTCACGCGGTAGGGCTCCACGCCGGCCTCGGCCGGCGTGCGGAACCGCCTGCGCGGCCGTTCGCGCTCGGTCGTCGCGCTAGCCAAGCAGCTGAACCTCGGTCGCGAGATCCGAATGGTCGAGCGGGCGCAGCAGCCGGCGCACGAGCGCGTACGCCGGCGCGGTGAGGACGAGGTTGAGCACGATGGCGGGCCCGAGCCCTCGCAGCATCGCGCCTGCGGGCGCGCGCTCGCCGAGCACGAAGTGCACGAGCAGCAGTCCGAACGAGTAGAGGACGGTCACGACGGCGACCGACAGGAACGGCGCGTGCGCGCGGTCGCGTCCCGTCGTCTCGCCGTAGCGGCCGATCCAGTAGCCGGCGAGCGTGAGCACGAGCGAGGTGAGCCCGAGGCGGCCGAGCGACGCCGTGTCGAAGAGGAGCCCCGCGAAGAAGCCGCCGACCGCGCCGACGATCGTCCCGCGCAGCAGGGCGACCGCGACGAGCGTCACGAGCAGCAGGTCGGGGACGCCGCCGAACACGTGCACCTGCGTGAAGATCGAGACCTGCATGATCGCCGCGACGAAGAGCAGCACGGCGGCCTTGACGCCGTCGAGCGCGCTCACGGGAGCTTCGGGCTGCGTTTCGTCGAGACGAGCGCCGCGACCGAGTCGAGCGACGAGAGCGACGCGAACGGCTCCACCTGCACCGTGAGATAGCTCGCGATGTCGCTCGTGCCGACCGAGAGCACGCGGCCGATCGGGATGCCGTACGGGTACAGATCGGGATAGCGGGCGTCGCGCGTCCCCTGCGTGACGATGACGTCGTTCTTCTGCACCTTCTGCTCCTTCGACACCTGGTCGAGGATCAGCGTGTTGCCGGGCCCGTGGCGGATGAGGCCGAAGACGCCCGTGGTGAGGTCCCGCGCGGCGACGGCGCTATCGGGATCGGTGATCAGCGTCACGACGGCGGTCGCCGCGAAGACGTTCGTCACGCGGCCCACGAGCCCGTCGGCGCTGACGACGGGCGTGTTGATGCCGATACCGGAGCTCGACCCGGCGGCGATCGCGACTTGCTCCGCGAACGGCCCGCTCGGGAACGAGATCACCGACGTGTTCACGGCGCGGTAGTCCTTCGGATACGTCGGGCCCTGCTCGTAGTTCAGGAGCCGCTCGAGCTCGGTGGCCCGTTGCGCGCCGGCGAGGTTCGACGTCGCCTGCGCGCGCAGCGCGCGCACCTCGCGCCGCAGCTTCGCGTTCTCCGACTTCGCGGTGGTGAGCCCGTCGACGTAGTGGTACGCGTCGCGGAACGGCCGCGCGACCCGCTCAGCCGCAATCTGGAACGGGCGCAGCGCGGTCGCCCCGGTGCCCTGCACGTTGTGAAGGAAGCCGGAGGTCGGCGAGCGGAACGAGATCGTCAGGAGCGCGAGCGCGGCGAGGACGAGCAGCGCGAGCACGAGCCTCCGGAGCACGGCGCTGCGCGCCCTGCCGGCGTACTGGTTCTTGGACCTGGAGCGCTGGACCGACGAGCCCAGCACCGCCACCCTCGCGGTGCGGTTCGGGGGTGCCACAAACGAAGCCTACCGCGGCCTTCGGCCGCGGTGAGGGCTTCGTTCACGGGGGAACCCGTGGTTCCCCCGGTGGCCCCCTCCTTTTGGCGCGCGCGTGACCGGCCGCTCTTGCGCTCCCGGCCAGAGCGCGGTCTGGCCTTCGCGCGCAAGATGCCGGTCAACCACGGGGATCTCGACGAACTCGCAGGCTTGCCCGCCGGTCGTCAACCGACCACCGCCTAGTAACGGCGGCCGTTGCGGTTGCCGTTGCGGCGGTGGCGCGCCTTGTTCGAGCGGTGGATCGCCTCGAACTCCTCCAGGCTGCGGCCGGAGCCGACGGCGACGCACGTCAGCGGGCTCTCGGCGAGGTGGACGGGCATCTGCGTCTCGTGGCGAAGCCGCTCGTCCAGGCCGTTCAGGAGCGCTCCGCCGCCGGCGAGCACGATGCCGCGGTCCATGATGTCGGCCGCGAGCTCGGGCGGGGTCTTGTCGAGCGTCGACTTGATCGCCTCGATGATCTGCGTGACGGGCTCGTCGAGCGCGCGGCGGATCTCCTCGGAGGTGAGGATCACCGTCTTCGGCAGGCCGGTGAGCATGTCGCGCCCGCGCACCTCGGCCTGCAGCTCCTCCTTCATGTCCCAGGCGGAGCCGATCTCGAGCTTGATCTCCTCGGAGGTCTGCTGGCCGATGAGCAGCTTGTAGTCGCGCTTGATGTGATTGATGATCGCCTCGTCCATCTCGTCGCCGCCGACGCGCAGCGACTGCGAGACGACGATGCCGCCGAGGCTGATCACCGCGACCTCGGTCGTGCCGCCGCCGATGTCGACGATCATGTTCCCCGTCGGCTCGGCGACGGGGAGCCCGGCGCCGATCGCGGCGGCCATCGGCTCCTCGATCAGATACGCCTGGCGGGCGCCGGCGGAGAGCGTCGCCTCTTCGACCGCGCGCTTCTCGACGCCGGTCACGCCGGACGGGACGCAGACGACGACGCGCGGGTGAGCGAAGCGGTGCTGGTGCACCTTCTGGATGAAGTGGCGGAGCATCTGCTCGGTGACGTCGAAGTCGGCGATGACGCCGTCCTTGAGCGGGCGGATCGCCTGGATCGTCCCCGGTGTGCGGCCGAGCATGCGTTTCGCCTCGACGCCGACCGCGTGCACCTCGCCGGTGCGCTGGTCGATCGCGACGACCGACGGCTCCGAGAGGACGATGCCGCGCCCGCGCACGTAGACGAGCGTGTTGGCCGTGCCGAGGTCGACCGCCATGTCGCGGCCGCCGAAGCCCGTCATCGAAGAGAAAATGCCCATCGCAGCTCCCGAGTCTAGCCTCGATCACCGGAGATTCCGGAAAGCCGCGAATCTTTCGTGACGCTTGCCGGGCTACCGTCGCCGCATGAACACCGTGAGCCTCATCGGCAACCTCGCCACGGAGGTCGAGCTACGGGACGTGGGCGAGGACAAGAAGGTCGCGAGCTTCCTCCTCGCCGTGAACCGCTCGACCCGGGACGGCGGCGCGGATTTCGTCGGGATCTCCGTCTGGGACCGCCAGGCCGAGGTCTGCTCCGAGTACCTGACGAAGGGACAGCGTGTCGGAATCGCCGGCCGGCTCCGCAGCCACTCGTGGGAGGAGGAGGGCAAGCGCCGGACGATCGTCGACGTCGTCGCGCACCGCGTCGACTTTCTCTCCGGGCCCCAACGTGACGAGAGCCGCAGCGACGGCGACGGTGCGGAGGTGATTCCCTTCGAGGCGGCGACGGCCTGACCCTCGACGGCACGCGACGGCTAGGAGCGGTGGTCCGCTTCCCAGCCGTCGTACGCGCCGCCGTGCGCGGCGGCGAGTGACGCGAGCCGCTCCCGCGTCTCCCGCACGAGCGGGCCCGTCAGCACCCGGAGGCAGCCGGCGACGACGAGCCAGATGCCCTCGACCTCCTGCACGGCGGTGTCCCAGCCCTCGCGCTCGAGCACCTTGGCGACCGCATGCGCAGCCGCGCGCGTCGGGAGGTAGACGAAGTGGCGGACGCCGCGCTCCCGGCTCGCGTCGTGCCCGAGCGCGCGGAGGTGGTGGAGGACGCGCTCATCGGCGTCGCGCGCGTCGGGGAGGAGCTCGACGAGCTCGACGCTGGACCCGTATCCGGAGAAGGTGGCCGACCGCACGGACCTGGCCTTCCCCGAGGACGCCGGGAACTAACCCTCGTCGAGCGAATCGAGGAAATCCTCGACGGCGGCGATGACTGCCTCCGGCCGCTCGCCGATCAGGAGATGGCCGCAATCGGCGATCAGGCGCAGGGGAGCCCGCAGGCGGCGGGCGTACTCCATCCCGTCCGCGACCGGCACCCAGTTGTCGGACGCGCCCCAGAGGCAGAGGCACGGGCAGGCGACGCGGTCCAGGTCGGGGCGGGAATCGGAGCGGACGAGCGCGAGGCCGGCGGTACGCGTGTCGGTCTGCTGTGCGGCGCCCTCGAGGAACGCCGCCGCCATCTCGGGGTCGAAGCCGGCCGGGTCGGCCACCCCCCACCAGCCGAATACGAGCGTCCGCCCGAGCGCCGACCGGGCAAAGCGGCGTCGATGCGGCCGCACGAGACGCTCCGGCCGCACACGCCCGAGCGCCGAGACGGTGACGGCTCCGGCGGGCGTCGACGAGGAGATGCCCGCCGCAGCTGCGAGCACGAGTCCGGTCACCGTCTCCGGCCGCCGGACGGCGGCGCGCAGCCCGATGATCCCGCCGAGCGAGTGACCGACCCACGGCGCCGGCAGGGCGTCCTCGTGCGCGAGCACCGCCAGCACCGCGTCCGCGAACGGATCGAGCGTCGGCGCCGCCGGCAGCGGTCCCGAGCCGCCGTGGCCGGGCAGGGCCGGCACGATCACCCGTCGCTTCGCCGCGAGCGCGGGCGCGACACGAAGCCAGTTCGAGGGGGCGCCGCCGAGACCGTGGACGAGGACGAGCGGGGGCCCCGAGCCGCCCACGAGGTACCGGATCGACGTCGTCTCGTACCGGAGCTCGCGCTCCTCGAAGCCGGGCGGCTCGAGTTTGGACTCCGTCGTCACGAGGGCATATTCTCTTGGTGATGAGCGCTTTGACGGGACGGGCCGAATGATGCCCGTCGGAACGACACGCGAGGGTCAGGATCAGCCCGTCTGAGCGCTCGGCGCCGGCGGGCTTTTTCGTACCCGGAGGAAGGAGCCGCATGGGGAACCACCTCACGCCCGAGGAGCTGTCGAAGGAGCTCGGCATCGAACAGCAGGAGGTGATCCGGGTCTGCGTGCAGGAAGGGGTCCCGATCTACCACGGGAAGATCGACAAGTACCTCTTCCAGGTCCAGCTCCAGGCGCTCGGCGCGCTGCCGCAGCACCACTAGCCAGGGCCCGGGCCCGAGAACCTCAGGCGCTCTTACGCGCCGGGGCGCGACGTGAACGAGAGCCACCCTCCGGCGAGGTGGCTTTCGTCTTCTTGGCGGCCTTCGCGGCCGAGTCGGTGCTCTTGCGCTCCTGCACCTCGGCGACGCTGCGGCGCAGCGCCTCCATCAGGTCGATCACGGGCGTCTCTGCCACCGGCTCCGGCCGCATGATCGTCTCGCCGGCGA
>DATKQO010000084.1:0-4927 GCA_035532715.1 Gaiellaceae bacterium | reverse complement strand
CAACATCGACAGCTGTAACCGAACCTGACACGCTCCCAGCGTCGTCGGTCTGGCGACAGTGTTCGGTGCGGGTGGCGGGACGAGCTCCTACGAGGAGACTCGAAACACGGACCTGATCGTCCTGTGGGGCTCGAACGCGCGCGAGGCGCACCCGATCTACTTCCACCACGTGCTGAAGGCGGTGAACCGCGGCGCGAAGCTCATCGTCGTCGATCCCCGGCGCACCGCGTCGGCGCAATGGGCCGACCTCTGGCTCGGCATCGACGTCGGCACCGACATTCCGCTCGCGAACGCGGTCGGCCGCGAGATCATCGCGGCCGGGCTCGTGAACGAGGAGTTCGTCGCGCGCGCTACCTCCGGCTACGACGAGTACCGCGCCTCCGTCGAGCCGTGGACGCTCGAGGAGGCGGAGCGCGTGACCGGCGTGCCTGCCGACGCGATCCGCGAGCTCGCGCATTCGTACGCTCGCGCCGACCGCGCGCAGCTCTGCTGGACGCTCGGCATCACCGAGCACCACAACGCCGTCGACAACGTCTTCGCGCTCATCGACCTTTCGCTCCTCACCGGGCACGTCGGCCGTTACGGCTCGGGCCTTTCGCCGCTCCGCGGTCAGAACAACGTGCAGGGCGGCGGCGACATGGGCGCGCTGCCGAACAAGCTGCCCGGCTTCCAGGACGTCGACGACGACGCCGCGCGCGGACGCTTCGAGGCGGCCTGGGGCGCGAGCATCCCGGGGAAGCCGGGGCTGCACCTCTCCGCGATGTTCCACGCGATGGAGCGCGGCGAGCTGCGGACGCTCTACGTGATCGGCGAGAACCCCGCGCAGTCGGAGGCCGACCAGAAGCACGCGATCGAGCTGCTCGAAGGGCTCGACCATCTCGTCGTGCAGGACATCTTTCTCACGAAGACCGCGCAGCTCGCCGACGTCGTCCTGCCGGCAGCGGCAGGCTGGGCGGAGTCGGAGGGCACGGTCACGAGCTCGGAGCGCCGCGTGCAGCGGATGCGCAAGGCGCTCGAGCCGCCGGGCGAGGCGCGCGACGACGCGTGGATCGTCTACGAGCTCGGCAAGCGACTCGGCGTCGACCTCGGTTCGTCGCGCGCGGAGGACATCTGGGACGAGCTGCGGACGCTGTCGCCGATGCACGCCGGCATGAGCTACGCGCACCTCGAGGAGCTCGGCGGAATCCAGTGGCCGTGCTGGGACGAGACGCATCCGGGCGAGCAGTTCCTGCACGGACGGCTCTGGGAGCCCGAGGTGAAGGTGCGCGCGCCGTTCAAGGCGGTCGTGCACGCACCTCCGGTCGACGTGCTCGACGACGACTTCCCGATCCGGCTCACGACCGGCCGGAGGCTCGAGTCGTTCAACACGGGCGTCCAGTCGGGCGGCTTCCGGTCGCCGCTGCACCGCGGCGGCGAGGCGATCCTGCTCGCGCCCGAGGACGGCGCGCGGTACGGCGTCGCCGACGGCGGCCGCGTGCGCGTCGTGTCGCGCCGGGGCACCGTCGAGGCGCCCGTCCGCTTCGACGAGAACCTGCGTCCCGGGCTCGCCTTCATGAACCTCCACTTCCCGGACCTCGTCGAGACGAACGTCCTCACGATCGACGCGCAGGATCCGCAGTCGGGCACGGCGGAGTTCAAGGCGACCGCGATCCGCGTGGAGGCCGTGTAGGTGCCCGACCTGCGCCTGCTCACCGCCGAGCCGACCGATGCCGAGCGCGTCGCGATCGACGCCGTCGTCGGCATTGCCGACGCGGGGAACGGGCGCGTCGGGCGCAGCGACCGGACACGCCGGCATCTCCTCCTCCCCGCGCTCCGCGCCGCGCAACGCCGCGCCGGCTGGGTGAGCGAAGGCGCCCTCGGGTATGCGTGCCGCCGGCTCGAGGTGCCGCCCGCAGAGGCATACGGGGTCGCGAGCTTCTACGCGCTGATCGCGCTCGAGGAACGGCCGCCGGACGTCCTCCACGTCTGCACCGACCTCGCCTGCCGGCTCGCCGGCGCCGCGGTGCCGGAGGGTGCGCAGCCGAGCCCGTGCCTCGGCCTGTGCGAGCGCGCCCCGGCTGCGCTGCGCACGATCGCGGGCGAGGAGCCGCGCGAGGAGCAGGTGCCCGCATTCGGGCCCGCGCTGCCGCAGTACGGCGAGGAGGGCCTGCGCCTGCTGAAGCGGATCGCCGCCGGCGTCGACGCCGACTCGCTCGACGCCTACCGCGCAGCGGGCGGCTACACGTCGCTCCGCCGTGCGGTCGAGCTCGGCCCGGCCGGCGTCCTGCGCGAGGTCGTCGAGTCGAAGCTCCTCGGCCGCGGCGGCGCCGCGTTCCCGACCGGGGCGAAGTGGGAGGCCGTCTCGCGCCAGCCCGTGCAGCCGCACTACCTCGTCTGCAACGCCGACGAGTCGGAGCCGGGCACGTTCAAGGACCGCGTGCTCATGGAGGGCGACCCGTTCGCACTCGTCGAGGCGATGACGATTGCCGCGTACGCCACCGGCTGCGAGCACGGCTTCGTCTACGTGCGCGCCGAGTATCCGCTCGCGCACGAGCGGCTCGAGAACGCGTTCGCACAGGCGCGGACGCGCGGCTTGCTGGGCGACGACGTGATGGGCTCCGGGTTCTCGTTCGACGTCGAGCTCCGCATCGGCGCCGGCGCGTACGTCTGCGGCGAGGAGACCGCGCTCTTCCAGTCGATCGAGGGCTACCGCGGCGAGCCGCGCAACAAGCCGCCGTTCCCCGTCGAGGTCGGCCTGTTCGGGAAGCCAACCGTCGTGAACAACGTCGAGACCCTTTTCAACGTGCTCGACGTCGTCGCCGAGACGGGGACGGAGTACGCGCGGACCGGAACCGAGGCCTCGACCGGTACGCGGCTCTTCTGCCTGTCCGGCCACGTCGAGCGGCCCGGTCTCTACGAGGTCCCGTTCGGCACGCTGCTCTCCGACCTGCTCTCACTCGCGGGCGCCCGACCACCGAAGGCCGTGCTGCTCGGCGGCGCCGCGGGCACGTTCCTGCGCCCCGACCAGCTCGACCTGCCGCTCACGTTCGAGGACGCGCGCGCCGCCGGCGCGACCCTCGGCTCAGGCGTCGTGATCGTCTACGACGAGAGTGCCGACCTCGTCGACGCCGTGCTGCGCATCGCCGAGTTCTTCCGCGACGAGTCCTGCGGGCAGTGCGTCCCCTGCCGCGTCGGCACCGTGCGCCAGGAGGAGGCGCTGCACCGGCTCGTATCCGGCAAGAAGAACGGGAACGAGCTCGCGGTGCTGGCCGACCTCGGCCAGGTCATGCGGGATGCTTCCATCTGCGGTCTCGGCCAGACCGCCGCGAGCGCCGTCGAGTCGGCGATGATGAACCTCGGAGTGCTCGCCCAGTGACCGTCGTCAGCATCGCCGCGCCGAAGCGCCTCGTCGAGCTCACCGTCGACGGCGAGACCGTGCGCGTCACCGAGGGCTCGACGATCCTCGACGCGTGCCGCCGGCTCGGCGTCGAGACGCCCACCCTCTGCTACGGCGACACCCTCACGCCGGTGAACGTCTGCCGCGTCTGCGTCGTCGAGGTCGAGGGCGCGCGCACGCTCGTGCCGTCGTGCTCGCGGAAGGTCGAGGCCGGCATGGTCGTGCACACGAGCTCGGAGCGCGTGCAGACGAGCCGCCGCCTCGTGCTCGAGCTGCTCGGCTCGTCCGTCGATCTGTCGACCGCGCCCGACGCGCTCCGCTACATCGAGGAGTACGCAGCCGAGCCCGAGCGCTTCGGCGCCGACTCGCTCACCGTCGCACAGGCGGTGAAGATCGACAACGACCTCTACGTGCGCGACTACTCGAAGTGCATCCTCTGTTACAAGTGCGTCGAGGCCTGCGGCGACGACCACCAGAACACCTTCGCGATCGCAGTCGCGGGGCGCGGCTTCGCCTCGCACATCTCGACCGAGCACGACGTCGAGCTGCCGGGGTCGGCGTGCGTCTACTGCGGCAACTGCATCGCGGTGTGCCCGACCGGCGCGCTGATGCCCGTGAGCGAGTTCGAGCTTCGCTGCGACGGCAAGTGGGATGAGTCCCGCCAGACGGAAGTCGACACGATCTGCCCGTACTGCGGCGTCGGCTGCAACCTGACGCTGCACGTGCAGGACGACTCGATCGTGAAGGTGACCTCGCCGGACGACCACGACGTCACGCGCGGCAACCTCTGCGTCAAGGGCCGCTTCGGCTACCAGTACGTCCAGAATCGCCCGTAGCCGTGGCGCGCTACCAGGTGCTGTACTGGCAGGACGTCCCGTCGCTCGTGAAGGCGTTCGGCGACGACGGCGCCCCCGTCTCGCGCCAGCTCAGCGCGTGGTTCCAGCAGGAGATCGACCGGCGCGCGATGGCGCAGGGGCTCGTCGAGAGCGGCGCCTACCTCGAGGCGTGGAGCTGGGGCGAGGTCGAGGAGCGTCCCGGCAGCGTCGACGCGGTCCTCGACGCCGTGGAGCAGGAGCTCGAAGCCGGGCGCAGGTGATCCGCCGCAGCCGCCTCCTGCTGGTGGGCGCCGGCGTGACGGCACTGCTCGCGCTCGCCGGGATCGCGAGCCACGGACGGCCGCTCGCCCCGTCGCACGGCAGCGGTCCGACAATCGCCTTCTGGGAGTACGCGTTCACGACGCTCTTGATCGCGTGGGTCGCCGTCGTTCTCGTCGTTGCCTACGCCGTGCTCTCGCAGAAGCCCGGGCCGCAGTGGTTGCCGCCGCGCCGCCGGCACCTGTTCAGCTCGCTCATCGGACTGGTCTTCGCGGCGCTCGCGGCGTGGTACCTCATCCGCCACGGCTTCCTCGAGCGGCTCCGGGCGGCGGAGCGCCAGCTGCCCGGGCAGCAGCAGGGCCGCGGCGGGCAGATGACCGGCACCGTCGGCAACGGCGGCCGCAATGTGCACATTCGCTGGGGCGAGGTGATCGTCGTCGCCGTGCTCGTCCTCGGA
>DATKQO010000083.1:0-7402 GCA_035532715.1 Gaiellaceae bacterium | reverse complement strand
TGGACGGCGGAGGGGAAGACGTCGTTCGACGACTGGCCCATGTTGACGTCGTCGTTCGGGTGGACGCCTTCGCCGGCGAGCGTCGCGAGCACCTCGTTCGCGTTCATGTTCGACGAGGTGCCGGAGCCGGTCTGGAAGACGTCGATCGGGAACTGGTCGTCGAGCTCGCCGGCCGCGATGCGCGCGGCGGCGGCTGCGATCCGGTCGGCCTTGTCGCGGTCGAGGAGGCCGAGGTCGGCGTTCGCGCGCGCGGCGGCGCCCTTGATGCGGCCGAGCCAGCGTGCGACGGGTGCCGGGATCGGCTCGCCCGAGACGGGGAAGTTGGCGATCGCCTTCGTCGTCTCGCCGCCCCACAACTCCTGTTTCGTCTCTGTTTCGCTCATGGATTCGAGTGTAGAGACGGCGTCGTTTCCGTGCGGCATGGTTCGAACCTCCTCGTGGACGCGGGACGCTCCGACGGTCGCAGCGCGCCACCCGGGCCGCATCCGCGCACCCGCCGAGCCGCCGTTCGGCGGACTACGGATGCGAACCGAACATGTCCCCGGAACCCACGTCCGGTGGCAGCCACCGGACGTGGCTCGGGGAGACGTCAGGACGCGGTCTCGGCGGCTGCGCGCTCCGCCGCTTCGAGCAGCTCGTCCCAGGTGCAGAGCTTCACGCGCGGGCGGCCGAGCTTCTCGCCTGCGGCCTGCTCGTGGCGATCGATCGACGACCAGCCGGCATAGACCACCCGCCGCACGCCGCGCTCGTCGAGGAGCGCGTCCACGTCGGCCGCCGTCTTGCCCTTGCGCGGCGCGTCGCGCAGATCCTCGAGCAGCAGGTCGACCGTCTCGGTCGCGTCCTTCTTGTTCGTCCCGATCACGCCCGACGGGCCCCGCTTGATCCAGCCCGCGGCATAGACCCCCGGGGCGACGCGGCCACGCTCGTTCGCGATCGTGCCGCGGCCCTCGTCGAACGGAACCTCCGGCAGCTCGACGCCGCGATAGCCGACGCTGCGGAAGACGATGCCCGCCTGAAGAACCTCCTCCTCGCCCGTCGCAACCGCTCGCAGCGCGCCCCGCTCGTCCGGCTCGAGCCGGTTGCGGACGAGCCGCACCGCGTCGACGCGCTCGTCGCCGACGAGCTCGACCGGCGAGAGCAGGAAGCGCAACACGAGCCGCTTCGGCTTCCCCTCCGGCGTCCGCGCCGCGTACCCGCGCAGCACCTCGAGGTTCCGTTCGCTGTTCGTGTCGAGCGGCTCTACGCCCTCGAGGTCGGCGGGATCGACGATCACGTCGGCGCCGGCGAGCTCGCCGAGCTCGATCAGCTCCGGCGTCGTGAACGCCGCCTGCGCCGGCCCGCGGCGGCCGACCATCACGATCTCGCGGATCCCCGCGTTGCCGATCGCCTCGATCGCAGCGTCGGTCGTATCGGTCGGCGCGAGCTCTTCGGGCGTCAGCGCCAGCATCCGCGCGACGTCGACCGCGACGTTCCCGTTCCCGATCACGACCGCCCGCTCGCCCGACAAATCGAACTCGAGCTGCTGGAAATCGGGATGGCCGTTGTACCAGGCGACGAACTCGGTGGCCGGCCACGAGCCGGGCAGATCCTCGCCCGGGATGCCCATGCGCCGGTCGGTCTGCGCGCCGACGCAGTAGACGACCGCGTCGTAGAGCTCGCAGAGCTCGCGATGGCCGACGTCGCGGCCGACCTCGACGTTGCCGAGGAAGCGGAACCCGGGCCGCTCGGCGATCTTCTCGAACGCGCGCGAGACGGACTTGATCTTCGGATGATCGGGCGCGACGCCGAGCCGGACGAGCCCCCACGGCGTCGGCAGGCGCTCGACCAGGTCGACCTCCACCGGGACGTCGGCGGCGAGGAGCGCCCCGGCCGTGTAGAACCCTGCCGGCCCCGAACCGACGACGGCAACCCGCAACGGGACCTCGTGCTCGTGCGCCCCCATCGGCTCTGATGCTAATGCGACCGCAGGCCTACAGCGCCCGGACGGCGCTGCCGATACCCGCCCCATGCGGCTGACCCTGATCGCGGCGACCTGCTTCGCCGCGCTCGCGCTCGCCTCCGGCGCCTCCGCCGGGCTGCCGCGCTTCGCGATCTTCGACGTCCGCACCGACCTCGCCGCCGCCTCGCACAACGAGTACGGCGACGTGAAGGTCTGGAAGCGGGAGGCCGCCCTCGCGAAGCGGACGCACGGCGGGCTCCTCGTCCGCTGCGGCGGCGACTGCACCTTCGGCGCCGGCTGGCTCGCGTTCGTCCACGGCCCCGCGCTCGCGGCCGCCGACGTCGCCTCGGCGAAGGCCACCCACAGCCGCGCCGGCTGGAACGTCGTGCTGACCCTCACGAGCAAGGGTCACGCGCGACTCGCGGGCTTCACGACGAAGGCCAAGGCACGGGCGGCCCGCCGCGGCATCGCCGACCCGCTCGCGCTCGTGCTCGACGGCTCGATCGTGGCCCAGCCGCTTCAGACCCAGCTCCAGCGCGGCAAGACGACCGTCGCGATCCCCGGGCTGACGCGCGCGACCGCGCTCCGGGTCGCGAAGCTGCTCGGCCCGTAGCTCTAGTGACTACAGCCGGAGCCGCAACCCGCGCCGGCCGCCGGGGCGTCGCCGGGATCGGCGTCGTCTGCGACCGTGAACGAGTGCCCGCAGCCGCATGAGGCGACGGCGTTCGGGTTGTCGATCTTGAACCCGGCCTCCTGGATCGTCTCCAGGTAGTCGACCCGGGAGCCGCGCAGATACGGGGCGCTGAACGGGTCGACGACGACCTTGACGCCCTCGCACTCGAACTCGACGTCGCCCTCCTGGGCGCCACGGTCGAAGCCGAGGCCGTACTGGAAGCCGGAGCAGCCGCCGCCCTCGATCGCCACCCGCAGGACGGAGACGTCGGTGTCCTCCGCCATCAGCACGCGGATCTTGTCCGCCGCCGAGGGCGTGAGGGAGACGAGCTGGTCGGTGCGCTCCTCGAGTTCCATCGTGGCTCCATCCTACCAACGACGGCGGCTCCCTCGAAGCGCGCCCGAAGGCGCCACTTTGTAACAGCCGCCTCACGCATGGCGACGGGGGTTTCGCTTCCGCTCGTGTCGCGTCGCCGACATTGATAACGTCCGCCGTTCGATGCTGCGCGACTGGCTGCCATTCCTCATTTACGGGCTGATGGCGCTGGCGATCCCGACCTCGATGATCGTGATGTCGTTCGCCTTCGCCCAGCGGCCCGCGCGGCGGACCCGGGCGCGCGCGATCCCGTTCGAGTCGGGCGTCTCGCAGGGCCAGATGCGGCCCCAGCGCTTCACCGTCAGCTTCTACCTCACGGCGATGCTCTTCATCGTCTTCGACATCGAGATCGTGTTCCTGTATCCGCTCGCCGTGCAGCTCCACGCGCTCGGCTGGTTCGGCTTCGTCGAGTTCGCGTTCTTCATCGTCATCCTGCTCGTGGCGTACGTCTACATCTGGCGCAAGGGCGCCCTGGAGTGGTGAGCCGGTGAGCGAGCCGAAGCGCCTGAGGGACTACGGGCTCCAGTCGGAGCGGCTGCTCTGGCCGACGAAGGGCCCGTCCCGCTTCGAGGAGGAGCTCGGCGTCGACGACCTCGAGCAGGCTCTCGGCCTGACGACCCTCGACAAGGCCGTCCGCTGGGCGCAGACGAAGTCGATGTGGCCCGACACCTTCGGGCTCGCCTGCTGCGCGATCGAGATGATGTCGATCGTCGGCAGCCGCTACGACCTCGCCCGCTTCGGGATGGAGGCGTTCCGCTCGTCGCCGCGGCAGGCCGACCTGCTGATCGTCTCGGGGCGCGTCGCGCACAAGATGGCCGCGCCGCTCCGCCAGATCTACGACCAGATGCTCGAGCCGAAATGGGTGATCGCGATGGGCGCCTGCGCCAGCTCCGGCGGCATGTTCAACAACTACACGATCCTCCAGGGCGTCGACCGCATCGTCCCGGTCGACATCTACGTGCCGTTCTGCCCGCCGCGCCCCGAGGCGCTGATGGAGGGGATCATCCGCCTGCACGAGGCGCACCTCGCCGGCGTGCCGGCGGCGTACGAGCGCCGCGAGGTCGCGACGTGAGCTGGGAGCGCATCCCGGGCTTCGTCTCGGTGAAGGAGGCGCTCGGCGAGACGACCGTGACGATCGAGACCGCCTGGATCCTCGACGCGTGCGAGCACGCGCGCGGCGAGGGCTTCTCGTTCCTCGCCGACATCGTCGCGACCGACTACCTCGGCTGGGGCGACAGGGGCGTCTCCGGCTACATCGGGACCGCGGGCGGCCGCGACCTCAACCACCCGATGACGCAGGGCTACCAGAAGCTGCCGGAGTCGAAGCCGAAGCGCTTCTCGCTCAGCTACCACCTGCTCGCGATGCGGCAGCCGCCGGTGCGCGTGCGCCTGCAGTGCTGGCTCGACGAGGACGAGCCGGTGCAGAGCGTCGTCTCCGTGTGGCCGACCGCCGACTGGCACGAGCGCGAGCAGTTCGACATGATGGGGATCCGTTTCGAGGGCCATCCGAATCTCGCCCGGCTGCTGATGCCGGACGACTGGGACGGGCACCCGCTGCGCAAGGACTACCCGCTCGGCGGCGAGCCGGTCCGCTTCTCGGAGGCCGAATGACGATCGCCCCCGAGCGCGGGTCGCGCAGCATGCGCGACTGGCCCGTCGTCTTCCCGCCGCCCTACCAGGGCTCGCGCATCCCGAAGCGGGTGCCGACGATCCTCGACGTCCCGGCGGAGCTCCTCGCGACCGGCGACGTCATGCAGATCAACTTCGGGCCGAACCACCCGTCGACGCACGGCGTGCTCCGGCTCATCGTCGACCTCGACGGCGAGCAGGTCGTCGGCCTCAACGCGGTGATCGGCTACCTGCACACCGGCTTCGAGAAGACGATGGAGCACAAGACGTGGTGGAAGTGCGTCACGTATCCGGAGCGCATCGACTACGTCGGCTACCAGAACGCCGAGCTCGTGTTCGTGCTCGCGGTCGAGAAGCTGCTCGAGCTCGAGACGCCCGAGAAGGCGATCTGGATGCGCACGCTCCTCTGCGAGCTCAACCGCATCCACTCGCACCTCGTCTTCCTCGGCACGTCGGCGCTCGAGCTGGGTGCGATCTCGATGTTCTGGTACTGCTTCCGCGAGCGCGAGACGATCCTCGACCTGTACGAGATGGTCGCGGGTGCGCGCATGCACACGCGCTACTTCCAGATCGGCGGGCTCGCCGAGGACATCCCGGCCGGCTTCTTCCCCGAGTGCCGCAAGTTCGTCGAGTGGATGCCGCGCGCGCTCGACGACTACCTCGCGCTGCTCGACCGGAACGCGATCTGGCTCGAGCGCACGAAAGGCGTCGGCGTGCTCTCGGCCGAGGACGCGATCGCGCTCGGCCAGAGCGGCCCGAACCTGCGCGCGTCCGGCGTCGACTGGGATCTCCGCCGCGACCAGCCGTACCTCGCGTACGACCAGGTCGACTTCCGCGTGCCGTGCTACCGCAACGGCGACGTGTACGACCGCTACCGCGTGCGGATGGACGAGATGGCCGAGTCGGTGCGCATCGTCGACCAGTGCCTGCGCCGGCTCGAGCGGCTGGAGGGCACGCCGTGGATCGCCGACGACCGCAAGGTCGTGCTGCCGCCGCGCGAGGAGCTGCACACGTCGATGGAGTCGCTCATCCACCACTTCAAGATCGTCACCGAGGGCTTCCGCGTCCCCGAGGGCGAGGTGTACGCGGCGATCGAGTCGCCGCGCGGCGAGTCCGGCTGCTACCTCGTCTCCGACGGCGGCCCGAAGCCGTGGCGCGTGCACTTCCGCGCGCCGTCGTTCGTCGCGCTCGAGGCGACGGCGACGTGCATGCACGACGCGCTCGTCGCCGACCTGATCGCGATCGTCGGCTCGCTCGACGCCGTCATGGGGGACACCGACCGGTGATCGACGAGATCAGAGAAGTCGCGAGGCAGTACCCGGAGTCGCGCTCGGCGATCCTCCCCGCGCTGCGCATCGCGCAGGAGCGCTACGGCTGGCTGACGCGCGAGGCGTTCGAGCAGGTCGCGGAGGCACTCGACGTGACGCCGGCGTACTGCATGTCGGTCGCCACCTTCTACGACATGTTCCGGCTCGAGCCCGCCGGCAGGCACACGATCGAGGTCTGCACGAACATCTCGTGCGCGCTCGTCGGCGCGCAGAAGACGCTCGAGGCGTTCGAGCGCGAGCTCGGCGTCCACCCGGGCGAGACGTCGGCGGACGGCGAGGTCACGCTGCGCACGGTCGAGTGCTACGGCGGCTGCGGCTGGGGCCCGGTCGTTGCGGTCGACGGCCGCTACCACGAGCCGGTGAAGCCCGACGACGTGCCGGGGATCGTGCAGGGGCTGCGCGATGCCTAGGGGGAACATCGTGCTCGCGGGCGCGGAGGAGCGTCCGCTCACCTCGATCGGCGCCTACCGCGACGCGGGCGGCTACGTGCAGCTCGCGAAAGCGCGGCAGATGGAGCCGCAGCAGGTGATCCAGGAGATGCTCGACTCGAACGTGCGCGGCCGCGGCGGCGCGTTCTTCGCGGCGGGCCGCAAGGCGAGCTTCATCCCGCGCGACTCCCCGAAGCCCGTGTACCTCACGGTGAACGCGGACGAGTCGGAGCCGGGAACGTTCAAGGACCGCGAGATCATGCTGCGCGTCCCGCACCGCCTGATCGAGGGCTGCCTGATCGTGGCGCACGCGATCAGCTCGAAGCACGTCTTCATCTACATCCGCGGCGAGTACCTCACCGAGTTCGAGATCATCCGCGCCGCGCTCGACGAGGCGCGCGCCGCCGACCTGCTCGACGGCGTCACCGTCGTGCTGCACCGCGGCGCGGGCGCGTACATCTGCGGCGAGGAGACCGGGCTGCTCGAGTCGCTCGAGGGCAAGCGCGGCCAGCCGCGCTCGAAGCCGCCGTTCCCTGCGATCTCCGGCCTCTACGCGTCGCCGACGCTGATCAACAACGTGGAGACGATCGCGACCGTGCCGAAGATCCTCGAGATCGGCGGCGCGGAGTACGCGAAGATCGGCCCGCCCGACTCGACCGGCACGCGCGTCTTCTCGCTCTCGGGCAACGTCGTGCGCGGCGGCAACTACGAGCTCGTCAACGGGACGACGCTGCGCGAGCTGATCTACGACATCGGCGGCGGGATCCCGGACGGGCGCGAGCTGAAGGCGATCATCCCGGGCGGCTCGTCGACGCCGATCCTGACGGCGTCCGAGGTCGACACGCAACTCGACTACGACGCGCTCGCGAAGGCAGGGACGATGTTCGGCTCGGGCGCGATCGTCGCGATCGACGACCGCTGCTGCATGGTGCAGCTCGGCCTGCGCGTCGCGCAGTTCTACATGCACGAGTCGTGCGGCAAGTGCACGCCGTGCCGCGTCGGCACCCGCTGGATGGTGCAGATCCTGCAC
>DATKQO010000082.1:0-8674 GCA_035532715.1 Gaiellaceae bacterium | reverse complement strand
GCACTGACTCCGGCGGCGATGCGCTGAGGACGATGGAGCTCAAGCTCGCGCTTGCCGGCGACACCATGCTGGGGCGAGGCGTCGCCGAACGGCTGAGCGCGACTCCTCACGCGCCGCTCTTCGCGCCTGACGTGCTCGCCGTAGCGGCCGAGGCCGATCTCTTCGTCGCGAACCTCGAAATGCTGCATCTCGACGCGTGGCGACCTGGGTGTACTAGTAGTGCCCGAGATGCTGCACGAACCAGCCGCGCGCGAGCAGCGCGACCTCCTCGAGCGCTCCCGGCTCCTCGAACAGGTGCGTGGCGCCTTCGACGACGTGCAACTCCGCCTCGCACGT
Source organism: Gaiellaceae bacterium (assembly GCA_035532715.1). Classification (GTDB taxonomy): domain Bacteria; phylum Actinomycetota; class Thermoleophilia; order Gaiellales; family Gaiellaceae; genus Palsa-739. The sequence continues at coordinate 8,338 of DATKQO010000082.1, read as the reverse complement.
GAGCTGCGCGAGCGAGTCCCGGTTCAGCTCGAGGACGACCTCGTCGTTCCCGCCGACGATCAGAAGAGTCGGCGCGCGCACATCGGCGAGGCGCCGCTGCGCGAGGTCGGGACGTCCGCCGCGTGACACCACGGCCGCGACCCCGTCGCCGGCCGCCGCGGAGAGCGCCGCCGCCGCGCCCGTGCTCGCGCCGAAGTAGCCGACCGGCAGGTCGCACAGGTCCGGACGGCCCTCGACCCACGCCTTCGCGGCGAGCAGCCGGTGGGCGAGCAGCGGGACGTCGAACACGTTCGCACGGTCCGCCGACTCCTCCTCCGTGAGCAGGTCGAAGAGCAGCGTTGCCAGGCCGGCATCGTTCAGCGTCTCTGCGACCTGGACGTTGCGCGGGCTGAAACGGCCGCTGCCGCTCCCGTGTGCGAAGAGGACGATCCCGTTCGCCTCGGAGGGAACGGCGAGCGAGCCCGGGAGCAGCGCGCGACCTACCGGGATCGCGACGCCGTTCCGCAAGACGAGCGGCCAAGCATTCATCTTCCGACCCTGGACCCCCGTCCGCGGCCCGGAATCGGGGGAACGATGCGATTCCGATACGGCCGACTACGCAGCGCGCCTCGAGGAGTCGTACGCCTCGTGTCAGGCAGGGCGCGCCAGGACACCTGCGCGAAGAACGTGATGACCGCCGCTCAGGCCTTGTCGCGATGGCGGAGCACCCACCTGACGCGGGCTCCCTGCTCACGCTCCGATTCGTCGAGGGAGAGCTCGAGTGCCGCAAGCGCGGTCTCGTACGTGGGGATCCAGCGGCGCTCGACAGCGCGCAACCGCCGGATGGTCGCGCGAAGCTCCGCCTCGACCTGGCGAAGAGCGCCGGAGGCGGCAGCATGGCGGGCCGCCGCCTCGAGGGCGCGTCGATGCGCGGCGGCCGCGAAGACGAGCGCTGCACCTCCGCCGATGGACGAGAGGTTGGCCGGGTCGGGCAGGATCACCTCCGCGTCTGCGGGATAGACGACGCCGAGCGTCTTGCGCCAGTTGATGTCGACCTGCGGCTCACCGGAGCTGTAGAAGCAGGCGAGGCTGAAAGCACCTTCGCCTCCGACGACGAGTGCCCGACGCAGCCATGTGTCGGCCGCGCCTGCCGCGGTGTTCCACTCGTCCCCGGTTGCAACGGCGAGATCGCCGAGCTGTCGTTCGAGCCGCAGAAGGGCACGACGCTTCTGGTCGAGCACGTCGGCACCTCGCCGCGCCGTCTCGAGGCGGCGCACGAGCCAGGGCCGGCCTGCTCTACCGCTCGGAGCCCGCAGCGGCATCGTCGCTCTCGGTGTAGTAGTGGTCGATGAACGGCGGCGCGACCATCGTCAGCGCTCGGCGCGGCAAGAGCGACGCAGCACGCCAGGCCCGGTCGAGGGTTGCCTCCAGCGAGCGCGCTTCGTCCCGGGACTGCGCGACGAAGTCCATCTCGAATGCGGCCATGAAGGACAGATACCGTCGTTCGCCCTCGCTGAGGGCGTCGGCGCCCACGACGTCTGCGAGATCGGCGATCTGACGGGCTTGCGCGACGAGAGCGATGAGCTGCCCGGCGATCTCGAGATGATCGTCCCGCGTGCGCCCTGGTCCTGCCCCGAGCCGCATCATTCTCGACAGCGAGGAGAGGGCGTCGAACGGCGGATAGATCCCGCGCCGGTGCAGGTCCGCCGACAGGACGAGCTGCCCCTCCGTGATGTATCCCGTGAGGTCGGGAACCGGATGGGTGATGTCGCCGGCGGGCATCGTCAGCACCGGGACCTGCGTGAGCGAGCCCGCTCGACCTCTGATCCGGCCCGCGCGCTCGTAGATCGAGGCGAGGTCGCTGTAGAGGTACCCGGGATAGCCGCGTCGGCTCGGCACCTCGCCGCGCACCGATGCCACCTCGCGAACGGCCTCGCAGTAGCTCGTCACGTCAGCCATTACCACGAGCACGTGACGGCCGAGGTCGAAGGCGAGATGTTCGGCAACCGTCAACGCGAGGCGCGGCGTGACGATCCGTTCGACGAGCGGATCGTCTGCGGTGTTGACGAAGAGCACGAGATCACCGGCGGCCGCTCGCGCGTCGAGCGTGTCGTGTACGAGGTCGACATCGGCGTGCGAGATTCCGAGCGCAGCGAAGACGACGGCGAACGGTTCGTCTCCGGCGGTGGCCTGCGCCGCGATCTGCGCCGCCAGTTCGAGGTGGGGAAGCCCGCCGACGGAGAAGATCGGCAGCTTCTGGCCGCGCACGAGCGTGGCGAGACCGTCGACAGCGGTCACGCCCGTCAGGATCGGAGACCGTGGGGGCTCGCGCCACCAGGGGTTGATCGGGAGGCCCGCGACCGGACGCGACTCACTGCCGATCACCGGCGGTCCCCCGTCGATCGGTTCACCGCGTCCGTTGCACATGCGTCCGAGCCAGGCCTCACCGACCGGCACACGCATCGGTGCGCCCGAGAACGACACCCGCACGTTTCCAGGTCGAAGGCCGGCCGTGCCTTCGAGCACCTCGATCACGGCGAGGTTACGGTCGATGTCGAGGACGACACCGTGCCGCACCTCACCGGACGCGAGGCGGACATCTGCCACCTCGTCCCACCCGACCTCCGACACGCCGTCGACCACGAGAAGCGGACCGCGGAGCGAGGTGACGGCGCTGTACTCGATCTGGACCGTCAGGTTCATTCGAGATCGCCGAGCCTCGCAAGCAGCGCGGTGCGGATCTCTTGGACGGCTTCCGCATCGTCAGACGGCACCGAGTCCCGCGCCAGGATCGCCTTCGTGAAATCGACTCGCTCTATGCGGTCGGCGGGAACACCTTTCGCCACAAGCTGGACGCAACGCTCGTGGAGGGCGAGTACGAGCTCGAGGAGCGCAGTCTGCTTTGCCGGTGCGCAGTACGCGTCGTACGCACTGAGCGAGCTCTGCTGGAGCACAGCTTCGCGGAGCAGCCGGGCGCTCAGCAGCACCACACGCTCCGCATCGGGCAACGATGTCGCACCGACGAGTTGCGCGATCGACTCCAGCCGGTCGGACTCGCTCAAGAGGCCGAGAGCCCACGCGCGGCGGTCGCCCCAGTCCCGGTCACCGCGCAGGGAGTGCCAGCTCGCGACCGCCTCGACATCGCGCGACGAGGAGTCGTGCCAGCTGACCGCCGGGTAATGGCGGGCGTACGCGAGGTCGCGGTCGAGGGACCACGTGCAGCGTGTGAAGCGCTGCGTGTGCGCACTGACCGGCTCCGCCATGTCTCCGCCGGGAGGGGAGACCGCGGCGAGGATCGTCACCGAGCCCTGAGCGCCGGCCGCTGTCTCGACCTTGCCGGCCCGCTCGTAGAACGATGCGAGCGCAGAGGCGAGACCCGCCGGATAGCCCTCCTCTGCAGGCAGCTCCCCGGTGCGTGAGGCGACCTCGCGCAGCGCTTCCGCCCAGCGCGAGGTGGAGTCGGCGACAAGGACAGCGTCATAGCCCATGTCGCGGAAGTACTCCGCGACCGTCACGCCCGTGTGCACGCTCGCCTCGCGCGCCAACACCGGCATGTTGGAGGTGTTCGCAATGAGAACCGTGCGGTCGAGCAGGAGCCCGCCGGTGCGTGGATCCGCGAGCTCCCCGAGGTCGTGCAGGACGTCGGCCATCTCGTTTCCGCGCTCGCCGCAGCCGACGTACACGATGACGTCGGCGTCGCACCATTTTGCGATCTGCTGAAGCAGCACCGTCTTCCCGGTGCCGAAGCCACCGGGGATCCCCGCTGTGCTGCCGCAGCCGACCGGGTAGAAGAGGTCGAATGCGCGCTGGCCGGTGGTGAGCGGCCGATCGGTCGCCAGGCGACGGCGATGCGGGCGGGGAAGGCGGACCGGCCAGCGGTGTGCGAGCGTCACGTCCGTTCCGGCAACGACCGCGATCCGATCGGCGACGGAGTAGCTACCGGCAGGGACGATCCACTCGAGCACCCCGGAGACGGTCGGCGGAACGAGAACCCGGTGCTCGAGCGCACGCTCAGGCAGCACGCCCAGCAGTGCACCACCGTCGACTGCCGCGCCCTCGGCGGCCACGGGCGAGAACGACCAGCGCTGATCGAGGGGCAGAGGGTCAGGTCTCGCTCCGGACGGGAGCAGGTCCGGGGCCCCGGCCAGCCGCCGGAGCATCCCGTCGAACACACCGCCGAGCAATCCGGGGCCGAGCTGGGCGGCGAGCTGGAGCCCGGTCGGCGAAACCGGGTCGCCAGGCTGCAAGCCGCCCGTGTACTCGTACACCTGGACGGTGGCACCGTGCGACCCGAGTGCGATCACCTCGCCGGGCAGGCGGAGTGGCCCGACCTCGACGAAGTCGAGCATCGAAGCCTCGAGCCCGGCGACCTCGACGACCGGACCGTTGACGCGGGTGACGACGCCGGCGCTCATTGCCAGGCGAGCTCCAGCTCGGGGCCGACGGAGTCGAGCGAACGCTTCGCCAGCGCGAGCAGCGAAAGATCGATGGAACGCGAACCGCTCGAAGCTCGAACACCCCCGACACCGGGCGGATCGATCTCGAGGATCGCGTCCTCGCCGAGCGACGCCCGTGCGCTCGCCTGCAGCGTCTCCAGGAGCCGGCCGTACCCGGGATCGTGACGCAGCTCGAGTGCCGCCTCCGTCACGCGCGCGCAGAGCTCGTCATAGACGTCGCGCCGAGCCCGGAGGACGATTCCGGCCGCGTCGCTTCTCGCACGGCCGACGACGCGCAATGCCTCTCTGGCGGCGGCGTCTGCGGCCTCGACACGTACGCGGGCGAGAACGTCCGCGAGCTGCGCCTCGGCGAGCGAGAGCTCGCCGGCCGCCCCCGCCGCAGCAGCACGTGCCGTCGAGTCCGCCTCGGCCCCCGCAGCCGACAGGAGCGCACTTCGGAGCGGACCAAGGTTCATTCCGGAAGCACCACCCAGATGCGACCCGGCGCTGCAGTGAGCAGCGTGTCGAGCGCCTGCGCGGCGGCGGACGTCAACAACACGAGCTGCGTATCGTCATCGAGCGTTCGCCAAGCGTCGAGTGCGGCGACCGGCCCCTCGACCGCTCTGACCTCGACCCCGGCCAACGCGTAGCCCGCGACGCGGGCGGACTCGCCGATGGCAACCGCCCGGCTCATGCCTTGCCGATCAGCATGATCGCAATCACCAGCCCGTAGATCGCGATGCCCTCTGCGAGACCGACGAAGACCATCGCGCGGCCGAATATCTCCGGCCTCTCGGCGATTGCCGCAAGTGCCGCCGAACCGGTATAGGCGACAGCGACGGCGGCGCCGATCGTGGAAGCGCCGACCGCGATCGCAGCGCCGAGGAGCGCCGCCTGAGGATCCTTTCCGGCGACTCCGGCTGCCGAGGCGGCAGCCGCAGGCTCCACCCAGCCGAGCAGCAGCGCCGCGACGAGGCCGAGCGACGCAAACGCGAACACGAGGTTGAGGACGACGATGCGGCGCAGACCGCGAGCAGGAGCGCGCCGCAGCATGGTCCACGTCAAGGCCGCTATGGCAACGAACGCAGGCAGGCCGAATAGAAGTGAGTCGATCATGCTGCCTCCTTGCTTATCGCGGCGTCGCCCGCCGCGGAGATGACAGGGGTCCGCCAAGGCGCGAAGGTCTTGCCTTCGCCGACGAAGATGCGTGAGAAGAGCTCGTAGTACTCGAGCCGCAGCGCCTGGACGCCGGCGACCAGACCCTCGAGCCCGAGCGTCACCGTGTTCCCGACGATGAAGGCGACGGCAGCGAGCACCCCGCCGACCACGCCCCCCCACAGCGACCTCGCCGCATCGAATACGACCATGCCCAGAGCGGCATGCATGAGTCCGAACGCCGCGAGCCGCGTGAACGAGATGGCATTCGCCCCGATACGAATCACGGAGTCGACGACTTCCACGATCGCCTCAGGCGCGGCAAGCGCGCCGCGGCCGGCTTTGGCGAGGAAGCCGACCGCGAGCAGAACGGCCCCGACTGCGGCGACGGCGACGCCCGCGAAAGCGACTCCGGCCCAGTGGCGATACAACCCGCCGAGCCCGAGCCCGCTGCCGAGGAACACCGAGAGCCCGGCGATCCCCGACGGCGCGGTCAACGCCGCGGGCGCCCCCTCCCCGCGCCAGCGGTTCACGGTGCCAACCGCGTAGCTCACCGTCAGCAGCGCCGCGCCGACAGCACCGGCCGCGAGCAGCAGACGCCCCGGCCGATCAACGGGATCGAGCCAAAGCCTCGGCACGAGGCCCGTCGGCCCGAACGCTTCGCCGTAGAGGAAGCCGAAGAGAACGCCCGACAACCCGGCCGCGACGAGCAGCGGCCACAACGGACGCATCCCGGCCCAGCGGCCGTGCGCCCGCCGCAGCGCGAGCCCGAGCAGCGCAAGCACGAGGCCGTGCCCGACGTCGCCGAACATCATCCCGAACATGAGCACGAAGGACACCGCCGCAAACGGGGTGGGATCGACGTCGGTGTAGCGGGTCGCACCGTATGTGTCCACGAGCGGCCTGAACGGCCGCGCAAGACGCAACGGCTCGAGTGCCGTCGGCGGCTCGCTCCAGGCGGGTCGCGGCAGCACGACCACCGCTGCTCCCGCAGCAGCCAGCTGTTCTTCGAGCTGCTGCAACGTGGACGTCGGCGTCCATCCGACCCAGGCCGCGAAGCTCCCGTGCCGAATCGCTGCGCCCCCGCGCTGTGCGAGCTCGACCTCGCCGGCGAGCCCACCGCGTCCGCCGGACGCCTCGAGCGCCGCGAGATCAGGAGCGCCGCGGCTGATGACCGCGCTCTGCGCAGTCCCGGGCCGGGAAAGCTCGAGCCTGCGCAGCGCGTCGACCGCGGGTCCCGCCGGCGGCTGCAACGGCCCCACCAGCTCGACTGTGCCCGCGTCGGCAAGCGCAACGAGCGCGTCGCGCAGCCGGGCCTCCGTCGCAACGATCGCGACGCGGCTCATCCGCGCAGGGAATCCGAGCTCATGGCGTCGCAGCGAGCACCTCCTGGAGCTCAGGGTCGCCACCAAGGGCGGCCAGTCCGAGCGCAGTCGAAGCGTGCCGCGCATCGACGGCCAGCAGGAGGGCCGCGCCGATGACGGCCTGCCTACTATCGCCCGCATCACGGAGGAGGCGTTGACCGGCGCGCTCGGCTTCGAGCCACCACCCGAGCTCGCATCGCCAGAGATCCTCTGTACGGTCGATGCCGGCGAGAGGCCACGATGCCTCTGCGGGCAGACGCACGACGAGCTCGGTGAAGGTGGGTGCGGCCTGCCATCTTCGGCCGAGGCGATGCAGGCGCCGATCCGCAAGCAGCTCCAGCGGTCGCCCCTCGGTGAACAGCTCGCGCGCGACGAGCAGCCCAACCGCGCCGTCGGCGAGACGCGCCAGCTCGGGTGCGGTGTCGGCGACACGTTGCGCGAGGGTGAGGCGCAGGAAGACGTGCATCTGTTCCGGACGCTCGCTGCGGGGATCGCCCCAGATCGACCGCGCGAGGGATGCCCGAAGCTCGGCCGGCGTCTGCGCCTGGGCCAGGGTGTTCCAGGCGGTGGAGAGAGAGCCCAGGTCAAACGGTCGTGGCGGCGGACCGCCGGCGAACCAGGCACGCCGTTCCTGGATGTTCAGGAGCTCGAACCATCCGGCGAGCGCACGAAGCACGCTTGCGCCCTCCGGGGGAAGCCAGGCAGCGAGCACCCGCAGACGGAGCAGAAGCGTGGCCGCGAGTGCCCGCTCCGCCGACGCAAGGTCCGTTGCCGACTGCAGCTCATCTCGATACCCCCCCGAGCCGAGAAGGGCGAGCGCTGCGGGGAAGGTCGTGGAAGCAGCCGCTGCGAGCGCCCGGTCACGCCCGATGCGGTGCCGCAGCAGGAGCCTCGCGCGCACCGTGCCTGCAACCCACGGGAGGCTCATTCGCCGGTCCACCTGACGGAGGCAAGGACCGTGTCGACGAGCGATGGGATCCGTTCTCGGCCATGCGCGCGGATACGGTTGGCCTCGACCTCTGCTCGCGCCACGATGTCGCGGGCTTCATCCTCCGCCGCCGTCTGCCGCGCCGCTGCAACACGGGCTCGCTCTGCCTCGACAAGAGGGCGCCGAGCGGACGCGATCCGCTCGCACTCGACTCTCGCAGCGGCGAGCCGCTCCGCGGCTTCGGCCCTGCCGCGGTCACGCACACGCGCTGCATCCGCCTCCAGCTCCTCGAGTGCGGCAAACACGGGTGCCAGCTCGGCCTCGAAGTCTTCCGCGGGCACCGCGGGCACGCCGGCGGTGCGCCGAAACCGCTCGAGCAGGATGCTGAGCCTCGACACGAGACCTCCTTCGCGATCGCCGCGGCTGCAACCGAGAGTCTCGCGCGCGATGCGGCAAGAGGCATCCGGGCGGCCCCC
>DATKQO010000081.1:0-6153 GCA_035532715.1 Gaiellaceae bacterium | reverse complement strand
CCTTGCTCGCGTACGACGCGTACTCGTCGTGCTTGCTCTTCCCCTGGCAGGCGCCGACCCAGAACACGAGCGCCACGACGACGGCGATCGCGATCGCGATCAGTCCGACGAGCCGGGCGAGCGGGACGATTCCGGTGGGCGCCCGCATCGGCGGCCGCCGCGGCCCGTCGCCCGAGCCGCCACCCGACCGGTCGCGTCGCGGCAGCCTGCGGCCGCGCTGTGCCGCCTCGACGGTCTCCGGCTCGTCGAAGAAATCGAACTCGATGTCGTCGTCGTGCGTGCTCACAGCGTTTCCTGAGGCGCAACTGTACTCGGGTCGCCGCCGAGAGAGGAAACGACCCCTCCGTCGCCAACCTGTCCTGACCCATGTCGAACGCCGCTCTCGCACTCGAAGGGAGCGGGCTCATGCTCGGCCGCTACCGGCCGCTGCGCCCGCTCGGAAGCGGCGGCTCGGGGTCTGTCTGGCTCGTCCGCGACGAGCAGACCGGGCTCGACGTCGCGCTCAAGATCGTCCCCCGCGAGGGGAAGGCTGCCGCGCGCGCCGAGCGCGAAGCGCAGGCCGCCGCGAAGCTGCGACATCCGAGCTGCCTCCGCGCGTACGCGTTCGCGCGCGACTCGCGCCACGTCTACATCGCCTACGAGTTCGTCCCCGGCCGCACGTTCCGGGAGGCGATGCGGGCGGGCGAGCTCGACGACCGCTCCGCGATCGAGGCGTGTGCACAGATCTGCGACGGGCTCGCGCACGCGCACGGCGCCGGGATCCTCCACCGCGACGTGAAGCCGTCCAACGTGCTCCTCGCCGACGGCGACCGCGTCTCCGTCCGCCTCCTCGACTTCGGGCTCGCGCAGATGGCGCAGGCCGAGACGCTCACGGCGCAGGGCGACGTCCCCGGCACCCTCGCGTACATCGCGCCCGAGCGCCTCGCCGGCGACGAGGCGACCGGCGCCGCCGACGTTTGGGCGGTCGGCGTGATGCTGTGGGAGTCACTCTCCGGGCGGCACCCCTTCTGGCAGACGTCGATGCTCGAGACGGCGCGCGCGATCGAGGCGGGCGCCTCGTCGCTCACGACGCTCCGGCCCGACCTGCCGAAGCCGCTCCTCCAGCTCGTCGACCGCGCCCTGTCGCTCAACCCCGCCCGCCGCCCGTCGGCCGCGCAGCTCGCCGCCCACCTGCGCGGCGCCGCCGCGCCGCGGCGCAAGAAGCACCGTCCGCGCGACGTCTCCCTCGCCGTACCGGCACCGGCCGGCCGCGCCGGCGCCGCGGTGCTCTCGGCGGCGTTCGCCGGCTGGAGCGCGTCGGCGATCCCGTTCTTCCCGCACGGCTGGCCGATCGGCCTTGCCGTCGCAGCCGCCGCGGCGACGGCGGTGCGCGAGCGGCTCGGCCTCGCCGTCGCGCTCGCGGTGCCGGTCCTGCCGCTCGGGAACGTCTCGCTCGGCCTGGCCGTCCTCTACGCGGCCGTCGCCGTGGCCTGGATCGTCCTCTGCTGGCGCGAGCCGCGCGCCGGTCTCCTGTTCGCGCTCGGGCCGGCGCTCGCACCGCTCGCCGCGCTCGGGCTCGTGCCCCTCGCCACCTCGGGCGTCCGCGCAGCGCCGCGCCGGGCTGCGCTCGCGGGGGCCGCCGTCCTCGTCGCGGCTCTCGTCGCGGGTCTCCGCCACGGCCCGCTGCCGCTCCTCGGCACGCGTGCGCCGCTCGGCCTCGGCGTGGCCGGCGCCACCGACCCGTTCGACGTCGCCGGCTCGCTCGCGCGGGCCGCCGGCGCGCACCCCGCGCTCCTGCTCGAGGCGGCCGCCTTCGCCCTCGTCGCGGCCGCACTGCCGTTCGCGCGCGCCCACGGCCGCTGGGGAGCCGCCGGCGCCGGCGCCGCGATGCTCGTCCTCACGGTCCTCGCCGTCCCGTCCGTGGCGGTGGCGCCGCTCGTCGCCGCTGCCTGGATCACCGCCGCGGCGCTCGCGCTTCGAGCCGAGACGGCGTAGTCACGTTGATTTCGCGCTCTGCGGGGTAATGTCACCCCCGCATCATGGTCCTCAGGGCGATCGAGCAGAAGATCGAAGCGTTGTTCGAAGGCGTCTTCGGGCGGGCGTTCCGGACGAACGTCCAGCCGGTCGAGCTCGCGCGCAAGCTCTCGAAGGAGATGGACGACCACAAGACCGTCTCGGTCTCGCGCGTCTACGTCCCGAACGAGTACACGATCTACCTCTCCGCGCCCGACCGCGACCAGTTCGAGGGGTACGAGGACTCGCTCCTCGCCGAGCTCGAGGAGTACCTCGGCGAGCACGCGCGCCGCGAGAGCTTCGCGCTCCTCACGCCCCCGAAGGTGCTGCTCGAGACCGACGGGGATCTCGCGGTCGGCGAGTTCGGCATCGCGACGCGGATGGTCCAGCCCAGGGCCGGCCGTCACGCTCCGGACGAGCCTGCGGAGGAGGTCGAGTCCGGGGCGACGATGATCTACAAGCCCGTCCAGCCTCCGACCGAGGCGGCGCCGGCCGTGGATCTCGGCCTCGAGCGCGAGGTCGCGGTGCTCTCGTGGGCCGGCCAGACGCGCCGCGTCGACAAGCGCCGTTTCGTGCTCGGCCGCTCGCGCGAGTGCGACATCCAGGTCGAGGACGCGAACGTCTCGCGCCGGCACGCGGAGCTCCGTCAGGAGGGCGCCACGTACTGGATCGTCGACCTCGACTCGACGAACGGGATCGAGGTGAACGGGAGGCGGGTCACGCGAGCGAAGCTCGAGCCCGGCGACGTGTTCACCGCCGGCTCGACCGACATCACCTTCACCACGGAGCGCGAATGATCCTTGGCGGCACGACGTACCAGAGCGTTCTGCTCGTGCTGAAGATCGCGTTTCTCGTCCTGCTCTACCTCTTCATCTGGCGCATCGTGCGCACCGCGGGCCGGGATCTGCGCCTGCCGCAGGAGAGCTTCATCCTGCGTCCCTCGCCTGCGGGCGGCGCGCTCGGCCTCGCGGGCGAGCCTGGACGCCTCGTCGTCGTCCACAGCGAGATCCTCCCCGTCGGGGAGGAGTACCCGCTCGACTCGAGCCCGGTCACGATCGGCCGCGGCGGGCAGAACGACGTGTCGATCGAGGGCGACGAGTTCGCCTCCGCCCACCACGTGCGCGTCGAGCCGCGCCGCGACGGCGTCTGGGTGAGCGACCTGGGCTCGACGAACGGGACGTTCGTGAACGGCGTGCGCCTCGACCGGCCGCGCAAGCTCGAGCAGGGCGACGTCGTGCGTGCAGGCGAGACCGAGCTGAGGTTCGACGCATGACCGTCGGCGGCTTCGCGGCCGCGAGCGACACGGGGCGCAAGCGGCGCCGCAACGAGGACGCGTACGTCGTCGCCCCGCCGCTCTTCGCGGTGGCGGACGGGATGGGCGGCGCGCAGGCGGGCGAGGTCGCGTCGAAGCTCGCGAAGGCGGCGCTCGAGGACACCGATTCCGGCTCGTTGCGAGGGAGCGAACGGGTCACCTCGCTCATCCAGGAGGCGAACCGGCGTGTCTACGAGCGCTCGAACGCCGATCCGTCGGCCTCGGGAATGGGCACGACGATGACGGTCGCGCTCGTCGAGGGCGCCGCGGTGACGTTCGGGCACGTCGGCGACTCGCGCGCGTATCTGCTGCGCGACGGCCGCATGGAGCAGCTCACCGAGGACCACTCGCTCGTCAACGAGCTCCTGAAGAGCGGCAAGCTCTCGCCGGAGGAAGCGGAGGTGCATCCGCAGCGCTCGGTGATCACGCGCGCGGTCGGCACCGATCCGGACGTCGACGTCGAGTCGTTCACCGTCGACGCGCGCGCGGGGGACGTCTTCCTGATCTGCTCCGACGGGCTCACCGACATGGTCGCCGACGAGGAGATCTTCGGCGTCCTCGACCGCCATCACGACGACCTCGATCGCGCGACGAAGGCGCTCGTCGCCGCGGCGAACCGCGGCGGCGGCGCCGACAACATCACCGTCGTCGCGTTCGCGATCTCCACCGGCGGCGAAGGCGACACCATCGCGATGTCGGCGGCCGGCGCCGAGGACGACACGCTGCACGGCGTGAGAGCGACCGAGACGGTCGACACGATGGTCGTCCCCGCCGACCAGCTGGAGGGGGTCCTGCTCGATCCGGGCTCTCCGGAGGCGCTTGCCGCGGTGCGCGGCGCGCCGATCTCCACAGCGGCCCGCGTACGCCTCGTCCTGACGATGCTCGCGCTGCTCGGCATCGCGGCGGTGCTGCTCATCTGGGGACTGCTGCGCTGACGTGACGTACCGCAACCGCGAGCTGGCCTATCTCATCGTTGCCGGCGTTCTCACCGGTGTCGGCTTCGCGAGCGTCTACATCGCGCAGAAGTCGCAAGTCTCGAGCGCGTCGCTCACGTACGCGGCGTTCTTCTTCGCGCTGTATCTCGTCGCGCATCTCGTCGCGCGTTTCACCGTGCCGTACGCCGACCCGTATCTCCTGCCGATCGCTGCGATCCTGACCGCCGTCGGACTCACCGAGATCTACCGGCTCGGCCCGGCCGACGCGTTCCGGCAGGGGCTGTGGGTCGTGATCGGGGTCGCGGTGTTCGCAGCGGTGCTGCTCGGGTTGCGTCGCGACTACCGGGTGCTCGAGAACTACAAGTACCTCTTCGGTCTGGGCGCGATCGCGCTGCTCTTCATGCCGCTGCTGCCGGTGCTCGGCCAGAGCGTCAACGGCGCACGGCTCTGGATCCACGTCGGCGGGTTGCAGTTCCAGCCGGGCGAGCTCGGCAAGCTGGCGCTGATCGTCTTTCTCGCTGCGTACCTGCGCGAGAAGCGCGAGGTGCTCGCTCAGGGCAGGCTCAAGGACTGGGGCCCGCTGCTCGTGATCTGGGGTGGGGCGATGCTCGTGCTCGTCGCGACCGTCGACTTCGGTAGCGCACTCCTCTACTACGGCATCTTCCTCGGCCTGCTCTACGCGGCGACGGCGCGCGTCGCCTACGTGGCCGCCGGGCTGGGGCTCTTCCTCGCCGGCTCGGTGGGCGTCTACGAAACCACGGCGCACGTGCGCGAGCGCGTGACGAACTGGCTGCATCCGTGGACGACGGCGAAGGTGTTCTGCCCGTTCAACGGCACGATGGCGCTGCGCCAGGACTGCGCGAGCTACCAGGAGGTGCAGTCGCTCTACTCGATCGCACACGGCGGGTTCGGCGGGACGGGGCTCGGCACCGGCACGTTCACGACCGCATCGGGGCACCAGATCATCCCGTACCTCAATACCGACTTCATCTACTCCGCGCTTGCGCAGGAGCTCGGATTGATCGGCGCTGCGGCGCTGATCATGCTCTACATGGTCTTCGTCCTGCGCGGGTTCCGCATCTCGGTCCTCGCCGGCGAAGGCTTCTCGAAGCTGCTCGCCGCGGGACTGACGTTCGGGTTCGCGTTACAGACCTTCATCATCATCGGCGGCATCCTGCGCGTCATCCCGCTGACCGGAATCACGTTGCCACTCGTGTCGTACGGCGGGTCGAGCATCATCTCCAACTTCGTGATCGTCGCCTGCCTGATGCTCGTCTCGAACCGCGCGAACGCAGAGCTGGAAGGCGCGTCGCCATGAACCGCCAGCTCAACCGGCTTGCGATCGTCGCGGTGGTGCTGCTCGCCTCGCTCGTCGCCGCGACGACGTACTGGCAGGCGTGGGCCGCGGGCGGGCTGCAGGACAAGCAGGACAACGCGATCCAGCGCGTCGTGCAGTTCACGGTTGCGCGCGGCCTCATCGAGGGGAGCGGGACGCAAACCGTGTTCGCGGCGAACACCGAGGTGAAGTCGAACGGGCAGACGCTGTTCTTTCGCCGCTATCCGCAACACGGTCTCGCCGCACAGACGATCGGCTACTCGACCGCGTCGCGTTCACAGGCGGGGATCGAGCGGTCGATGAACGACTACCTCACCGGCGCGAACACCGATCTCTCGAACGCGTTCAAGCGTGCGCTCGACTCGCTCGGCGGGGGCACCGTGCACGGAAACAACCTCGAGCTGACCCTCCGTCCAGCGGTGCAGAAGCTCGCGCAGGACCAGCTCGGCAGCCGCTGCGGCGCGGTCGTCGCGATGAATCCGCGCACCGGCGCCGTCTACGCGATGGCGTCGTCGCCGACGTACGACCCGAATCTGATCGACAAGACCGGCGGGTACGCGAAGGTGCTGAAGATCCAG
>DATKQO010000080.1:0-2976 GCA_035532715.1 Gaiellaceae bacterium | reverse complement strand
GCCTGCCATCTCAACACCAACCTCGGCCGCCAGGCGCCTCCTCAGCCAAGCAAAGCCTGCCCGCGAAAGCCGCCGACCGCTGGGCAACTCGACAACGCCTCGAAAACGTGGCCGCACTCAGACTGTTGCACGATCCGGGTTAGCTCGCGATCACGACCTCGATGCCCTCAACGGACTGCGAGATGACCGCCGGGGAGAACGTGAGGGTCGCCCCGCCCGAGACCACCGAGCCGGTCGCCTCGCCGAGCGAGGCGCCGCTGGAGTCGGTGAGCGTCACCTTGATCGTGTCACCGTTGCACGCCGTGTTGATGCTCGTGACGCTGAGGACGGTGACTCCGTAGCGCTTCAGGGTGCCGTCCCACCCGGGCGCGCTGAAGCTCGTGTTGACGCCGTCCGTGTCGCACGAGGCGACGACCGTTGCGCTGTCGCCCACCGTGCCCGTCGTGACGCCGCCCAGGCTCGCGGCGAAGGCGAACGTCCCTCCGAACACGGCGAGAGCGACGGCCACGGCGATGATGATCCGCTTCATCTGCCTTGTCCTTTCTGCTCTGTGTCGCGCATCGCGTTCACCTAGCCTGCGATCACGACGTCGATTCCGGCGACCGATTGGGCGGACACCGAGGATGCGAACGTCAGGGATGCCGCGCCCGCGGCGACCGTCGCGGTCGCCTCGCCGAGCGATGCTCCTGTGCCGTCCTGCAGCGTGACCTTGATCCCAAGTCCGTTGCACGCCGCATTGATGCTGGTGATGTTGAGGGTCGTCAGCCCGTACCGCTTGTTCGTCGCGTCCCACGTCGGAGCCCCGAATGCGGCTGTGACGCCGTCGGTGTCGCACGAGGCGACGACGGTGGCGCTGTCGCCCACCGTGCCCGTCGTGACGCCGCCGAGGCTCGCCGCAAAGGCGAACGTGCCGCCGAAGACGGCGAGGCCCGCAACAACCGCAATCAGGATTCGCTTCACTTTTTGGGGGAGATCTCTGTCGTTTTTTGACGATTTCAAATGCCCCTATCGGCACCTGCGATCCCCAACTTGAGGGACGCGCTGCGCTCGAGGCGGTAGCCTCGTCGTCGGAGCCGAGTCGACAAAAGGAGGGCCGGATGGGCAGCGCGACGACGAGCGAGATGGAGCAGGCGATCCGGCGGCAACCCGCGGAGCTGCGGCGCCTCCTCGAGGACGCCGAGCCGGTCGAGCGGCTCGCCGCGCTCCTGCGCGGGCGAAGCGTCTGCCTCGTCGGCACCGGCACGAGCTGGCACGCGGCCAATCACGCCGCCTGGCTCATGCGCGGCGCGGAGGCGAGCGGGCCGGCCGTCCAGGCGATCGACGCCGCAACGTACGGGCTCTGGCGCGGATTCGACGCGGTCCTGATCTTCAGTCACACCAACTCGAAGCGCTTCACGACCGCGATCCGCGCGGAGGCGGAGGCGGCCGGCGTCCCCGTGCACGTGATCGGCG
The DNA here is from genome assembly GCA_035532715.1 of Gaiellaceae bacterium. GTDB lineage: Bacteria > Actinomycetota > Thermoleophilia > Gaiellales > Gaiellaceae > Palsa-739. The sequence continues at coordinate 1,524 of DATKQO010000080.1, read as the reverse complement.
CGCGCGGCGCCGGCGCGGACGTCGAGACGGTCGAGCGGGAACGGTCCTCCGCGTTCACCGTCAGCCACCTCGGGGCGCTCGTCCGGGCCGCGCAGCTCGCAACGTTCCTCGGCGCCGACGTCGGCGACCTCGCTGCGGTGCCGGACGCGGTCGAGCGGGTCGTCGAGCGCGGCGTCGCATTCGCCGCGCCGCAGCGCCTCGTCGAGTTCACCGGCGTCGGCCCGAACCAGTGGACGGCGGCCGAGGGAGCGCTGAAGGCGCGGGAGACATCGTACGTCGCAACCGAAGGCCTGTCGGCCGAGCAGCTCCTGCACGGGCCCGCGGTCGCGCTCGACGAGCGGGACGCTCTCGTCGTGCTCGACGGCGGCGGCGCCGGCTCCGAGCGTGTGCAGGCGGTCGGGGGCGCGGCGTCCGAGGCAGGCGTGCACGTGACGACGCTCGCCGAGCGCGGTCTCGGCGAGGCGCTCTCGATCTTCCCGCTCACGGCGGGCGTCCAGCTGATCGCGCTGCAGCTGGCGCTCCAGCTCGGCGTCGACCCCGACTGCTTCCGCTACCCGGCGAAGCCGTCCTGGGAGGCCATCGGCCTCTGAGACCGGGGGCCCGGCGTCAGCGCCCGGCGTACTTGCGCACGACGATGACGGCGTTGTGGCCGCCGAAGCCGAAGCTGTTGCTGATCGCGACGTCGACGACGGCGTCCCGCGCGACGTTCGGGACGTAATCGAGGTCGCAGGCGGGATCGGGCGTCTCGTAGCTGATCGTCGGCGGGATCACGCCGCGCGCGACGGTGAGGACGGTCGCGCACGCCTCGATCGCGCCCGCCGCGCCGAGGCAGTGCCCGGTGGCGCCCTTGAGCGACGAGACCGGCGTCGCGTGCGCCTTCTCCTCGCCGAGCGCGAGCTTCAGCGCCGCCGTCTCACTCGCATCGCCGAGCGGTGTCGAGCTCGCGTGCGCGTTCACGTAGTCCACGTCGATCGGCCCGAGGCCCGCGTCCGCGAGCGCGAGCGTGATCGCGCGCGCGCTACCCCGTCCGTCCGGGTCGGGCTCGGTCATGTGGTGCGCGTCGGAGCTGACGCCGTAGCCCGCGATCTCCGCGTACACGGAGGCGTTCCGCGCCAGCGCGTGCTCGAGATCCTCGAGCACGAGCACCGCGGCGCCCTCCCCCATCACGAAGCCGTCGCGATCCGCGTCGAACGGCCGGCTCGCCCGCGCCGGGTCGTCGTTCCGGCGCGAGAGCGCGCGCATCGCGGCGAAGCCTGCGATCGCGAGCTCGGTGACGCCCGCCTCGCTGCCGCCGCACAACATCACCTCGGCGCGGCCGAGGCGGATCGCGTCGTAGCCGTCTCCGATCGCCATCGCCGACGCCGCGCAGGCCTCGCACGGCGCCGTCACCGGCCCGTTCGCGCCGAGCTCCATCGAGATCTGGCCGGCCGCCATGTTCGGCATGAACGCCGTCACGAGGCTCGGATGCACGCGCAAGGCGTCGGCCTGCTCGCAGCAGGCGGCGAGGCTCGCGACACCGCCCTG
>DATKQO010000079.1:0-4295 GCA_035532715.1 Gaiellaceae bacterium | reverse complement strand
GGAGCCTCGACGTGGTCGCCGCGTTCATGCGCGCGGCCTACGGGAAGGGGTATTGCGACGCCCTCACCGAGGACCTGCCCGGCTCGCTCTGCCACGACCACGGCTACCGGATTCCGGGCCGCCGGCCGCAGCCGTCCGAGCGGCACTAGTACATCCGGCCGTACCTTCGGTGTGTCATCCGGCGGCTGGACGAGACGCCGCCGGGGACGTGCTGAACGTACGGCCGGGTGTACGAGGCCCTGCGGGGTATCATCCGGTTCGTGGGACGGAGCCCTGCTCGGCTCGTGATTGCGCTGTCGGTGGCGGCAGTGCTCGCGATCTTCATCGTGTACACGGCAGTGGCCGGGGCGGGAACGCCGCAGCTGCAGCCGAGCGATCTCGCCAGGTACCCACGCGGCGACGTGATGCTCGTGGGCAAGGTCGTCGGGCCGGTGACGGGCGACTCGCATGCGGCGGTCGGCAAGCACTTCGTGTTGCGCGACGTGACGGGCCACACGAGCACGCGCGTCGACGTCGTGTACAAGGGAACGGTGCCCGATCTCTTCCGCGTCGGCCGTGAGGTCGTCGTCGAGGGCACGCTCCGGAACGGGACTTTCGTCGCGAAGCCGGGCACGCTCTCGACGAAGTGCCCGTCGAAGTACGCACCGGCGCCCGCGAAGAACACGTAGTGGCCGCGCTCGGACGCGCAGCGCTCCTCCTGAGCTTCGGGCTCGTCGTGTACGCGCTCGTCGCGGGCTCGGTCGCGGCCTGGAAGCGCCGGCGCCGGCTCGCAGCCTCGGCGCAGAACGCGCTGATCGCCGCGTTCGGAACGACCGTTGTCGCAGCGGCCGTGCTGTGGACCGCGCTCGCGCGCCACGACTTCTCGTTCGTCTACGTCGCCCAGCACACGAGCCGAACGCTCCCGCTCGGCTACCGGCTCGCCGCTTTCTGGAGTGGGCAGGAAGGCTCGCTCCTCCTCTGGCTCCTGATCCTGACCGGATATTCGGCGCTGGCCGTATGGCTGCACCGGTTCACCCGCGATCTCATGGCGTGGGTCGTGCCCGTGCTCGCGGGCGTCAGCACGTTCTTCGTGTTCATGCTCGTGTTCGTCTCGAGCCCCTTCATGAGCGCACCGGCGCCCGCCGACGGAGCCGGCATGGTGCCGAGCCTGCAGAACCCGTACATGCTCGCGCACCCACCGATGCTGTATCTCGGCTACGTCGGCCTGACGATTCCGTTTGCGTTCGCCATGGGCGCGCTGCTCTCGCGGCGCACCGACGAGCGTTGGATCGTGATGACGCGGCGGTGGACGCTCGCCGCGTGGACGTTTCTCGGGGTCGGCCAGCTGCTCGGCGCGCACTGGGCGTACGTCGAGATCGGCTGGGGCGGCTACTACGCGTGGGACCCGGTCGAGAACGCGGCGCTCATGCCGTGGCTCGCCGCGACCGCATTTCTCCACTCGGTCATGATCCAGGAAAAGCGCGGGATGCTGAAGGTCTGGAACATGGTTCTCGTCGCGCTCGCGTTCTGCCTTTCGATCTTCGGGACGTTCCTCACGCGCTCCGGCGTCATCAGCTCCATTCACTCGTTCTCGCAAAGCCCGCTCGGCGCGTGGTTTCTCGGCTTCATCGCGATCTGCGTCGTCTTCTCCGTGGGACTCATCTACCTGCGGCTGCCGTTGCTGCGCTCCCGGACGAAGCTTGAGTCGCTCGTCTCGCGCGAGGCGACGTTTCTCTACAACAACCTGCTGCTCGTCGCGCTGTGCCTGACGATTCTCTGGGGCGTCATGTATCCGCTGGTGACGCAGGCGGTGCGCGGCGAGACGCGCTCGGTCTCGAAGCCGTACTACGACTTCTTCCTGCACACGTTCGGGTTGCCTCTGCTCCTGCTGATGGGAATCGGCCCGCTCGTCGCCTGGCGGCGCGCGTCGCTGCGCGCGCTCGGCAGGACGTTCATCGTCCCCGCGGTCGCGGCCGTCGTGACCGGCGTCGCCCTGATCGTGCTCGGGTACGGATCGTCGACACCGGGCCTGCTCGCGTACACGTTCGGAGCGTTCGTCGCCGCGTCGATCGTGCTCGAGTTCGTGCGGGGAACGCGCGCGCGGCGCTCGCTCTCCGGTGGATCCTGGCCGGGTGCGCTCGCGGAGCTCGTCGCCCGCAACCGGCGCCGCTACGGCGGGTACATCGTGCACGCCTCGATCCTGATGCTCGCGATCGGCGTCGCCGGCTCGAGCGCGTACCAGACGGTGCGCGAGCGCGGACTGCGCCCCGGCCAATCGATGGAGATCGCCGGCTACACGCTCACGTACGAGCGGCTGCAGCAGCGCCAGGAGGCGAACGCCATCGCGACGCGCGCGGTCGTCGACGTCTCGCGCGGAGGCTCACACGTGACGACGCTCTACCCCGGTAAGAACAGCTACCCCGTCGAGCAGCAGGTGTCGAACGAGGTGTCGATCTACCACGACCCGCGCAACCTCGGCGACCTGTTCACGATCGCGGATCAGATCGATCCGAAGTCACAGACGCTGTTTCTCAAGGTGCTCGTGAAGCCGCTCGTCAACGTGCTCTGGGCGGCGGGCTTCGTGTTCGTGTTCGGCTCGCTCGTCACGCTGTGGCCCGACGCGGTCGAGCAGCGGCGCCTCGCCGCCCGCTACGCGGCGGACACCGTCGCGGCATGACGCTCGCGCTCGCGTTCGCCGCGGTGCTCGCACTCGCGGCGGTCGCCTTCGTCGCCCGGCCGTTCCTGCGCGAGCCGGCCCCGGCGAGCGACCGGCTCGGCGAGCTCAGCGAGCTCGAGCGCCGACGGATCGAGCTGGAGGAGGAGCGCGACCGGGCCCTCGCTGCGCTGAAAGAGCTGGAGTTCGACCATCGCACGGGCAAGATCTCCGACGGCGACTACCGCGAGCTCGTCGGCCCGCTGCGCCGCCGCGCGGCGGAGACGTTACAGGCGCTCGAGCTCCGGGCAGGGACCGGGCATGAGCGCATTTCGAGCGGCCGCTGAGGCCTTTCCCGGCTGTGGGGTCGAGCCAGAACGGCTCGCACGGGCGGAGGAGAGGATTCGTCCGGCCCTCTCGGCACAAGAAACGCGGATGGTGTACCCGGCCGAGCCCTATCCGCCTCCCGGCGAGGTGACGCCCCCGCTGCCGGCGGTCGTTCCGGAGGCGTATCCGCCGCCGGACGAGGGCACGCCGCCGGTGCCTGCGCCGGTGCCCGAGCCGGGCCCGGGGCCGCCGGCGCCGGATCCGGACTCGTAGCGCTCCGGCAGGGACGCGCCGCGTCCCGGCGAACCACGTTCGAAGATGGCGAGCCGCCTTCCGCTTCTGCTTGTCCTGACGTTGCTCCTCGCAGCGCCGGCGCTCGCGGGCGGCGGCCTCGGCCAGCAGAAGGCGAGCGTCGACGTAAAGCTCGGCGCAATCCAGAGCAAGATCGCGGCTTCCCGCGCGAGGGCGTCCGAGCTCGATTCCCAGATCGGCCGTCTGACGGGCCAGATCCGGTCCCTCGAGGGCACGGTCGGCGACGTCTCGAGCCGGCTCGGCGCGCTGCAGTCGGATCTCGCCCTCCGGCAGCGCCGCCTCGACAAGCTCAACGAGCTCTTCCACCTGCAGACGGTGCGCTTCACCTATCTCGAGCGGGAGTACACGCTGTCGGTGGAGCGGCTCGACCGCCGTCTCGTCACGATCTACAAGCAGGCGGACCCGACGACGATCGACGTCTTGCTGACCGCGAAGAGCTTCCAGGACGTGCTCGACCAGCTCGACTACCTCGGTGCGATCGCGAAGCAGGACAAGCACGTCGCCGAAGCGGTCAAGACGGCGCGGCAGCAGGTCAAGGTTGCGCGCGCGAAGACCGCCGTCGTACGCGACGGCGTCGCGAACGAGGCGCGCGCGATCGGCGCGCGCGTGCAGCAGGAGGCGATCCTCCGGGGTGAGCTGCTCTCGAGCCAGCACCGGCTCGCGAGCGCACGCTCCGGCAAGTCGCACGCGCTCGTGGTCACGCGGGCGCAGCAGCAGCAGGAGATCCAGGAGTCGCAGGCGCTCGCCGCCGCGAGCGCCGACCTCGCAGCCCGGATCCGCGCCGCGGAGGCTGCCGCGCGCTCGTCGAGCGCGGGCGGCTCGACGGACACCGGGTCGACGACCGGCGGCGGCACGGCTGCGCCGGCGGGGCCGCCACCGCGGCTGATCTGGCCCGTGAGCGGCCCGATCACGAGCCCGTTCGGGATGCGCTGGGGCACGCTCCATCCGGGGATCGACATCGGCGTTCCGACGGGCACGCCGATCAAGGCGGCCGCCGCCGGCAAGGTCATCTACTGCGGCTGGA
>DATKQO010000078.1:0-8816 GCA_035532715.1 Gaiellaceae bacterium | reverse complement strand
AGCTCGGGCAGGCACGCGAGCAGCGTCTCGACGTCGGCGGCCATCAGTGCCGACGGCTGCTCGGGGCTGCGGCCCTTGAGCGCGTAGAGGCGCTCGGTCGGCTCGGGGCCCTCCGCCGACGCGCAGAGCCCGTAGACGGTGTCGGTCGGGAGGATCACGGGGAGCCCGGCTCGGAGCGCGGCAACGGCGGCGTCCTCGCTCATCGCGCCCCTTCGACGACGCGGTCGCGGCCGGCGAGGTCGGCGGTGATCCGCACGTCGCGGTAACCCGCCGCTTCGAGCGTGCGCGCAACTTCCGCGGCCTGCCCGTCGCCCACTTCGAGCACGAGAAAGCGCGTCCGCGCCGTCCGCGCGATCCGGGCGTGGAAGCCGGAGCCGATGAGTGCGCGCTCTGGCTCGTAGTCGAGCTCCGGCTCGAGGCCCTCGAGGGTCTCGACGTACGGCGGATTCGAGACGACGAGATCCCAGCCTTCGGCGGCCGCGTCGACGCCCTGTTCGCGCAGGTCGACGTCGAGCCCGAGCCGTGCGGCGTTCTCGCGCGCGAGCGCGAGCGCATCGGTCGAGACGTCGACCGCGGTGACGCGCGCGTCGGGCCGCTCGTCCTTCAGGGCGAGCGCGATCGCGCCGGAGCCGACGCCGACGTCGAGCACGCACGGCGCGTCGGCGTCGGCAAGAAGCGCGAGCGCGCGCTCGACGACGATCTCCGTCTCGGGGCGCGGCACGAGCGCGCGCGCGTCGGTCTTCAGCGTCAGCCGGCGGAACCCCCACTCGCCGAGCACGTAGGCGAGCGGCTCGCGTGCCTCGCGTCGCGCGAGCAACGGCTCGAGCCCGGCGACCTGCGCATCGAGGTCGGCGTAGAGGCCGGTTCGCGACACGCCGAGCGCGTGCGCGACGAGTAGCTCGGCGTCGAGGTGCGGCGTGTCGAGGCCGGCCGCGGTCAGGCGCCGTTCCGCCTCTCGGAGAGCGTCCCGCGCGGTCACCCGGAGAGCGCGAGCTTGCGTTCCTCGGAGTTCAGCGCCTCGGTGAAGTCGTCGAGCTCACCCTGGAGGATCCGGTCGAGCTGGTGCACCGTCAGCTTGATCCGGTGATCCGTGAGCCGGTTCTCCGGGAAGTTGTAGGTGCGGATCTTCTCGGCACGCTCGCCGGTACCGATCTGCGAACGGCGCGTCGCGTCGAGCTCGGCGCGCCGCCGTTCGAGCTCGCGCTCGTAGAGGCGTGCGCGCAGCACGCGCATCGCCTTGTCCTTGTTCTGGAGCTGCGACTTCTCGTCCTGCATCGAGACGACGACGCCGGTCGGAAGGTGCGTGATGCGCACTGCCGAGTCCGTTGTGTTGACGGACTGGCCGCCGGGACCGGTCGACCGGTACACGTCGATCTTGAGGTCGTTCGGGTCGATGTTGACCTCGACCTCCTCGGCTTCCGGCATGACGGCGACCGTGGCGGTGGACGTGTGAATGCGTCCCTGAGACTCGGTCTCCGGGACGCGCTGCACCCTGTGCGTGCCGCCCTCCCACTTGAACACGCGGTAGGCGCCGTCGCCCTTGACGGCGAAGGTGACCTCCTTGAAGCCGCCGCCGTCGCTCGGGCTCGAGCCGAGCTCCTCGATCTTGAAACCGAGGCGCTCGGCGTAACGCGCGAGCATCCGGTAGATGTCGCCCGCCCAGAGCGCGGCCTCGTCGCCGCCGACGCCCTGCCGCACCTCGAGGATCACGTCTTTGTGGTCGGCGGGATCGCTCGGGACGAGCGCGAGACGCAGGTCGTCCTCGAGCTTCTCCGTCCGCTGCTCGAGCTCGGCGACGAGCTCTTCCAGGTCGGCGTCGTCCCGCGCAGCGGCGAGATCCTCGCGCGCCGCCCGCAACTCCTGGGCGAGCTTGTACGGCGCCTCGAGGTCCTTCAGCCGCCGGCCGACCTCGGCCGCCTCCCGGTGGTCGTTGTAGACCGACGACTCGGACATGCGTGCCTGCGCCTCCCGGTAGGAGCGCTCGAGCTCGTCGATCCGTGTGTCGAAGTCAGCGGCCATGCCGCTACCAGGGTAGCCTGGTGCTCAGGAGGCGAGCGATGCGGCGAGCGTGATCTCCGGCACGCTCGCGAGCGCCTTCGAGACCGGGCAGTTCGCCTTGGCCCCTTGCGCCGCCTCCTCGAACCCGGCAGCGTCGAGGCCGGGCACGCGACCCTCGACCGTGAGGGCGATCTTCGTGATCCCCTCGCCCGGCTGGAAGGTCACCGTCGCCGACGTCTTCAGCTCGTCGGGCGGCGTGCCCGCCTTCGCGAGGCCGGCCGAGAGCGCCATCGAGAAGCAGGCGGCGTGCGCGGCCGCGATCAGCTCCTCCGGGCTCGTCTTGCCGCCCGTCGCGTCCTCCGAGCGCGCGGCCCAACTGACGGGAAGCTCGCCGAACGCGCCGCTCGTCGTCGAGCGGATCGTGCCGCCCCCCTCCATCAAGCTGCCGTTCCAGATCACATCTGCGCGGCGGTCGGTGGCCATCCCATCTCCTTTGTCGACAGTGCTTGTTGCCGAGAGCCTACGGATCCGAGGCCGCCGAACGTCGCCGGTTACGCGACTAGGCCATGACTTCGATGGGAGCGGCGCCCGGCGCCCGGCGCTCTTCGAGTTGCAGCACCTCGCGCAGCGCGCGAATCGAGACCTCGAGCTGGTCGAGCGATGGCTCGCGCGTCGTCAGCCTTTGCAGCCACAGGCCGGGCGCGAGCAGTGTCATCAGCACGCGGTTCCCCTGGTGCTTGCCGGCGAAGCGGATCAGCTCGTATGCGAGGCCCGCGATCAGCGGCAGGAGCAGGATGCGCTCGGCCACGAGCCAGTACCAGTGCGGCCGGCCGAAGAACGCAAACACGAAGACTCCGATCACCATCACCCAGAGCAGGAACGCTGTGCCGCAGCGCGGGTGGATGAGCGAGTACCGCTGCACCGTCTCCGGTGTCAGCTCCTCGCCCGCCTCGTACGCGTTGATCGCCTTGTGCTCTGCCGCGTGGTACTGGAAGACGCGGCGGAGATCCGGCAGCAGCGAGATCACCGCGAGGTAGCCGACGAACAGCGTGACGCGGATCACGCCCTCGACGATCACGAACCAGCCGCCGCTGGAGATCGGCAGCAGCTCGGTGATGAGTCCCGGCGTGACCTTGAAGAGCGCGATCGCGAAGCCGATCGCAATGACGAACGCGAAGATCAGCGCGCCGCGCGAGAGCTCCGTGTCCGGCTCGTCCGCAGCCTCGCCGTCGGTCTTCTCCTCCTGTGCCGCGTAGTTCGCCGAGATCGCGAGCGCGCGGAAGCCGATCGCGAGCGACTCGCCGAGCGCCATCACGCCGCGCAGGATCGGCAGGCGCAGCAGCCGGTGGCGCGCCATGGCCGAGTCGATCGGCTTCGAGACGTGGGCGATCGTGCCGTCCGGCGTCCGGACGGCGACCGCCCAGTTCCCGGGGCCGCGCATCATCACGCCCTCGAGGACCGCCTGGCCGCCGACGTTTGCCATGAGAAGGCTAGGAGCCGCGCTTCGCGCGCTCGGCCCGCTCGAGCCGCTTCTGGAAGCGCTCCACCCGGCCGCCGGTGTCCATGAGCTTCTGCTTGCCCGTGTAGAACGGGTGACAGTTCGAGCAGATCTCGACGTGGAGCTCGGGCTGCGTCGACCGCGTCTGGAACGTGTTCCCGCAGGAGCACGTCACCGTCGCGAGCACGTAGTCGGGGTGGATTTCCGTCTTCATCGCCCGGCCAGGATAGCAGCGGCCTGCCGGGGCGCCACGTTGCCCCCGGAGACCACGGCGACGACGTTCTGCCCCGGTTCGACGCCTGCTTTGCCCGACAAGACGGCCGCGGTGGAGGCGGCGGCGCCGAGCTCGCACGCGAGCTTCGTTCGCGCGTAGAGCCAGCGGAACGCGTCGAAGAGCTCGTCCTCGGAGACGAGCACGGACTCGACGCCGAGGTCGGCGCAGATCCGGATGCAACGCTCGCCCGCGAACGGCGCGCTGAGCGCGTCGGCCGCGCTTTTCGGGGTCACAGGCACCGACCGGCCGGCGGCGAGGCCGTCGTGCAGCGCCGTCGAGAGCTCGGGCTCGACGCCGAGCACGCGCACGTCCGGGCGCCGCGCCTTCAGCGCCGCCGCAATCCCGCTCACGAGCCCGGCGCCGCCGACCGGGACGACGACGACGTCGGGTACGGGGCCGTCCTCGAGGATCTCGAGCGCGACCGTGCCCTGCCCCGCGATCACGGCGGCGTCGTCGAACGGATGGACGAGCGTGCGCCCGGTCTCGGCCTGCAACTCGTGCAACCGCTCGAAGGCGGTCGTCGGACCGTCCGCTTGCTGGTCGACCGCTGCGCCGTAGCCGAGGGTGGCGGCGACCTTCAGGTCGTCGGCCCCCTGCCACATGACGATCAGGGCGTCGACACCCGCCTCGCGCGCCGCCCATGCAACAGCCTGCGCATGGTTGCCGGCTGAGATCGAGATCACGCCGGCCTGCTGCTCGGCGTCGGTCAGCTGCGACAGCCGGTTCAGCGCGCCGCGCACCTTGAACGAGCCCGTCCGCTGGAAGAGCTCGGCCTTGAAGCGCACGTCGCAGCGCAGCTGCTCGGAGAGCGTCGCGGAGCGGAGCAGCGGTGTGTGGTGGACGCGTCCGGCGATCGTGCGCGCCGCACGCTCGACATCGTCGAGGGTTGTCACGCGTAGAGCCTACGCAGCCGGAGCCGGCTCGCGCGACGGAGTCGCGAGACGGACGGTGAACGCTGTCAGGCGACCCGGCTCGCTCGTCACCTCGACCGTGCCTCCCATCGCCTCGACCAGCTCCTTCACGATTGCGAGACCGAGCCCAGTGCCGACCGAGCGCTCGCGCCCGTAGCGCTCGTGGAGGTAGAAACGCTCGAAGGCATGCTCTCGCTCCTCCGGCTGGAGCCCGGGTCCCGTGTCCTCGACGCGCAGCAGGCCCGGCGCGGTGAAGACTCTGACCTCGCCGCCCCGTGGTGTCAGACGCAGCGCGTTCTCGACGAGGTTCGAGACGATCTGCAGAACGCGGTCCGCGTCTGCAACCGCCGGCGACGGCCCCTCGGACGCGGCGCCGAGGGTCACGCCGAACCCGTCCGCCTGCGTCTCGTACCGGTGCACGGCGTCCTCCGCGACCTCCGCGAGATCGATCGCACTCGGGTGGACGCTGAAGTCGGTGCGGTTCATCCGCGCGAGATCCAGCAGGTCGCGCACGAGCCGCTCGAGGCGCGCCGCCTCCACGACCACGGTCGACGCCGCCTCGTGCGCGTCGATGGCGCCGTCCTCGAGCGCCTCCGCATACCCGCGGATCGCGGTGAGCGGCGTCTTCAGCTCGTGGCTCACCGAGAGCAGGAAGTTCTTCTCGGCCTCACGCGCGCGAGAGAGCTGCTCGGCGAGGTCGTTGAACGCCGTCGCGAGCATCGCGAGCTCCGCGGGCCCCTCGACGGGCACCGGCTCCGGGCGCGTGCCGCGCGCGAGGCTCCGGCTCGCGTCGGCGACGCGGTGCACCGGCCTGGCGATGCGACGCGCGAGCAGCCATGCGGCGGCGGCGGCGAGCGCGGAGCCCGCGAGCGCCGCGAGCAGGAGGCCGTAGACGAACGGCGTCCAGTCCGACGTCGTCACGCTCTTCGGACGCAGCAGCACGAAGTACTTCCCCTGCAGCTTCGGCACAGCCGCGAAGTAGTAGGAGCGGCCCTCGAACGTGACCGAGCCGCTCGCGGACAGGCCGTGCGCGATCCGGTTGCGTGCGGAATCCGGCAGGAACGCGACGTGCAGCTCGTACTTCTCGTGCTGCTTCTGCAGCGTCGGGCGCACGGGCTCGAGATTCGTGTACGCCGACACGGCGGTGCGCTCGCGTGCGTAGATGAGCGCCGCCTGGTGTTCCACGTCGTGCAGCGTCGCGGCCTCGACCGCCCGCCGCGTGAGCACGAGCCCGACGGCGATCGTCAGCGCCACGCAGAGCAGCACGATGAGAGCGATCGCGCGAAACAGCCGGCTGCGGAGGCTCGTCACGTCGGGACGAGCTTGTACCCGGCGCCGCGCACAGTGCGAATCGTGTCCGGCTCGCCGAGCTTGCGCCGGAGCTGCGCGACGTGCACGTCGACGGTCCGCGTCCCGCCGGGATAGGTCATCCCCCACACCAGGTCGAGCAGCTTCTCGCGCGAGAGCACGATGCCGGGATGCTCGAGGAAGCAGGCGAGCAGGTCGAACTCCTTTCCGGTCAGCTCGATCAACGAGCCGCTCACCGTGACGTCGCGCGAGTCGCGGCGCAGAATGATCTCGTTCGCGGAGAGAACCTCGGCGTCGTCGCGGTACTCCACGCGCCGCAGGATCGCCTTGATGCGGGCTGCGAGCTCGCGCGGCGAAAACGGCTTCGAGACGTAGTCGTCCGCGCCGAGCTCGAGGCCGGCGACGCGGTCGGGCTCCTCGTCACGCGCCGTCAGCATCACGATCGGCACCTTCGAGTGCGCGCGCATCCGCCGGCACACCTCGAAGCCGTCGATACCGGGCAGGCCGATGTCGAGGATGACGAGGCGCACGGCGTGACGGCGAAGCTCGCCGACGGCTTCTTCGCCGGAGCGCAGCCAGACGACGCGCCAGCCGTCCTGCTGTTCGAGGTACGCCTTGACGAGTCGACCGATCGAGTCGTCGTCCTCGACGAGGAGAAGGACGCCCCCGGTCGCCGCAGTGCCGACCATGACGGCTAGGGGCCGATGCCTTCGACCTGGATGGTGGCGGCAGGCTGGTTCGCGACGCGGATCACCATGACGCGCATGCCGCGCCGGAGCGCCGGGATCGAGCCGGAGCGGCCGCCGGGACCCGTGACTGTTGCGCTGGTGGAGATCTGGATCGGAACCATGTCGCCGTTCTGCTCCCTGATTGTGATCGATCCGGGTGCCAGCGCGCGGATGACGCCGCGGTCGATGAAGTAGTCCTGCGCTCCCGTCGGGGTCTGCACGAGCACCTCGGCGCGAATCATCCGGGCGCCGAAGAACCCGTTGATGAGCGCACGCGGCAGGGCGAAGCCCCCTTGCGCAAGCCAGAAGAACGTATTGAGGGCGACGAGCCCGACAGCGAAGAACATGAAACGCCTGCGATTCATGGTCATATGATCGCCCCCTCGGCGGAAGAACACGTAAGTCGTCTGTAAAACGCGGCAGAGCCGTCCCGGGAGACGGCTCTGCGCGCGGGGAGGAGCGGAACGGGCACTACTTGGCGGTCGCCGGCTCCCGGTCGCCGATGTGGTTCGCCGCGGTCGACTCGACGCCGGCGAGGCTCGAGCCCTGGTCGGCCCGGACCCGGACGACGATCTTGTCGCCGACGACGAGCTTCGAGGCGTCGATCACGGTCGGCACCTTGCCCTGCCAGAGCAGGAAGATCGTCTGGCCGTCGAACGTGAACGTCTGGTCCGCCGGCTGGCCGACCATGAGCCGCATTGCGCGGGCGTCGCCACCGGTCACGTTCACCGTGACGCCGGACGAGCCGACCGAGGTGAGCGTGCCGCGGAACAGGTACAGCGGCTGGTCGGGTTTGTAGAGCGTCGTGCCGCGATCGCCCACGAGCCCGGCCGGAGCCTGCTCGATCGCCGCGAGCGCGGAGCCGCGCGGCGCACGCACGTGCACCCACACGTAGTCGCCGGCCGCGAGGTCGCCCGCCTGCACGACGGTCGGGACGCCGGCCGACCACTTCAGGAACTCGGTGTTCGAGCCGTACGCGAACGTCTGGGTGACGGGCTGGCCGAGCATCGCACGGAGCGCCACCCGGTTGCCGCCCTCCACCGTGATCGAGACGCCGCCGTTCGCGGGTGTCGCGGTCAGCTGGCCGAGGAAGGAGTAGCCGGCCAGCGCCGGGCCGTTGCCGTTGCCGGCGAGCGCGGCACCGGCTGCAACGAGCGCCGCTACCGCAGTGACGAGAAAGACCTTGGTGCGCATCGGATGAACCTCCGTAGAGAGAACGACTGGGTGAACGGACGATCGTCCGGTGCGGTCAAGGGACGGTACGGCACGCGTAAAACGGAGGTAATAGTGGCGGCGCCCGCTTGGGCTGTTGGCGCGCACTCGATGATGGGCGGTCTTCGTTGTCGAAGTCGCTGACGCAGTCGTCTACGTCAGCGAGTACTCGGGGCCCGAGCCGCCCTCGGGCGGCGTCAGGCGACCACCCTTCGCGGTGATCGCCCCACACTGCACGCAGTTCGACGGCGCGAGTTGCACGGTCACCATGCCGTCGCCGCCCTCCGCGCCGATCTCGTACACCTGCGCGGGGCACAGGTGCACCCACATGTCGGCGACGTCCTTCGGCACCTTCCGCTCGATGCGAATGTGATTGGGCTGGTCGTCTCGCGTCTTGTTCCCGGAGAGGAACACCGACGACAGCTTGTCGAACGTGAGCTTTCCGTCGGGCGCCGGATAGCGCGAGGCGCGGCTGCTGCGCAGCAGCGGTTGCTCCGCGTCGGGTTCTGCGTGCATCTTTCCGACGTCGATTCTCCCCTTCGAGGCGGTCATCGCGCTCGCAAGCGCGCCGCCGACGAAGAAGCCGTGGCCGAACACCTGACGCATGTCGCGGACTTCTTCGAGATCGCGCCAGACGAAGCTGTCTCGGATCGCGTCGTCGTATGAGGAGAGCGCCGTCGCGGGTGTCGCGCCGCGCTGCAGCGACGCGAACGCCGCCTCCGCTGCGAGCCGTCCCGACTCCACCGCGTAGTGCACGCCCTTGAGCCGCGGGATGTTGACCATGCCGACCCCGTCGCCGCACATGAGCACGCCGGGGGCATGCAATCGTGTCGGCAGAGAGTTGAAGCCGCCGCTCGGGATCGTCTTCGCTCCCCACGCAACCCGCT
>DATKQO010000077.1:0-2601 GCA_035532715.1 Gaiellaceae bacterium | reverse complement strand
ACCGACGACACGCTGCACCTCGCGCGTGCACACATCCTTGCGGGCGGCATCACCCTCTCCCGGGGCGATCCCGACGGTGCGGAGGGCCACCTCGACCGCGCGGAGCAACTGTTGAGCGTGCCCGCCGCCGCCGAGGACGTCGTCGAGATCACCATCCACCGAGCGCGCATCGCAACCATGCGCGGGCAGGGCGCGGAAGCCGTCACGCTGGCCCGGAGCGCCCTCGAGCTCAGCGCGGGGGCGAATCCGATCGACGAGGGTCGTGCCTTCAGCGTCCTCGCGGACGGGCTCGTCCTCACCGAAGAGCACGCTGCAGCCGACGAGGCCTATCGCCGTGCGGTCGAAGGCCTGGAGCGGCAGGGCCAGTGGCGCGATGCGACCAACGCATGCCGCGCGTGGGCCAAGATGCTGCGCGAGCAGGGACGCGAAGAGCAGGCGCTCGACGTGCTCGAGCGCGCGGCCGAGCTCAGCATGCGCGCTGCGCCCCTCACGGCGCACGCGCAGCATTGAGCGTCGGGCTCACCGTCACACCGAGCGGTCCGTACTCGCTGGCGTTCTCCGCGCGTCATGCAGGCGATGCGACGCGCACCTTCCGGGACGGTTGCTTCACGCAGGCGCTCTCGGTCGACGGCCGCATCGAGCTCGCCCGCGCATGGCAATCGCCGCAGGGCACGGTCACGATCCTCGCGGAGTCGGAAGCCGGCGCGGAGCGGCTGCGGTGGATCCTTGCGCTCGATGACGACCATTCCGCATTCCTGATCCGCTTTCGCGACGACCCGATGCTCGGCCGCGCGTCGCACGTGCTTCGCGGGCTGCGTCCGGTTCGCGTGCCGACGGTCGCGCAGGCGCTGCTACGGGCGTTCTGCGGACAGCTGATCGAGGCGAAGGTCGCGCGGCGCCTGGAGCAAACGATCATCCGGACGATCTGCGCGGCAGCGCCGGAGCACCTGCACGTCTCGCCGACGACCCGCGAGCTCGCGGAGCTCGCGCCTTCGCAGCTCCGCGGGCTCGGGCTGCACACGCGCCGCGGTGCGGCGCTCGTTCGCCTCTGCAGGTCGATCGAGCTCGAGCGGTTGCGCGACCAGCCGACCGCGGCGGTGGCGGCGCGGCTCGAGCGCGAGCGCGGCCTCGGGCCGTGGTCGGTCGGCCTCGTCTGCCTCGAGGGCCTCGGCCGCACCGACTACGGGCTCGTCGGCGACCTCGGGCTCGTGAAGCTCCTGCGCGTGCTGCGCGGCCGCGAGGTAGAGGGCTGGGAGACGGCCGAGTTGCTCGAGCCGTACGGAGAGTGGGCCGGTCTCGCGAGCGTCTACCTGCTGGCGGCCTTCGCCCGCGGGCTCCTGCCCGTGGACGACGCGCGCGCCGCGTAGGCTTCGTCGGCAATGGCGGAGAGACGGATCGCAATCATCGGCGGCGGCCGCATCGGCGAGGCCCTACTCTCCGGGCTACTGAGCTCCGGCTGGCGCGCCCGCGACGAGATCGTGGTCACCAGCCGCAGCGAGAGCCGGGTGGCCGAGCTGCGCGAACGGTACGGCGTCGAGGCGACGACCTCGAACGCTGACGCCGTAGGCGGCGCAGAGCTCGTCGTCGTCGCGGTGAAGCCGCAGGACATCGACGCGCTCCTCGCGGAGATCGGCCCACTGCTGACGCCCGACCAGACCGTGCTCTCGGTCGCGGCCGCGATCCGCACGGCGCACATCGAGGCGCGCATCGCCGACGGCGTTCCCGTGGTGCGCGCGATGCCGAACTCGCCCTCCACCGTGCACGAAGGAATGGCCGGCATCTGCGCCGGTGCGCGCGCGGGCGATGCGCAGCTCGCGCTTGCGGAAGAGGCGCTGCTCCATCTCGGGCGCGTCGTCCGGGTGCCGGAGTCGTCGATGGACGCCGTCACGGCGCTGTCGGGATCGGGGCCGGCGTATTTCGCGCTGCTCGCGGAGGCGATGATCGAGGCAGGCATCCTGCTCGGCGTCTCGCGCGAGGTGTCGACGACGCTCGTCGTGCAGACGATGCTCGGAACCGCGAAGCAGCTTCGCGACGAGGGGATGCACCCCGTCGAGCTGCGCGAGTCGGTGACGTCGCCGGGCGGTACGACGATCGCCGCGATCCGGGAGCTCGAGCAACACGGCGTACGTGCCGCGTTCCTCAACGCGATCCAGGCGGCGATGAACCGCGCCCGCGAGCTCTCCGAAGGTGGCTGAGGGCCGCGACATCGAGCTCGTCGTGGCCGCCGACGCCGAAGGCGCCGCCCGGATCGTCGCGCAGCGTCTCGCCGAGGCAGCACGCAGGGGTGGGCACGTCGTTCTCACCGGTGGCACGACGCCGCAGCGCGCGTACGAGCTGGCGGCGGAGCTCGAGCAGGACTGGTCGCGCGTCGAGCTGTGGTGGGGCGACGAGCGCTGTGTGCCCGCCGGCGACGAGCGCTCGAACTACCGCATGGCGCGTGTGGCGCTGATCGAACAGGTCGCGGTCGGTCCCGCCGCGGTACACCGGATGCGCGGCGAGCTCGGCCGCGACGCCGGCGCGCTGCGCTACGAGGAGGAGCTCGGTTCGCTCCGGCGCTTCGACCTGATGCTCCTCGGCCTCGGCCCGGACGGGCATGTCGCG
>DATKQO010000076.1:0-6394 GCA_035532715.1 Gaiellaceae bacterium | reverse complement strand
CGTTCTGCCTACCCTGTGCTGCGGCCCCGACACGGCGCCGCTCGAGCCGGCCGAGCGCGACGCGCTCGCCGCCCGCTTCAAGGCGCTCTCCGATCCGGCGCGCGTCGCGATCGTCAACCGTCTTGCGAGGGCCGACGAGGTCTGTGTCTGCGACTTCGTCGCCGCGCTCGAGCTCGCGCAGCCGACTGTCTCGCACCATTTGAAGGTGCTGCGCGACGCGGGACTCGTCGAGTCGAGCCGTCGCGGCACCTGGGCGTACTACCGGCTCGTGCCCGAGGCGGTCGGCGCGCTTCGAGCCGCACTCGGCGGATGACGCGCGTCCTCTTCGTCTGCCCGCAGAACGCCGACCGCTCGCAGGTCGCGCAGGCGTTCTACGAGCGGCGTGGCGGCGACGCGCGCTCCGCGGGGACGGCGCCCGCCGCCGAGCTGCTGCCGGTCGTCGTCGACGCGCTCGCGGAGCTCGGCTTCGACGTCTCGGGCCGCACGCCGCGGGCGCTCTCCGGCGCCGAGCTCGAGTGGGCCGATCTCGTCGTGACGATGGGCTGCGCCGACGCGTGTCCCGTGATCCCCGGGACGGCGTACCTCGAGTGGCAGGTTGCCGATCCCGCCGGCCTCTGCCTCGAGGAGGCGCGCGAGTTGTGCTCGGCGATCGAGCAGCGCGTCGCCGCGCTCCCGCTCTAGCCTGCGCTGATCAGCGCGACGCCGGTGAGCGCGACGACGACGCCGCCGAGCTGGTGTGGCGCGATTCGCTCGTGCAGGAGCACCCGCGCGAGCACGACGAGCACGACGGGATAGAGCGACGCGAGCACCGCGACGACGCTGAGGAGACCCCGCGAGGTCGCGAGCGCGAAGAGGAGGTTCGCCCCGGTGTCGCAGACGCCGACGCCGGCGAGCAGCCACCACGAGGCGCGCATCCCTCCGAGCGGCTGGCGGAGGACGAGCATGCCGGCGAGGACGAGCGGCACCGTGACGGCCCGCATCGAGAGGGGCGCCCAGAGCGCGCCTCCCGCTGCGGCCCTGCTGAGGAAGAGGATCGACGAGCCGAAGCCGGCCGCCGCCAGGAGCGCGAGGCCGACGCCCGCGCCGACGCGTCCCGTCGCCGTCGCGCCGCGCAGCTCGATCGCGGCGGCGATCACGCCGGCCACGGCGAGCGCGACGCCGAGCAGCTGGAGCGCCGACGGCCGCTCGCCGCGGAGGAGGCCGTACGTGAGCGGGACGACCGCACCCGTCGCGCTGATCGGCCCGACGATGCCCATCGCCCCGACCGCGAGCCCCCGGTAGAAGGCGAGGAGGCCGAGGGCGCCGACCGCGCCTGCGAGCGCGCCGTCTCCCAGCTGCGCCGCCGACGGCACGTCGGGCCGCACGATCGCGACGACGAGCCCGACGAAGACGAGCCCCGCCGCCTGCGAGGCGAGGATCACGAGCGGCACCGGCAGCCGCCGCGAGCCGACGCCGGCGCCGAAGTCGGCGACGCCCCAGGAGAGGCTCGCGCCGAGCGCGAGCAGGATCCCGGTCAATCCGAGACGGGGCGCGTCGCCGCGACCGCGTCGAGCTGGTTCGCGTGATAGAGCACGGCCGCCTCGGCGCTCCGCGCGCCGCGCGCGTCGTGATGGCACGCGACCGCGTGCAACACCTCTGCGCGCACGCCGACGTCGAGCGCGCCCGACCGTTCTTCGATCAGCCGCAGCCCGAGGTGCACGTGTCCGAGCAGCCGTCCCTCGTCGGTCGGCCGGAACACCGGCCCGCGGCCGAGCTCGCGGGTGCGGCCGACGTCGTGCACGAGCGCGGCGGCGAGCAGCAGGTCCGCACGCAGGCGCTGATGTAGCTGCGAGGTCTCGCGGCAGAGCGTCGCGACGCCGACCGTGTGCTCGAGCAGCCCGCCCGCATACGAGTGATGTCCGTCGAGCGTCGCGGGCAGCGCCCGCATCGCTGCGCGCGTCTCGGCGTCGAGCACGCGTTCCAGGGCCTGGCGCAACCCCGGATGCGCGACCTCCGCGACGAGGAACTCGAGGAAGCCCTCGAGCTCGTCCGCGTCGCGCCGCATCGCCGGCGCCATCGCCGACGCATCGACCCCCTCCGCCGGCTCGAGCGTGCGCACGTCGAGCTGCAGGCGGTCGCGAAACTTCTCGACGCGTCCGAGCACCCGTACCGCGTCTCCTTCGCCGAAGCGCGCGTCGAGCAGCTCGACGTCGTTCCAGACGCGCGCGGAGATGCGCCCGCTCGGGTCGACGAGCTCGAGTGCGAGGTACGACGCGCCGTTTCGCGTGCGCAGCCGCTCTTTCTTCGCGACCGCGTACACGCCGTCGACCGTCCGGTTCTCCTCGAGCTGCGCGATCGCGGTCACGGAGTGAGTCTAGGCCGAGCCGACGCTGGTACGGTCAGGGGGATGGCGACGATCCGCCCGTTTCGCGCGCTCCGCTACGACGAGGACGTCGCGGGGCCGCTCGCCTCGCTCGTCGCGCCTCCGTACGACGTCATCTCCGACGCCGACCGGGCCGCCTACCTCGCCCGCAGCCCGTACAACGTCGTCCACCTGACGCTCCCCGACTCGGAGGAGCAGGCGGCCCGCGATCTCGCCGCCTGGCGCGAGAGCGGCGCGCTCGTCGAGGATGCCGAGCCGTCGTACTGGTGGCTCTCCCAGGACTACGTCGGCCCCGACGGCGTCGCGCGCAGCCGCGAAGGCTTCGTCGCGGCCCTCCGCGCCGAGCCCTACGAGAAACGCAGCATCCTCCCGCACGAGCGCACGCATGCAGGCCCGAAGGAGGGCCGCCTGCGTCTCCTGCGGGCGACCCGCACCCACCTCGAGCCGATCTTCCTCCTCTGGGACGGCTCGATCGCCGTCGACGGCCTCGGCGAGCCCGACCTCGTCGCGGCGGAGAGCGGCGTGACAGCGCGGCTCTGGCGCCTCGACCCCGGCTTCGGCGACGCGCTGACCGAGGAGATCCGCGACGCGCAGCTCCTGATCGCCGACGGCCACCATCGCTACGAGACGGCGCTCGCCTTTCACGCCGAAGATGGCACGGAGGAGAGCGCCTGGCTGATGGTCGTGATCGTCCCGACGGGCCAGGAGGGCCTGACGATCTTCCCGACCCATCGCGTCGCCGCCTCGGTGAACGGGGTCGCCGGCACGCCGATCGACCCGCCGGGCGACGCCCTTCCGGGACTCGTCCTCTACCGGCAGGGCCGCTACGAGCTGCTCGAGGGCGAGGGCCTCGACCCCGAGGTCGTCGACCGGCTCGCGCCGCAGGGCGTCACGTACACGCCGCACGCGGCCGAGGCCATCGCGGCCGTCGACCGCGGCGAGGCGGAGGCGGCGTTTCTCCTCCGCCCGACCCGCATCGAGGACGTATGGGCCGTCGCGGGCCGCGGCGAGGTGATGCCGCAGAAGAGCACGTTCTTCTATCCGAAGCTCACGTCTGGGCTCCTCTTTCTCCCGCTGTGACCGACTGGGTCGAGGTCTGCCGCGCCGCGGTCGAGGACGTGCGCGCGGCGCTCGTCGAGCTGCCGACACGCGTCGAGCGCGAGCCGGTCGCGCGGCGGGGCGAGGGCGGCGACGACACGACCGCGATCGACCAGGCGGCCGAGGACGCGATCCTCGCGCGCTTCCGCGACCTCGACGTGACGATCGTCTCCGAAGAGGCCGGCCGCGTCGGGACCGGGTCGACCGTCGTTGTCGTCGACCCGATCGACGGCTCGCTCAACGCAAAGCGCGGCATCCCGTTCTTCAGCGTCTCGATCGCGATCGCCGCCGGCGAGACGATGGACGACGTCTTCTGCGGCTACGTCTACGACTTCGGTACCGGCGAGGAGTGGATCGGCCGGCGCGGCGAGGGCGCAACGGTGAACGGCGAGCCGCTCGGCGGAGTCAGGCCGAAGGACCGGATCGAGATCCTCAGCTTCGAGGCGACGCTCACCTCGCTTGTCGCCGAGCAGGCGCCCGCCGTGGCCGCGTTTGCGCACCGGCTGCGCATCATGGGGTCGCTCGCGCTCTCCCTCTGCCACCTCGCCGCCGGGCGCGTCGACGCGGTGTGCTCGCTCAAGCCCGCGCGCTCGGTCGACATCGCGGCCGCGCAGCTCCTCTGCCGCGAGGTGGGTCTCTCGCTCGACCTGTTCGACGATCCGCGCGGCTTCGGCGAGGCGGAGCTCGACCTCGTAGGCCGGTCGCGTATCGCCGCGACGGGTGACGCCGTTTCGTGTGGAGAGCTCGCTCGCGCGCTCTCCGCGTAGGCTCGCCTGGTGGACGACTCGAGCGAAGGAGCTTCCCGGCCTCCGATGACGTGCGTGCTGATCGCAGAGGACAACCGCCAGCTGGCCGAGATGCTGCGCGCCACGCTCGAGGACGCCGGCTTCGAGGTGCTCACCGCGTACTCCGGTCTCGCCGCGGTGGCGTGCGTCGAGCAGAACGACGTCGACGTCGCGGTTCTCGACGTGCTCATGCCGGGAATCAGCGGCGACGCGGTCGCCGAGCGGTTGCGGCAGATCGATCCGAAGCTTCCGGTGGTGCTGATGACCGGAGCCGACGACGCCTTCGTCGCGGCATCGCGCTTTCCGGTGCTGCGCAAGCCGTTCGCGCACGAGGAGCTCGTGGAGCTCCTCCGCGGGCTCCTCCCTTCCTAGGCTGAGCCGGCGTCGTCGTCGATCACGCCGATCGAGACCCAGAAGGTCATCTTTGCGACCGTCACCTCGGAAGCGTTGTAGCGAAGCCGGAGCAGGCGGCCGTCCTTCCTGCGGATCGGCGTCACTCCGCTCGAGGTGCGGTCGCGCAGCATCGCCTCGTAGAGCTCCGGCGCCTCGGGCGCGACCGCGACGTCTGTGACCCGCCGGGCGAGCATCTCCACGCGGGTGTAGCCCAGGGCGTCGCAGGCGCGCTGGTTGACGGCGACGTAGCGGCCGTCGTCGTCGGCGACGAACACGAGGGCGGGCCCGACGTCGACGGCCTCCCCGAGCAGAACGTGCTGGATCTGGTCGGTCGCGCGGCCGCCCAGCGTCGGGTCGTCTGGTGCCGGAGGAGCACCGGAGTCCACCGGAGGACTGTACGGCAGCGCCCGATCGGGCGCCAGGCCGGGACCTTCGGAGCGCCCGCGTGGGCCGGACGGCCCATGTCGGTTCCGCCGATCGGCCTTAGGCTGCGTTCGGTGGAACGGGGAAGAGGTCTGCTGGGCGCGCTCGCGGGGCTTGCGTTGCTGTGCGCTGCGCCCGCGTCCGCCGATACGCCGCCGGCCGGCTGGCTTCCGCACGACGCCTCGGCGACGTGGACGTACCAGTGGTCGGACAGCGTGTACGCGGCGACGCCGACGACGGAGAAGGTGACGGTCGACAAGAGCTCGTCCGGGGCGAGCTTCGTTCTCGACTGGACGACGCAAGGGCTGTCCAATCCCGGCGGCGCCGTGTCGAGCCAGGGCTCGGTCTCGTTTCAGCAGACGAGCTTCGGCGCCTTCAACACCAACTGGTCGAGCAACCCGCCCCCGTCCGCGTTTCCCGTTCTCTGCCCGTCGCTCGCGTCGTGCGGGAACAGTCTCGCGAGCACCTTCTACAACGTGATCTGGGGAACACGCGCACCGGTGCTCGCGGAGCCCGTGTTGCAGGGTCTCTCGTGGACGACCGCGGGTGGTGCGCAGAACGACGTGCAGAGCTCGTCCGACTATCTCGGCGTCGAACAGGTGACGGTCCCCGCGTTTCCCCAACCGGTCACCGCGGCGAAGATCGAGACGCAGATCTCGCAGGCGGGCGCGCTCGGCGATCCGTACGGCAGCGGCGTGCGCACGGTGTGGTGGGTCTACGGCGTCGGGCCCGTCAAGGTCGTCTTCGCGCACAGCGGCGGCACGGCCGCGCCGGTGACCACGTCGATGCTGCAGTCGACGAATCTCGTCCCGCAGGCGCCGCCGCCGGACGCCAACTACTTCCCGTTGCAGACGGGGCTGAAGGGCGTCTACCGCTGGACGAACGGTCGCCACTTCAGCAAGCCCGAGGTCGAGAGCTTCAACATCGCCCAGGCGGCGAACGACACCGCGATCTTCCGTTTCACGAGCGTCTCCGGTCCGCTGAAGGTGTCGGGTGCGTATCAGTTCACGACGCGCACCGACGGCGTCACGAACGTGTCGAGCGCGACGAAGGCGGCGTCGCTTGCGCAAATGCCGCCGCTCGGCCCCGCTGCGCTTCCGCCGGGCAAGCGCCGGCACTTCTTCACGCCGTTCGACCTGATGACGTTCGGATTCAACCCGGTGCTTCCCGCGTATCCGGTCGCGGGGAACACATGGGCCTCCGACACCACGAGTCGCGACTTCGCCGTGTACGGCGTGACGGGCGCGTCCCGCGTCGTCGGTCTGCAGACGGTGAAGGTGCCCGCCGGAACCTTTCGCGCGCTCGTCGTCACGAGCAGCCTCAAGCAGCCGGG
>DATKQO010000075.1:0-6741 GCA_035532715.1 Gaiellaceae bacterium | reverse complement strand
GAGATCGAGCACGTCGTCGGCACCCTCGGCGCGTTGCTCGACGGCGTCGTAGAGGTGCTGCCCGTCGCCGAGCTGCTCGAGCAGGGCTACTTCGGGCCGGCACCCTCCGATCGTCTACGCGCTCGACTGGCGGATGTCGTGTGTCTTCCCAGCGAGGGCGAAGCCGTGTACTGGCTCGAGCGGGGTCGGTTCGAGCAGACCTTCCACGGCCAGCACGGCGGCCTGACGCCGGCGGAGATGGAGATCCCGCTCATCGCGTGCGTCAGCGCGGCCTGAGCTACGCGCCGCAGCGGCGGAAGCACGTCGTCTCGCCGCCCCGCGCACGCCAGGCGGCGATGCCGCCCTCGAGCACGGGCCGTGCGTCGACGCCCGCCGCGCGAAGGACGCTCGCGGCGATCGCGGCGCGCGGTCCGCTCTCGCAGATCGTGACGATCGGTCGATCGCCGTAGAGACCGTTTTCGGCGGCCTGGCGCGCCATGCGGTATGGAAGATGGCTGCTGCCGGGGATCGAGCCACTGTCGCGCTCGTCGGCCTCGCGGACGTCGACCAGCTCGATCTCGTCCGCCGCGAGCCTGCGCTCGAGCTCGTCGATCGAGACCGGCTCGACCCGCTCGCCGCCGCCGCCTTCATGCCAGCCGGCGATGTCGAAGATCGCGACCGAGTAGAGCGCGCGCGCCGCGCGCAGGGCTTCGGCCTCGTCCGCAGCGTCGATCACCACCGTACGCTCCGGTAGGACGAACGCCGCCTTCGTGCCGAAGCTCGAGCCGGACTCCGGCACATTCAGGGCGCCCGGACGATGACCGGCGGCGAATGCGCGCGCCGGACGCACGTCGAGGACGACGGCGTCCCCGGAGCCGTCGGCGCGCCGCAGCGGCGGCTGAACGCCGAGGAACGGGCCGCGGTTCAGCCCCACGATCCGCTCCATGTTCGGTGGGCGGGGAGGCTGCGGGCCGGTCGCGTGCGCGAGAAAGTCCTCCTTCGACTCCGTGAGCGCGTGGTTGTACCGCCGTTCGAAGCCGATCGTCGTGGACGGCTTCGAGCTCATCGCGGCGCCGCACAGCGAGCCCGCGACGTGGCCCGGATACACCTCGACGCCGTCGCCGAGATCGACGAGGGTGTGCAGCGATTGGAAGAGGCCTTCCGCGCCGGTCTGCGCTTCGACCGCGAGATCGGGGCGCGCAGCATCGCCGACGAAGAGCGAGTCGCCGGTGAGCACGAGCCACGGCTCCTCGCCGCGCGTGCGGTCGATCACCGCGAACGCGCAATGCTCGGGCCTGTGCCCGGGCGTGTGGAGCGTGCGCACAAGCACGGTGCCGAGCTCGATCTCCGTCCCGTCCTCGAGCGGCTCGTGCGGGAAGGCCGCCTCGGCGGCGGAGTGGACGTAGACCGGCAGGCCGTGCTCGAGCGCGAGCCGCCCGTGCCCCGAGACGTGATCGGCGTGCGTGTGGGTCTCGAGCGCCGCGACGAGGCGGACGCCGTGCCGCTCGCAGGCATCCAGGTACTGCTCGATCGCGTAGGCCGGATCGACGACGACCGCGATTTCGGCGTGCTCGTCACCGACGAGGTACGAGCCACAGCCAAGGCTGCCGTCGACGAACTGCTGGAACAACACGCATACGACGCTAGCAACCGCTGCGGCTATGAGTGCGGAAGTGCCGGCTCCTTCATGAGCGACCGCGACAACGGGCTCAACGAGCCGCCGGCGACTCGTCCGCCCCGCTGATGTGCTCCTCCTCGAGGAGCCGCCACACGTACCAGCCGATCGCGAGGAGGAACACGACGGTCTGCTCCGCGTTCATGAGGATCCCGCCGAGATTCTGGTCGCGCACGGGTGAGAAGCCCCAGAGGCGCGGCGCGTGCTCGTAGAACGAGTAGAACGGCGTGCTCGAGAAGATGAACGCGAGGCCGAGGAACGACGATGCGACGAAGCCCGCGCCGAGATACGCGAGACCTCCGGGGATCGACAGACGTCCGCTGACGATCGGCCACCAGAAGAGCAGCCCGCCTCCGATGAGCAGGCCGTGCTCGATGTTGAGCGCCCAGCCGCTCTCGAGCGCCCAGTTGTAGAAGCCCGCGAGGTGCGTCCCGTACCAGGCGACGAGCCATGCGGTGAGCGTGTAGCGAGCGCGGAGCCGGTGTGCGCCGCGCCGGTCGAGCCACTCGCGCATCGCCGGCGTGAGCCCGAGGAGCACGAGGAGGGGCGCGATGTCCGCGATCAACGCATTCTGCAAGAGGTGGACGAGCAGCAGCCGGTACGCGGCAATCGTCTCGAGCGGCGAATTCAGCGGCGCCGCGATGAGGAAGAGGCCAACGCCGAACGACGCCGCGCGCCGTGTGGAGGGCCGGACGGCTCGTGCAGCCGACACGTAGAACGCTGCGGCAGCCGCAACAAGGACGATGTACAGCGGTTCGAACGTGAAGTCGGTCGGGCTCACGCGGCGGCGAGACGCCCGACGCGGACGCGCGCTCGAAGGAGGAGCGCGACGAGCGTTCCGAGTGTCAGCAGTTGCTCGACCATCATCACCACACCCGCAAGCTGCTGATCGGTGACCGGGGAGAGGCCGTACGCGCCCCCGCCGTACGGCGCATAGATCACGTGGAACGTGAAGACGAGCACGTCCCCGAGCACTTGTCCCGCAGCGAACATCGCGGCCGCGGTTGCGACGCGGCCGCCGACGCTCAGGCGCCGGTGCGACCCCGGATCGACGAGCAGCGTCCACGCGAGCAGTCCCGCGAGCACCCAGCACAGATGCTCGGCGTCATGCAGCAACGGGTGCCGGAGCGCGGCGTCGTAGAACCGCGGGATATGCCACAGGGCGAGGTTCGTGGCCCAGAGCGCCAGCGCCACGGGCGGCCGCAGGAGTACGCCGAGCAGCGCGCGCAGAGGGCTGCGTGCGAGCGGTCCGAGGAGGCGCGCCGGGAGCAGGAACACGAGCAGCGGGCCCCGGACGGCGGTCACGAGCAACGCCGGTGAGAGGTCTCCGATCAGCACGTGCTGCAGCATGTGCATCGACAGCAGGTCGGTCTCTCCGATCGAGTCGATCGGCGTCGTGAGCGCCGCAAGCGCTGCGGCGAGCCCGAGCGCGAAGAGCGCCGCGCGGCCCCACGAGGCGAGATCGCGCCGGCCCCGGCGCCTGAGACGTAGCCAGCCGTGCGTGAAGAGCGCCGCGGACAGCGCCGCGGCCGTGACCACGGCGGGCGGTGCGCTCCACGCTGCGACGGCGACCGGCACGAATGGATTCTGCCTGCGGGCCGCGCGCCCGGATCAGAGCCCTAGGAGCCGCGCGATCACCATGCGCTGCACCTCGTTCGTGCCTTCGCCGATCTCGAGGATCTTCTGGTCGCGGTAGAGACGGGAGATCGCGAACTCGTCCATGAAGCCGTACCCGCCGTGGATCTGCAGCGACGCATTCGCCGCGCGGTTCGAGAGCAGCCCCGTGTACAGCTTGGCCTGCGCCGCGGCGAGGGCGAACGGCTTCCCCTGGTCCTTGAGCCACGCTGCGCGCTGGACGAGCTGGCGCCCGGCCTCGATCTCGGTCGCCATGTCGGCGAGTGCGAACTGCACCGCCTGGAACTTCGAGATCGTCCTCCCGAACTGCTGCCGCTCCTGCGCGTAGGCGAACGCGAGGTCGTAAGCGCCCTGCGCGAGCCCGACTCCCATCGCGGCGACCGAGATGCGGCCGCCGTCGAGGATCTCCATGAACTGCTGGAATCCCTTGCCGCGCTCCCCGAGCAGGTTGCCCTCGGGTACCCGGCAGTCTTTGAACCAGAGCTCGCGCGTGTCGGATGCGTGCCAGCCGAGCTTTCGCATCGGCGCCGAGATCTCGTAGCCGGGCGTCCCGTTCGGGACGATGAGGTTCGAGACCTCGCCGTCGCCGGTCAGCGCGGTGATCGTCACGCAGGCGCTGATGTCCGTGCCCGCGTTCGTGATGAAGATCTTCGAACCGTCCACGACCCACTCGCCGTCGCGCAGCTCGGCGCGGGTGCGCGTCGCGCCTGCGTCCGAGCCCGCGTCCGGCTCGGTCAGCCCGAAGGCGGCGAGGCCTTGCCCGGAGGCGAGCCGCGGTAGCCACTCCTCCTTTTGTGCGTCGTTGCCGAACAGGTAGATCGGCATCGTGCCGAGCGAGGTGTGCGCGGCCACGGTGATCGCGACGGAGGAGTCGACTCGCGTCAGCTCTTCGATCGCGATCGCGTAGGACACGGTGTCGGCACCCGCACCGCCGTACGCCTCGGGGATCGGGATCCCCATCAGGCCGAGCTCAGCGAGCTCCGCGACGAGCTCGGTGGGGAACAGTGCCTCGCGGTCGAGCTCGGCCGCGACCGGTGCGACGCGCGTGAGCGCGAACTCGCGCACCGTCCTGCGCAGCAGCTCCTGCTCGCCCGTCAGCTCGTAGTTCACGCGAAGCTCGCCGCGAGCTCGGCGATGAGCCGGACGCCGTAGCCGGTGCCGCCGGGGACGCGGTAGTAGTCGCCGCGAGAGCGCTCGAGGAAGCCGGGACCCGCCATGTCGATGTGGGCCCACGGGCCCTCGCCGGAGAACTCCTCGAGGAACTTTGCGGCGAGCACCGGGCTCCCCTGGCGGAGGATCGAGGCGTTCTTCATGTCGGCGTACGCGGAGTCGACGTAGCGCCGGTAGCGCGGGTGGAGGGGGAACGGCCACGCGAAGTCGCCGCTGCGCCCGGCGGCGGCGAGGATCCGGTCGCGCCAGGCGTCGTCGTTCGCGAAGAGGCCGGCGTAGAGGTCGCCGAGCGCGAGCTCCATCGCCCCGGTCAGGGTGGCCATGTCCAGGATGTGCGTGGCGCCCTCTCGGCGGGCGTACCAGAGCGCGTCAGCGAGCACGAGACGCCCCTCGGCGTCGGTGTTGATGATCTCGATCGTCTTGCCGTTGGCGGCCCTCAGGATGTCGCCAGGACGGAAGGCATCGCCGCCCGGGAGGTTCTCGGCCGCCGCGAGGACGGCGAGCGCGCGGACGGGCAGGCCGAGTGCGGCGACGGCCCCGATCCCGTGCAAGGTGCCGGCACCGCCCGCCATGTCGCCCTTCATGTCCTCCATGCGGGGCGCCGGCTTCAGCGAGATCCCGCCGGAGTCGAAGGTGATCGCCTTGCCGACGAGGCCGAGGAGGACGTCCGGCTGCGCGACCTGCGGCGGGTCGTACCGGAGGACGATCAGCCGCGGCTCGTTGCGGCTGCCGCGGCCGACCGCGGCGAGCGCGCCCATGCCGAGCTCGTCGAGCTCGCGCGGGCCGAGCGCGTAGGCGGTCAGGTGCTCGTGCTCGTCGGCGAGCTCGAACGCGCGCTCGGCGAGCGCCTGCGGGTCGAGCTCGTTCGGCGGGAGGTTCGCGAGGTCGCGGCCGCGGTTCGTTCGCTCCGCGAGGAGCGCGGCACGCTCGGCGGCGGCGCGCAGCTCCGGCGTCTCGGCGTGCGCGAGCACGATCCGCTCGACGGGGCGCGGCCGGTCGCCGTCCTCCGTCTTCCAGCGGCCCGGCGAGTAGCCGCCGATGACCGTGCCCTCGACGAGCGCGCGCGCCTGGTCGGGCACAGTGAGCGGCAGGGTCTCGTCGATGACGAAGCAGACGGTCCCGCCGACGCGCGCGAGCGCCCGCGCGACGGCCGCGCCGGCGGTCCGGAGCGCGTCGAGGTCGACCTCGTCCCGCTTGCCGACGCCGGCCGCGACGAAGCGGGGGCTCGCGTGCTCGCCGTCGAGGTGGAGGAGGAGCGCCTCACCGCGCTCGCCCCGTAGCTCCCCGCTCTCGGCGAGGCGGCTCAGCCGGTCGCGGAGCAGGTCGTCGGCGATTCCTGCGAAGCCGTCGAACGGCAGCGCGACCGGCACGGCCAGGGCGTCCGCCAGGATCTCCCTCGACAGCCCGATCTCGATCGTCACGCGCATCGCGGCGGCAAGGGTAACGCGGGGCCGCCCGTGGAGGGGGAGGGAGGGAATCGTCCCGGCGGCCTCCCGGAGCCACGCCCGCGCGCCGCGCGTAGACTCGCGTTGAATCTGGAGTCAACGACAGAGCCAAGGAGCGTCAGAATGGCCGGACCAGTCCAGGAGTTCTTCGCCAACCTCGAGTCGCAGGCCGACGCTGACAAGACCGCCGGCATGACCAACTCGTACGTCTTCGACATCGACGGCGCCGGCCAGTGGAAGGTGGACGTCGACGACGGCAAGATCACGGTGAGCGAGGGCGGCGGCGACGCCGACGTCGTCATCACGACCTCGGAGGAGACCTTCGCGAAGATCGTGGCGGGCGAGCAGAACCCGACGACCGCCTACATGACCGGCAAGCTGAAGATCAAGGGCGACATGGGCGCGGCCATGAAGCTCCAGAAGCTGTTCTGAGCGGGCGACCGGCGCCTACTCCTCCAGCTCCACGAGCAGCGCGCCGCCGGCGACACGATCGCCTTCGGCGACGTGCACTGCTTTCACCGTCGCCTCGTACGGCGCGACGAGCGGCGTCTCCATCTTCATCGCCTCGAGGACGACGAGCGGCCGGCGCGCGGTGACGCGGTCGCCGGGCTCGACGAGGACCCGGATCACGGTGCCCGGCATCGGCGCAGTGATCGCTGCCTGCTCGGGCGTCGGGCCCGGCGCGTGCGCCGAAGCGTCGACGTCGGGGGCGGCGCGCGGCGGAGGCGCCGGCAGGTTCAGCCGCCACGCGCCGCTCCACGACGCGGCCGGGGCGTGCGGGGGCGGTTCCGACAGCGGCGGGTTCTCGGTGAGGAACGCGGTCGTCGCCCGGCCCGC
>DATKQO010000074.1:0-12113 GCA_035532715.1 Gaiellaceae bacterium | reverse complement strand
CGGGTCGACGCCCTGCGTGAGCAGGTTGAGCGCGATCGTGATCACGTCGACGTTGCCGGTTCGCTCGCCGTTGCCGAAGAGCGTGCCCTCGACGCGCTCCGCCCCCGCCATCAGCCCGAGCTCTGCCGTTGCGACCGCCGTACCGCGGTCGTTGTGCGGGTGTACTGAGAGGACGACCGAGTCGCGGCGCGAGAAGTGGCGACCGAACCACTCGATCCGGTCGGCATAGACGTTCGGCGGGAAGTGCTCGACCGTCGTCGGCAGGTTGACGATCATTTTCGCGTCCGGCGTCGGCTCCCACTGCGCGGCGACGGCCTCGCAGATCTCGAGCGCGAAGTCCAGCTCGGTGTGGTGGAAGCTCTCCGGCGAGTATTCGAACACGATCTCCGTGTCCGTCTGAGCAGCGAGCCGCTTGCACATCTCGGTGCCGCGCACGGCGAGCTCGGTAACGCCGGCCTTGTCGAGCCGGAAGACGACCCGCCGCTGTGTCGTCGATGTCGAGTTGTAGAGGTGGACGATCGCGCGCCGCGCCCCTTCGATCGACTCGAACGTCCGCTCGATCAGCTCGGGCCGCGCCTGCGTCAGCACCGCGATCGTGACGTCGTCGGGGATCAGTTCCTCCTCGACGAGCGTCCGGACGAAGTCGAAGTCGGGCTTCGACGCCGCGGGGAAGCCGACCTCGATCTCCTTGAAGCCGAGCTCGAGCAGGAGCGTGAAGAGCCGGCGCTTGCGGGCCGGGTCCATCGGGTTGACGAGCGCCTGGTTGCCGTCGCGCAGGTCGGTCGAGCACCAGACGGGCGCCCGGTCGAGCACGACGTTCGGCCACGTCCGGTCGGGGAGGTCGACGGTGTCGTACGGGCGGTACTTGGTGAACGGCATCGGCACGGCTTCGGCTCCTTCGGCGAAATGGGGACGCACTGGTCCCACGGCACGGGGGACGGGTATGTGCAGACCGGCTTCCCCTACCGGGGAAGGGCGAGGAGCGCGCCGAGGAAGGTGGAGCGAATGGCCGTCGAGGCGTGCACGAGTCCAAGGGTAGGCCATTCCGCGCGCGAGGGCGAGCCCAAAACGAACATCATGTGCCAGCCCCGGGCCAGGCCGGTGCCAGGGCAGTGCCAGGCACCGTGTCCGAAGTGCGACGGCTTTGTGCCCGAAGTTGCGCTAGAGCGAGGTCGTCGCGATCGGCGCGGCGTGCGCCGCCTCGTACGCGGCGAGGGAGGCTTCCTCGCGCAACGTCAACGCAATGTCGTCGAGACCCTCGAGGAGGCACTCCCGCGCATGGTCGTCGAGCTCGAACGGGAAGCCGCCCGCGGTGCGCGCCTCGAGGTCGACCGTGAGCTCCTCGCCGGACTCCGCGCGTGCCATCAGCTCCTTCACCTGCTCGGGCGGAAGCTGCACCGGCAGCAGGCCGATCTTCAACGAGTTCTGCCGGAAGATGTCGCCGTACGACGGCGCGACGATCGCCTCGAAGCCGTAGTCCTGCAGCGCCCACGGCGCGTGCTCGCGCGACGAGCCGCAGCCGAAGTTGCGCCCCGCCAGCAGGATCGTCCCCTGCTCGCGGTTCAGCTCGAACGCCGGATCCTTCTTCCAGTCGAAGAAGAGGAACTCGCCGAAGCCGCTGCGCTCGATCCGCTTCAGGAACTGCTTCGGGATGATCTGGTCCGTGTCGACGTCGGGACGGTCGAGGACGACGGCGCGCGAGGTGACCGAGCGGAACGGCTTCATGCAGGCACCAGGTCGCGCACGCCGGCGAAGCGGCCGCGAATCGCGGTCGCGGCGGCGACGGTGGGCGAGACGAGGTGCGTGCGCCCGCCCGCGCCCTGCCGGCCCTCGAAGTTGCGGTTCGACGTCGACGCGCAGCGTTCGCCCGGCGCGAGGATGTCGGGGTTCATCCCGAGGCACATCGAGCAGCCGGCGCGGCGCCACTCGAAGCCCGCCTCGGTGAAGATCCGGTCGAGCCCTTCCGCCTCCGCCTGCCGCTTTACGCTCGCCGAGCCGGGGACGACCTGCGCGCGCACCGACGGATGCACGTGGTGACCCTCGACCACGGCGGCCGCCGCCCGAAGATCCTCGATCCGCGAGTTCGTGCACGAGCCGATGAAGACGCGGTCGACGGCGATGTCCTGGATCGGCGTGCCCGGGGCGAGCGCCATGTACGCGAGCGCACGCTCTGCCGCCTCGCGGTCGTCGGGATTCTCGAAATCGGCCGGGTCGGGCACCGCGCCGTCGATCGGCACGACCATGCCGGGATTCGTGCCCCAGGTGACCTGCGGCCGGATCTCCGACACATCGAGCTCGAGCTCGCGGTCGAACACGGCGTCGGGATCGCTCGGCAGCCTCCGCCAGCGCGCCACCGCCTCAGCCCATGCGGCGCCCTTCGGCGCGCCCGGGCGGCCCTCGAGGTACGCGAACGTCGTCTCGTCGGGCGCGATCATCCCGGCGCGTGCGCCCGCCTCGATCGACATGTTGCAGATCGTGAGGCGGCCCTCCATCGAGAGCTGCTCGATCACGGGACCTGCGTACTCGATCACGTGACCGACGCCGCCGTCGACGCCGAGCCGCCCGATCGCCGCGAGGACGAGATCCTTCGCGCCGATGTCCGGCCCCATCTCGCCGACGAACGAGATGCGCAGCGAGCGCGGCTTCCGCTGTTCGAGCGTCTGCGTCGCGAGCACATGCTCGACCTCCGAGGTGCCGATGCCGAACGCAAGCGCGCCGAAGGCGCCGTGCGTCGACGTGTGCGAGTCGCCGCACACGATCGTCATCCCGGGCTGCGTCACTCCGAGCTCGGGCCCGATCACATGCACGATGCCCTCGCGTCCGCTGCCGGTCGCGTACAGCGGTACGCCGAACTCGTCGCAGTTTCGTGAGAGCGCCTCGAGTTGCCGCCGCGAGAGGTCGTCCATCGGCGTGTCGTCGCCCGTGACGACGTTGTGGTCCATCGTCGCGAGCGTCAGATCCGGCCGCCGGACACGCCGGCCGGCCGTGCGCAGACCTTCGAAAGCCTGCGGCGACGTGACCTCGTGGACGAGGTGGAGATCGACGTAGAGCAGGTCGGGCAGGCCCTCCGCGCGGCGGACGACGTGGTTCTCCCAGACCTTCTCGAACAGGGTCAGACCCATGCGCCGACGCTAGCGCGGGACTCGTTCCGGAGGCCCCCGATTGTGCGGTTTGCTGGGGTTCTTGCCTACCCTAGACCGCATGGTCGTCCACGGGGAGGCCCCGGCCGACGCGCCCCTGCGGCGCGACGTCCGCCTGCTCGGCGACCTGCTCGGCCGGGTGCTCGTCGAGCAGGAGGACGAGACGCTGCTCGACGACGTCGAGCGCGTCCGCGCCCTCGCGCGCGCGGCCCGCGCGGGATCGCCGCACGACGAGTTGGTGGCCGCCGTCGCCGCGCTGCCGATCGAGCGTGAGGCGAGCGTGCTGCGCGCGTTCGCGCTCTATTTCCAGCTCGCGAACGTCGCCGAGCAGCAGCATCGCGTGCGGCGGCGCCGTGAGTACGAGCGCGAGCAGCGCGTGCCGCGGGAATCGCTCGCGGACGCGTTCGCGAAGCTCGACGGCATCCCGCAGCAGGTGCTCGAGCAGCGCGTCTCGCTTCGACTCGTGTTGACGGCGCATCCGACGGAGGCGACGCGTCGCACCGTGCTCGAATCGCAGCGGCGCGTCGGCGCGCTGCTCGCGGAGCTCGACGACGAGCGTCTCGCTCCGTCGCGGCGCGAGGAGGTCGACACCGAGCTCGCCGCCGAGATCACGATGCTCTGGCAGATGGACGAGGTGCGCTCTCGCCGGCCTCGGGTCGTCGACGAGATCCGCAACGGGCACTGGTTCTTCGAGCAGAGCCTTCTCGACGCGGCCGAACGGCTGCTCAGGGCGTACCGCCACCGGTTCGACGGTGCGCCGGCGCCGCTGCGCTTCGGCACGTGGATCGGCGGCGACGCGGACGGCAATCCGAACGCGGGCCCGGACACGGTCGCCGAGGCGCTCGAGCGCGGCCGCCGGCTCCTGCGCAACCGCTATCGCGACGAGGTGCGCGCGCTCGCCGCGGCGATCGGCGTCTCGTCGCGGCTGACCCCGGTCGACGACGAGCTCGTCGAGTCGATCGCGCGCGACGAGCAGGAGTTGCCGGAGTACGCCGCCGCGGTCGGCGACCAGAACGAGGACGAGCCCTACCGCCGGAAGCTCTCCTTCATGTGGCGGCGTCTCGACGACGACGCGTACGAATCGGTCGAGCGTTTTGCCCAGGATCTCGAGCTGCTCGACCGCAGCCTGCGCGCGAATCGCGGTGCGCGCATCGCCGACGGGCCGCTCGCCGCGCTCCGCAGGCGCGTCGAGCTGTTCGGGCTGCACCTCGCGAAGCTCGACGTGCGCGTTCACGCACGCGACGTCGCGCGGGGAGACGAGCGAGTGCGCGCGATGCTCGATGCGACGGCTGCGGCACGCGCGCGTCACGGCGCCGGCGCTCTCGATACCGTGATCGTCTCCGGCACCGAGTCGGCTGCCGATGTCGAGCGCGTGCACGAGCTGTTGCGCGAGCCACTCTCCGTCGTCCCGCTCTTCGAGTCGATCGAGACGCTGCGGGCGGCGCCGCGCATCTACGAGGAGCTGCTCGACGGCGTCGGCTGCAGCGAGGTCATGGTCGGCTACTCCGACTCCGCGAAGGACGCCGGCTATCTCGCCGCGCAGTGGGAGATCCGCTGCGCGCTCGTCGGGCTCGGCGCCGTTGCGCGCAGGCGCGGTGTCGAGCTGACCGTCTTCCACGGGCGCGGGGGCAGCGCCGGGCGCGGCGGCGGCCCGACGTACGACGCGATCCTCGCGCAGCCGC
Source organism: Gaiellaceae bacterium (assembly GCA_035532715.1). GTDB lineage: Bacteria > Actinomycetota > Thermoleophilia > Gaiellales > Gaiellaceae > Palsa-739. The sequence goes on along the minus strand of DATKQO010000074.1, from coordinate 7,291 downwards.
AGGGCGAGCCGCCCGGCCGCCTCAAGCTGACCGAGCAGGGCGAGACGATCGCGTTCAAGTACGGCCTCCCGGGGCTCGCGTACCGGAACCTCGAAGCCGCGCTCGCGGCGACGCTGCTCGCAGCCGTGCCCGAGCGCACCGATGTCGCGCCGCCCGAAGGTGCCGAGGCGCTCGTCGCTGGACTCGCCGACCGCTCGCTCGTCGCGTTCCGCGCGCTCGTGGACGATCCGGGTTTCGTCGACTTCTTCCGCGCGTTCACGCCCGTCGACGAGCTCGCGCTGCTCAACATCGGCTCGCGTCCGGCGCGGCGGCCCGAGAGCGCCGAGTACCTCGGGTCGCTCCGCGCGATCCCGTGGGTGTTCGCGTGGACACAAAACCGCTGCCTCCTGCCGGCCTGGTACGGCTGCGGAACGGCATTCGAAGCGGCCGATCTCGACGAGCTCCGGCGCCTGTACGCAGACTGGGGCTTCTTCCGCACGCTCGTTCAGAACCTCGAGATGACGCTCGCGAAAGCGAGCATGGAGATCGCCCGGGAGTACCTCGCACTCGTCGACGACGACCTGCTCTGGGCGCCGATCGCCGACGAGCACACGCTTACGGTCAGCGGCGTGCTCGAGATCGTCGAGGCGCACGAGCTGCTCGATCGTCATCCTGTCGTCCAGCGCTCCGTACGCTTGCGCAACCCCTATGTCGATCCGATGAACGCGATCCAGGTTGAGCTGTTGCGACGCTATCGCGCCGGCGACGAGGACGCCGTGGCGCCGTTGCTTCGTTCGATCGCCGGCATCGCCGCCGCGCTCCGGAATACCGGATGAGCGCCGATCTCCGCGAGCTGGTCGAGCGCGAGGCCTCTGCTGCGCACGCGGCGGTCCCCGAGCTCACCGACGAGAAGGTCAGGCACGCGCTCGAGCGGGCCGCCGAGCTCGTCGACGAGCGGAGCGACGCGATCGCGCGTGCGAACGCGCTCGACGTCGATGCGGCGGCCGAGCGGCTCGACGCCGGCTCGCTCGACCGCCTTCGTCTCGACGCGACGAGGATCGCGGCATTGCGGGAACAGCTTGCACAGCTCGCCGTGCTGCCTCCGCTCGAGCGAGAGGAGAGCGCATGGGAGCTCGAGAACGGCCTCCAGGTCGCGGTGCGGCGGGTCCCGATCGGCGCGGTCGGCGCCAACTTCGAGGCGCGCCCCAATGTCGCCGTCGACGTCGCCGGGCAGCTCCTGAAGAGCCTCAACGCGGCCGTCCTTCGCACGGGCGGCGCGGCGCTCCACACGGTGACGACGCTCGTGGACGACGTCCTGCGCCCGGCGCTCGCGCAGGCGGGGCTTCCGCCCGAGTCGGTCGGCCTCGTGCGCTCGGCAGAGCGCGAGGGCGCGCGCATCCTCGTCTCATTGCCGCAGGTCCTGCCGCTCGTGATCCTGCGCGGGAGCGGCGAGACGACGGCCGCGCTCGCCCGCGAGGCGGCGCAGCACGGGGTGCGCACGCTGGCGCATGCGGAGGGCGGCGGCGTCCTCTATGTCGGAGCCGCTGCAGACCCTGCCCGGGCCCAGGCGCTCGTCGAGGCGAGCCTCGACCGGCTCGGGGTCTGCAATCGCCTCAACCTCCTGCTCGTCGACCGGGCGGCCGAGGAGCAGCTCCCGGGCCTGCTGCTCCTGCTCGGCCGGCTCGGCATCGACGTGCGCGAGCCGGTGCGCCTCGGCCACGAGTGGGCGAACGACCCGGAGCATGTCGCGTCGGTGACGGTGCACGTCGTCGAGTCGCTCGATGAGGCCGTGTCGATCGCGAACGACGAGACGTCGGGGCTCGCGGCCGCGATCGCGACCGAGGATGCCGCGGCGGCCGAGCGGTTTCTCGCGACCTATCGCGGCACCGCTGCGTTCTGGAACGCGCCGACGCGGTTCACCGACGGCTTCGCGCTCACCGGGTCGCCCGAGACCGGAATCAACGTCGATCGCGTGCCGGGGCCGCGCGGGCCGGTGACGTATCGCGACCTCTGGCTTCGGCAATACCGCGTGACCGGCGACGGCACACAGCACCGATGAGGAAGCCCGTCGTCGTCAAGCTCGGCTCGAGTCTCGTGGTCGACGCGAAGGGCCGTCCGCGGCGCGCGCTTCTGCGCGCGCGCGCGGCGGAGATCGCGGAGCTCGTCGCGGCGGGCACCCCGGTGTGCGTCGTCTCCTCGGGCGCAATCGCGCTCGGTCTCCAGCGGCTCGGGCTCGCCCGCCGGCCGACGAGCCTGCCGAAGCTGCAGGCAGCCTCGGCGCTCGGGCAGGCAGCGCTGCAGCGCGCGTGGCAGGACGCGCTCCGTCCACACGGGCTCGAGGCGGCGCAGATCCTGCTCACCGGCGCGGAGATCGCCGAGCGGCGGGCGTACGTGAATGCACGCAGCGCGCTGTCGGCGCTCTTCTCGCTCGGCGCCGTGCCGGTCGTGAACGAGAACGACGCGACGGCGACCGACGAGATCAGCTTCGGCGACAACGACGCGCTCGCTGCGCAAGTGGCGGTGCTCGTGCAGGCGCGCCTGCTCGTGCTGCTCACCACGGTGCCGGGCGTGCTCCGCGAGGGCGTGCTGATCGAGGACGGCGCAGCCGCGCGTACGGCGGTGTTCGGGCCGGGCAGCGCGCGGGGGCGCGGCGGCATGGAGAGCAAGGTCGGCGCCGCCGAGGTCGCCGCGGGCGCCGGGATACCCACGGTGATCGCCGGCGGCGAGGGCGAGGCCGTGCTCCCTGCGATCCTCGCCGGCCGCGGTACCGGTACGCGCTTCGCCGCCGCGGAGGGCTCTGCGCCCGCGTTCAAGCTCTGGCTCCGTCACGGCAAGCGCGTCACCGCGCGGATCGCGGTCGACGAGGGCGCGGAGCGCGCGGTTGTCGGCGGCGGCGCGAGTCTCCTCGCGGTCGGCGTCACCGGCTGGGACGCCGACTTCAGGGCCGGTGACGGCGTCGAGCTCGTCGGGCCGGGCGGCGCGGCGTTCGCCCGCGGGATCGCTGCGGTCGACTCCGCGGAGCTGGCCGGGAAACCGCTCAACGTCGAGGCGGTGCACCGCGACCGGCTCGTCCTCGTCACGTAGGCCCGACAGCTCTGCGACGATCTGCCGCGTGATGCAATTCCGTCGGGTCGACGCGCTTCCCCCGTACGCCTTCGCGGAGGTCGAGCGCTTGAAGCTCGAGCTGCGGCGCGAAGGAAACGACGTGATCGACTTCGGCTTCGGCAATCCCGACGTCGCGCCGCCGGAGGTTGCGGTCGAGAAGCTCCGCGAGTCGGCGCTCCTGCCGCGCAACCACCGCTACTCGGCGAGTCGCGGCCTGCCGAACCTCCGCAAGGCCATCTGCGAGCGGTATGCCGCGCACTACGGCGTCGAGCTCGATCCCGAGACGGAGGCGACGATGTCGCTCGGTGCGAAGGAGGGGCTCGTGCACCTCCTCTGGGTGCTGCTTGGCCCGGGCGACGTCGCGCTCGTGCCGAGCCCGAGCTATCCGATCCACCTGTTCGCGCCCGGGTTCGCGGGTGCCGCGGTGCAGCGCGTCCCGGTCGGCCCGGATGTCGACTTCGTCGCAGGAGTCAAGGACGCGTGGGAGCTGTCGCAACCACGGCCCCGCGTCCTGCTCTGCTCGTTCCCGCACAATCCGACGACGGCGGTCGCCGATCTCGAGCAGATGCAGCGGCTCGTCGACTTCGCGCGCGAGAAGGAGATGGTGCTCGTGCACGACTTCGCCTACGCGGACCTCGGGTTCGACGGCTACCGCCCGCCGTCGATCTTCGAGGCGGAGGGAGCGCGCGAGGTCGCGGTCGAGTTGTACTCACTGACGAAGGGCTTCTCGGTCGCCGGCTGGCGCGTCGCGTTCGTTCTCGGCCGCGCGGACGTGATCGGTGCACTCGCGCGCTTGAAGTCGTACCTCGACTACGGCAGCTTCCAGCCGCTGCAGATCGCGGCGACGGTGGCGATGCGCGAGGCGGGGGACTATCCCGCGGAGGTGGCCGAGGTCTATCGCGGCCGCCGCGACGCGCTCTGCGACGGGCTCGCGCGGATCGGCTGGGACGTGCCGCGCCCGGCGGCGACGATGTTCGTCTGGGCGCGCATTCCCGACGCGTTCGCGGCGGAGGGAGCGCAGGCATTCGCGGTACGCCTCCTACGCGAGGCGCACGTCGCCGTCAGCCCGGGCAGCGGCTTCGGCGCGGACGGCGAGGGCTTCGTCCGCTTCGCGCTCGTCGAGAACGAGCAGCGGATCGCCCAGGCCGTCCGCGGGTTGCGCGCGGTTCTCTCGTAGCCCTACGCGGTCGCACCTCGTACGGCGTAGCGTCCGCGCGAGACAGTGCGCAGAACCGGCGTGCGGTTGAGGTAGAGGCCTGCGCTCGTCGGGTTGATCCCCGCGTCGGACGCGAGCTGCACCGCCCGCTTGAATCCGAGCACGGGGCCTGCGGTGCGGAAGATGCGTACGAGCTCCCGCTCGAGGGGACTCAGAGTGCGTGCAGAATCGAGCCGCACGGTCGCGGCGACGGCGTCCGAGCCGCGGTCGACTGCGATCCAGTCGAACGTCTCGCACATCGAGTGCAGGACGCCCCGCGGCAGGGCGATGGGCCGCGCGCTCCGGCGCAACCCCTCGTCGACGTCGTCCAGCGAGAGCGACCGCGCGATCGAGAGCATCTTGCGCAACCCGGTTCCCGCTCGGCTTCGCTTGCCGGGTACGACGAGCCACTCGCGGCGCGGGTCGAGCCAGCGCACCTCGCCGCGGTGCTCGAGCAGGCGGCGGAGCGCCGCCGGAGAGAGCCCGCTGCCCTCGAGGAGTCCCGTCAACTCGCTCACGCTCGTCGCCCCGTGACGCGCAACGAGCGCGCGGGCGAGCGACAACGCCTGCTCCGGCAGTGCCGCGCCGTCCTTGCCGACGACGAGCCCGTCCAGCGCGAGCACCTCGACGCGAAGACCGCCGAGCTTCGCCGCGGTGATCACGCCGGCCGGGTCGAAGGGCCGCGCTGAGATGCCGCGCGCGACGAGCAGGTGGGCGACGTCGGAGCGCGGAGACGGCGCCGCGGCCTCGACGATCCGCAGCGCCTCGGCCGTGAGCGGCAACGGCGTCGCGCCCCGCGCGAGGTGCAACTCGAGGCGGCTCTCGAGCTGGCGCACGCGCTCGCGCGTGTAGCCCTCCGCCCCTCCCGCCGCGGCGAGCGTCGTCGGCACGTGCGCCACGGCGTCGTCGTCGAGGTCGATGCAGGATTCCATCTGGACCACCTTTCGGTGTCGACGTGGGGCCTCGCCGAAACGGGCACGGCGCGGCGATGAGTCCGAACGCTCGGAGTGCCGCATCGGCGGCGGAGAGATCGGCGTCGTCGCCAGGGCCTCGGACGACAGCGTCCGGGAACCGCAGGCCGGCGTCGGTGCCGGGCGCACGGCCGGATTCGAACGGGCCGCCGTCGCCGACGGTAGCGAATCCGCGAAGCGCACGACAACAACGTGCGGATGTGCACGCGCGCTTGCGCACGTCCGCTCCTACGGCTACCGTGGTCGACAGGTCGACCGCGAGGAAGCGGTCGCCGAGGGCGGTGGTGCCTTCAGGAGCTCATTGGCTCCTGGGGGCTTTTTTTGTGGACCGAAGGGAGCGCGCATGAACGTCGAGTCGGGAGGGCCTGGGACAGGTCCGCTGCGCGTGCTCGTCGCCGAGGACCAGGCGATCATCCGCCTCGACCTGCGCGGCGTGCTCGAGCAGCACGGCCTCATCGTGTGCGCCGAGGCGCGCGACGGCGAGGAGGCGGTCGCGCTCGCACGCACTGCGCATCCGGATGTCGCGCTGCTCGACATGCGCATGCCGAAGCTCGACGGGATCGAGGCTGCGCGCCGGATGTACGCGGAGCGGCCGATCCCGATCGTGATGCTGACTGCGTTCTCCGACCGCGCCGTGGTCGAGCGGGCGATCTCGGCCGGCGTCTTCGCGTATCTCGTGAAGCCGTTCAAGGAGAGCGACCTCGTGCCTGCGCTGCGCGCCGCAGTCGTGCGTCACTCGGAGCTCCTCGCCGCGCGTCGCACGGTGGGCGAGAAGCCGCTGCGTCCTGTCGTCGTCTCCGTGCGCTCGCCGAGCGGGAACGAGTGGCCGTTGCGGATCGAACCGGGGCCGGACGGCTCGGTCGAGATCACCGCAGCCGACGAGCAGGGAGGCCGCAGGTGAGAGTCCTGATCGGTGAGGACGAGACGCTGATCCGCCTCGATCTGCGCGACCTGCTCGAGCGCGCGGGCTACGAGGTCTGCGCCGAGGCGCGTGACGGGATGGAGGTGCTCGAGCTCGCGCGGAGCGAGCGGCCGGAGCTTGCGATTCTCGACGTGAAGATGCCTCGCCTCGACGGGATCGAGGCGGCGCGGCGCATTCTCGAGGAGCGGCCGATGCCGATCGTGATCGTCAGCGCCTTCACCGAGCAGCGGCTCGTCGCCCGTGCTGCGGAGGCGGGCGTCTTCGGCTATCTCGCGAAGCCGTTCCGCGAGGACGACCTCCTGCCGGCGATCGCGACCGCGCGGGCGCGCTACGGCGAGCTCGCCGCGGTGCGGGAGCAGGTGGACTCCCTCGCCGACGCGCTCGCCGCCCGCAAGGCGATCGAGCGTGCGAAGGGGATCCTGATGGCGAAGGAGAATCTCACGGAGGACGCGGCTTTCGCCCGCCTGCGCAAGGCGAGCCAGCTCTCGGGCCGGCCCATGCGCGTGATCGCGGAGGCGGTGATCGGCGCCTTCGCATCTTGACTTGCATATTACGCGTCTTTACGCGTAATATGCGTAGATGGCGACGGTCGCGATCCTCGGTGCCTCGGGCTACTCCGGCCAGGAGACGCTCGACCGTGTCCTGCGGCACCCCGAGCTCGAGCTCGTCGCGCTCGGCTCCGACTCGCTCGCGGGCGAGCCTGCGGCGGCGCTCGACGTCCGCCTGAACGGCTCGCTGCCGCGCTTCGTCCCGAATGCGGTCGCGCTCGCCGCCGGCGCGGACGTCGTCTTCGCGTGTCTCGGACACGAGCGCGCCGCCGTGCTCGACCCGCCGGCGGACACCGTGGTCGTCGATCTCTCCGGTGCCCACCGGCTGCAGGATCCGGCCCTCTACCCCGCCTGGTACGGCTTCGAGCATCCGCGTGCGTCGGGCCTCACCGGGTGGAGCTACGCGGTGCCCGAGCTCTTCCCGCCCGCGGGGCCGCTCGTCGCGAACCCGGGCTGTTACGCGACCGCCGCGATCCTCGCGCTCGTCCCGCTGAAGGACGCCGTCGATCCCGCGAGCGTGATCGTCGACGCGAAGTCGGGCGTCTCGGGCGCGGGCCGCGAGCTGAAGCAG
>DATKQO010000073.1:0-3104 GCA_035532715.1 Gaiellaceae bacterium | reverse complement strand
ACCGTGAGCGGGGGCAGCGTCACGACACGCACCGACGGAACGGCGGCTGCGACCACGGGCTGGGTCTGGTGGGCGGCGGAGATCTGCGCCTGCCGCTTGCGCAACTCGACGCGGTAGACGGCCCACCGCTGCGCGACGAGCCTGCGCACTGCGACGCTCTCCCGCTGGAGCTGCCGTTCGCGTGCAGCGAGCGTCGCGAGGTGTGGATCGGGCTTTGCCGTCACCCAGGGCTGCGCGGCGATCACCGCCCACGTTCCGAAGAAGACGACGAGCGCGACTGCGAGCGCGTACAGGCGTCCGACGTGGTTAGCCATCGCCGCCACCGCCGGCCTGGGCTTCGCGCTCGCCGCCGGAGTCGTCGTGGTGCGAGCTGTGCTTGACGACGACGATCGGGGCAGGCCTCCGGTAGACGACCTGCGGCGCGGACACCGCGATCGTGCGCGCCGCCGCAGGCGCGGGAGCGGGCGGGAGTGCGGGGGGCCGGCGGCGCAGGGCGGCCTGGAGCGTCCGCTCGGCCTGGTCGAGTCGCTGTACGCGGGCCGTGACGGACGACGTCGCGGTGTGCGCGCGCGCCGCTGCGCCGACTCCGGCCGTCCGCCCGGCCGCGATCACCCCGAAGACCGCGGCGAGCCCGAGCAGGAGCGCGACGGCGACGGCATGTGACTTCTTCATTCGGTTCACCTCCGGTTTGACGTCCCCGACGCTACGAGTCCGGGGGGAACCGGCGGGCGAGCGCGCGGTAAAGCTTCGGAAGCGAAAGGCAAAGATCCGGCAAAGACCGGACGCTGCCCGCCGGAGCCTGCGGCACAGTGCAGGCATGCGCGTGTTGATCGTCGAGGACGAGGACACGATCGCCGAACCGCTCGCCGAGGGACTTCGGCGCGAGGGCTTCGACGTCGTGCGGGCCGCGACCGGCGCGGACGCCCTGGCCGCCGCGGAGCCGGACGTCGTGCTGCTCGACCTCCGCCTGCCGGACATGGACGGCCTCGACGTCTGCCGCCGGATCCGGGAACGCTCGGCTGTGCCGATCATCGTCGTCACCGCCCGTGGGGAGGAGGCGGACCGGGTGGTCGGCCTCGAGCTCGGCGCCGACGACTACGTCGTCAAGCCGTTCGGCATCCGCGAGTTGATCGCGCGCATCCGCGCCGTCACCCGCCGCACGCAGGGCGCGGTCGACGAGAGCGCCATCCACGTCGGCGAGCTCGAGGTCGACCTTCGCGCGCGGCGCGTCGGCGTCGGTGGGCGTGAGGTCGACCTGACGCCGAAGGAGTTCGATCTGCTGGCGGCCCTCGCGCGAGACCCGGGCGCTGCGGTCAGTCGCCGGCGCTTGCTCGAGGAGGTGTGGGAGACGACGTGGTACGGCTCGACGAAGACGATCGACGTCCACGTCGCCGCTCTCCGGCGCAAGCTGGGCGACCCCGCGTGGATCCAGACGGTGCGCGGCGTCGGCTTCCGGCTGCGGGCGTGAGCCGGCGCATCCTGCTCACCTTCCTCGGGCTCGTCGTCGTGGTGCTCGCGGCGCTCGAGGTTCCGCTCGGCGTGCAGAACGCGCGGACCGAGCAGCGCACGCTCTCGACGAAGCTCGAACGCGACGCGACGACGCTCGCGTCGCTTGCGGAAGACTCGCTCAAGCCGTCGGGGAAGAGCCTGCTCAAGTCGCTCGCCGCATTCGTCTATCGCTACGGGCAGGACACCGGTGGGCGTGTCGTGATCGTGAACGGCCAGGCGCTCGCCGTCATCGACACGAGCCCGAGCGCGAGCGGCACCGAGACGTTCGCCTCGCGCCCCGAGATCAAGGCGGCGTTGCGCGGCAACGTCGCGACCGGCACCCGCAACTCGGAGACCCTCCACACGAGGCTGCTCTATGTCGCCGTGCCCGTCCTGTCGGCGGGCCGCGTCGAAGGAGCCGTTCGCATCACGTATCCGACGTCCGCCGTCGACGCGCGCGTCCGTCGCTACTGGCTCGTGCTTGCGGCGATCGCCGCGATCGTGCTCGCAGTGGCGGCCGTTGTGGGCACACGCGTCGCCGCGTTCGTCTCTCGCCCGCTGCGAGGGCTCGAGCGCGCCGCCGGCGCCGTCGGTCGAGGCGACCTGGCGGCGCGCGCAGCCGAGAACGAGGGGCCGCCCGAAGTGCGGTCGCTAGCGGCCGTCTTCAACGAGACGGTGGCGAAGCTCGAGCAACTGCTCCGCTCGCAGCAGGAGTTCGTCGCCGACGCCTCGCACCAGTTGCGGACGCCGTTGACCGCGCTGCGCCTGCGCCTCGAGAATCTCGCCCGCGACGTCGCGGAGCCGGGACGGGCCGATCTCGCCGGTGCGCTCGCCGAGGTGGAGCGGCTCGCCGGGCTCGTCGACGGCCTGCTCTCGCTCGCGCGCGCAGACGCGGAGGCTGCGCCGGCGGGGCGGGTCGACGTCGGAGAGCTCCTGCGAGAGAGCGTCGACGCCTGGTCGGCTCTCGCCGAGGAGCGGGGGGTGCGGCTCGTCGCCGACGTCGCAGGCGCGCCCACCGCGTCGGCGTCGGCGGAGCGGCTCCGCCAGGCGGTCGACAACCTGATCTCCAACGCGCTCGAGGTCTCGCCCCGCGACGGTGCGGTGACGCTCTCCGTCCGGGAAGCCCCACCGTGGCTCGAGGTGCGCGTGCGTGACGAGGGCCCGGGCATGAGCGCGGAGGAGCGGAGCCGGGCATTCGACCGCTTCTGGCGCGCCCGGACGGGCGAGGGAAGCGGCCTCGGGCTGGCGATCGTCCGCCGCCTCGTGGAGGCCGACCACGGCTCGATCGAGCTCGTCCCCGCGGCGGGCGGTGGGCTCGAGGTGCTGATCCGCCTCCACCCGGCCTGAGTTGTGGGTTTCCCACACGGCCTCGGCATCCTTTGCGGATGCGGGGCCGGAGGCCGTCCCGGATCGTCGCGAGGGGGCCGCGGCGCGGCTCGCGGGGGTGACGGAAGGAGTGTCATGGTTCGTACCGTGGCCGACGCCGGCCTGATGGTCGAGCGCGCGCCTCACGCCGCCACCGTGGCCGCGGTTGCGGCGTCGCTCGCGACCGATCCCGAACGTGGCCTCAGCCTCCCCGAGGCGGCGGCGCGGCTCGCCCGCGACGGCCTCAACCG